>NZ_JBFHHX010000001.1:0-95525 GCF_041596795.1 Lutibacter sp.
AAAAAAGCGTTTTATATTTGCATCCGCATTCAGGGAATACCTGATGAGACTTCTGGAGAAATGGCAGAGTGGTCGAATGCGGCAGTCTTGAAAACTGTTGAGGGTCACACCTCCGGGGGTTCGAATCCCTCTTTCTCCGCTTTTTAAAACCGTAATCGTTTGTAAATCAAACTTTTACGGTTTTTTATTCACCTTATATCCCCACATTATTCCCACAGTTAAAATATAATAAAACTACTCATTTTCAATTGTTTAAACATAAAAAAAAACTACAAATTAATGTAACGGTTCTGATAAAATAGTTATTTAGATCTTAAAATTAAGCCGCCGTACCAGAGCCTAAATAACTACTATTTGATACTTTACCATCTGCTGCAACAAAAGACATATATATATTTCAACTGTATCTCCAGAATATGAAGCTGGAATATTTAATATTTCTACTCCTGTAGACCTTTCTGCACCATCTAAAATGTAAGTAGATTCTTTCTTGATAGGATTGTAAACTAATAACATTGCCTTATCTGTAGCATTCGCATTGCTTTCGGTTGAATTATCAGTCCAACTAAATGAAACCTAACCTGGAGTCGATAAGTCGGTTAAAGGATTTAAAACACTTGATAAACTCCCTTTACTTAATAATGCTGTTGCATAATTAACTTAAAAATCAGGTGCAACGCTTGTAATTGCATTACTTAATACATTAGACATCGCAAAATTAAAAGCTGATTTTTTTTGATTGCGAAATTTTTAAAACCAACATTTATAAAGCCTTTGTTTGGCTGTTGAGTTTCATGGAGATAGAAAAAAAGAATTTACTCAAGACTTAAAATACATCTATACAGTTACAAACCAACAAGCAGTTAGAACTGCCTTGGAAGACTTTAATTTAAAATGGAATAGTAAATACTTTTATGCTGTAGATTCGTTGTACAAAAACTGGTTGAACTCACTGCTTTTCTAGATTTTCCTGTGGAAATAAGATGTATAATTTATACTACAAGCCTTATTGAAAACTTAAATGGCAAGATTAGAAAGCACACCAAAAACATGCTCTCTCTTCCAACAAATGAAGCTGTAAAAAAAATCAATGTATTTGGCTCTCTATTTATTAATTAAAAAAACTGTTAAACTCATGGCTCCTTGAGCTCCAATAACCAAACATTGCTCAATGTCCGCAGTTTTTGAAGGACCAGAAATAAAAAGACCAAAAGTACGCTCTCTATTCGCAATTAATTTGTATGCTTCATGTAAATTTGAATACAGCTTTTCTTTGTTTAAAATAATTACCAAATCATTGGTAATAAATGGTAAAACACGGATAGGAAACTCTTTTTCAGAAATCCAAATAGCACCATTTTCAGCCAAACCAAAATCTCCATCTAAAATGGCTAAATGAATAGACTCCAATTCATGTGGATTCGTTTTTTCTGAAATTGAAATCGTTTCTAAAGTAGATTTTTGAGAACACGAGATAATATCCTTAGCTTTTGGATACCTTTTTTTAATTTCAGCATCAATTTCTTTCAATTTATTTATCTCAATTATACTTCCTCCAACTAAGGCTACTTTTTCTTTAAAAAATGCTACTAAATCAATAGTTTCAAAAAAAACAGTTTCATCTATTTCTGGCAATGGCAACAAGGTTGGTTTATTTTCTTTTACCGATTTTAATATTGCTTCTCTACCCATTATTTTTTTCTATTTATTTGATACCAAGTATCAAAATTTTCATTCTTAATTTTTGGAAGTTCTCTTGCTTTTCCCCAAGAATTTAATTTGGAATACACTATAAATCGAGGTGCAAATTTTAATATAAATCGTGCTGATTTCCCTCCTAAATTATAGAGTACTCTATTTCCTAACACTTTCCCAACCATTTTTAGAATTGTCAATTTCACAAAAGGTTGTTTTACATCTTTTACAATTAGTTGTCGCCATTTATATAATTGCTCATGGATATTAATTTTAACTGGACATACATTTGAACATGAACCACATAATGTAGATGCAAAAGGTAGTGAACTGTATTTTGTTAAATCTTTTCCTGGTGATAAAATGGAACCAATTGGCCCGGGAATAGTAGCATTATAACTATGTCCGCCACTTCTTCTATAAATAGGACAAGTATTCATACAAGCACCACAACGGATACAATGCAATGAAGATCTAAAATCTTCTCTACTCAATTGTTCGGTTCTTCCATTATCTACAATTACAATGTGCAATTCTTTTCCTTCTGCAGGTTTATTAAAATGTGAGGAATAGGTTGTAATTGGTTGTCCTGTTGCGCTTCTGGCTAACAATCTTAAAAAAACGCCTAAATGTTCTTCCTTAGGAATAATTTTTTCAATACCCATACACGCAATATGAACAGGAGCTAAATGAGCACCCATATCTGCATTTCCTTCATTAGTGCATACTACAAATCCACCGGTTTCTGCAATTGCAAAATTTACACCTGTAATGGCTACATCAGCCTGTAAAAATTTATTACGCAGGTGTTTTCTTGCTTCATTTGTCAAATACTCTGGATTCCCATTGCTTGGTTTTGTTCCTAAATGTTCTTGAAACAATTCATCAACTTCTTCTTTTGTTTTATGAATTGCAGGCAACACAATATGACTTGGAGTTTCTTTTGCAATTTGCACTATATATTCTCCCAAATCAGTATCAACAACTTCTATTCCCCTATTTTGTAAATAAGGATTCAAATGGCATTCTTCCGTAAGCATAGACTTACTTTTTACCACTTTTTTAGCATTACTACCCTCTAATATTTTATAAACAATAGCGTTATGCTCTTCAGCAGTTGACGCCCAATGAACTTTAATTCCATTTTTTTGCGCATTAGCTTCAAATTCAATTAAATAATTATCTAAATTGGATAGTACATTTCCTTTTATTTTTGAAGCAGTATCGCGTAAATATTCCCAGCCTTTAACATTGTGCGCCGCATTATCTCTTTTTTCACGAACATACCATAAAGCTTTATCGTGCCAATTTACTTTGGCTTCATTTTTATTAAAAATTGCTGCTTTTTCTGAATGGCTCATAATTAAATACTACTGTTTAAAATTTCTGCGATATGCAACACTCGTAACGGTTGATTATTTCTATTAATTAGACCTTCTAAATGCATTAAACAAGAATGATCTGCGCCTGTAATAACTTCTACACCATTATCTAAATGGTCTTGAATTTTATCTTTACCCATTTTTACTGAAATAGCTTCTTCAAATACAGAAAATGTTCCACCAAAACCACAACATTCATCTTCCCTATTCAACTTCATTAATTCTAAACCTTTTACACTATTTAGTAAATCTTCTTCAGTAGAAAAATGCGGATCCATTCTTTCTGAACAAGACCCTAAATGCAATCCTCGTAAACCGTGACAGCTTTTATGTAGGCCTACTCTATACGGAAATGAAGCTCCTAAATCTTTTTTTCCTAAAACTTTTACAATGAATTCACATAATTCATAAGCATTGTTTCTAATTTTAATAACATCAGGTGTTTGCTCTAAAATATCGAAATGTTTTTTAACGTGATAAATACAACTTCCTGAAGGACCAACTATATAATCATATTCATTAAAATTTTCCACAAATAACAGACAAGCACCTTTTGAATCTTCTTCATATCCCGAATTCCCTAAAGGTTGGCCACAACAAGTTTGCTGGGTTGGATAATATACATCAACACCTAATTTCTCTAATAACTCTAACGTTGCAATAGCAACTTGTGGGTATAATTGATTAATATAACAAGGTATAAATAAACCTACTTTCATAATTCTAAATATTTACAATTGACATATTTTTTCCATCAACATCCGTTTTTCTCCTTTTTTAGCAAAAGGTAGATTTTTTTTTATATTTCCACATTACGTTTCCCATTCTTGTACTTTTTTATTTTTTAAATCCATTGCTGATTTATTTTCAAAAGAAAAAGTATCATTTACTTCCATAACCATAAACAGTCTATTTCCAACTAAGTAAATTTCTAAATTCAGTATTCCGCTATTTTTGATACTTAACAATTTCTGGCCATACTTTTTTATGATGTTCTCTATATGCTAAAATAAGTTCAGAATCCTCTTTAAGATTACGTGAAAAACAATGTTTTTTCATACGTGAATTTTATTTTAAACAATCCTCTTTAACTGTGAATTTTTAAAGTTCTATAACCGTAAATAGCAATTACACAAAAACAAATAAATGGCAATATAAATGAAAAGTTTACAGCAGGAAGAGAGCCAACTGTTCCCAAATCAATAATAGTTCCTTGTAACGGTGGCATTAATGCCCCACCAACTATTGCCATTACTAATCCTGCAGCACCTAAAGTAGTGTCTTCGCCTAATTTATGTAAAGCAATTCCATAAATGGTTGGAAACATCAGCGACATAAATGCTGAAGTTGCAACTAATAAATATAAACCCATTTGACCTTCAATAAGTATAACACCTGATATGCTCAACATTGCACCTAGGGCAAAAAGCAGCAATAGTTTTTTAGCATTTACATATTTCATTAACATAGTACTAATAAATCTACTTAAAAGGAAAATTCCCATGGCAACTATATTATAATTTTGAGCAGTTGATTTTGCAATCCCTAAATTATCTGCATACTGTATAATAAAAGTCCAACACATAATTTGTGCTGCTACATAAAACATTTGAGCAATTACTCCTTCTCTATATTTAGAGTTTGCTATCAATCTTTTAAATGAAGCCATTGCATTAAAGTTATCATCCTTCTTAACTTGTGCCGGCATTTTATAAATACTTATAATTACCAACATTGCAATTACAACAAAGCCTAAAATTATATACGGATTTCTAATTATTAGCAAATCGTGTGTACGGATAGCTGCTTTTTGAACCTCATCAAGGGTTGTAAATATTAATTCTCCAGTGGCTGTTCGTTTATCTGAATCTAATACTGCAAGAATAAATTTTGATGCAACAAACATTCCCAATAAAGAACCAATTGGATTGAATGACTGCGCTAAATTTAAACGACGTGTAGCTGTTCTTTCATCTCCCATTGATAAAATAAATGGATTTGCTGTAGTCTCTAAAAAAGCCAATCCAAATGTTAATATATATAATGATATTAAAAAGAAGCCAAATACTTCAAACTGGGCTGCAGGATAAAACAATAAAGCACCAATGGCATATAAAATAAGTCCAAATATAATTCCTTTTTTATAGCTGTATTTTTGTACAAATAATGCGGCTGGTATTGCCATAGTTGCATAACCACCGTAAAATGCAAATTGCACTAAGGCTGCTTTTGCCGTTGAAATTTCCATAACAGTTCCAAACGCTGCAACCATTGGGTTTGTAATATCGTTAGCAAATCCCCACAATGCAAATAATGAGGTTATTAAAATAAACGGAACTAAATATTCTTTAGATACGACCGGGATGTTATTATTTTTCATTTATGAAATTTAAGTATTAAAAAAGGTGAAATAATTACATTTCATCTTTTTTTTAGAATTTATTATTTATTATAATATTGAGCGTACACAACTTTGGTTTGTAAATATTCTTCCATTCCATGTTTTCCATCGGCTCCACCAACACCAGATTTTTTCCACCCTGCATGAAAACCTTGTATAGCTTCAAAATGCTCTCTATTTACATACGTTTCTCCAAATTGAAGTTTTGTTGTTGCATACATAATGTTATTGAAATTTTCAGAAAAAATAGAAGAAGTTAATCCAAACTGACTATCATTAGATAATACTACGGCTTCTTCTAAACTTCCAAATTTCATAACTGGTAATACAGGTCCAAAAACTTCTTCTTGAATAATCTGCATATCTTGTTTGCAATTTGTTAATAACGTAGGTTGATAATAATATCCTTTTCCAAATTGTTCCGATCTTTTTCCTCCAACAACAACTTCAGCACCTTCTTTCTTCGCAAATTCAACCATTTCAGAAACCTTATCTAATTGAGCTTTAGAAACCAAAGCACTCATGTCGGCATTTACGCCAGTTAAAGCATCTTCAACTTTAACTTCATTCATTTTTTTGGTAATCATTTCCATAAACTTATCATAGATATCATCTTGTACATAAACTCTTTCTGCACAGTTACAAACTTGCCCGCTAAATATAACTCTTGATGAAACTATTGAATTTACTGCTAATTCTAAATTAGCATCATTACAAACAATTGCAGGAGCTTTACCGCCTAACTCTAAAGATACTTTTGTGATGTTTTCTGAAGCTGCTTCAAAAACTTTTTGACCAGCATATACACTTCCGGTTAAACTAATAATTCCTGTAATTGGGCTTTTAGAAAGCGTATTTCCAACTAAAGCCCCAGATCCACATACAATATTTAATACACCTGCAGGTAATCCAATATTTTCAATAAGCTCCGCCCATTCCATAATAGTATTAGGAGCTTCAGAACTAGGTTTTATAACACAAGTATTACCTGTTATTAATGATGCAGCAACTTTTCGAGCCATTACAAAAAATGGAAAATTCCAAGGACAAATACCAACGGCAACTCCAATGGGAGCTTTATGTAAATAAATGTGTTCATTTGCTCTATCACTTTGAATAATTTCTCCTTCAATTCTTCTTGCCCATGCAGCGTTATAATCAAAATAATCAGCTGTTACATCAATTTCTACTTGTGCTAATCCTATTACTTTAGCTTGTTCTTTGGCTAAAGTCTCTGCTAAAAATACTCTATTAGCTCTAATAACATCAGCCATTTTATGTAAAAATGAAGCTCTTTGTATTGCTGGTAAAGCTTCCCAAGCAGGTTGCGCATCTTTAGCTGCTTCTAAAGCTAAATTTGCATCTTCAACAGAACCTCCAGGAATTGTTGAAATAACTTGTTCGGTACAAGGATTTAATATTTCTATTACTTTATTTGATGTTGAGTTAATAAATTTGCCATTAATAAATTGTTTAAACTGTTTCATGTCATAAGTTTTTAATTACTATTTGGTTATATCAGAAAATAAATTACTTATATTTTCTATTTCAGAAACACATTTTTTTGATAATAAAATATGTGCGTATTAAACAAATATAGAACATACCACATCAGAATTAATTATCTATTATAATCAATACTATGTACAATTTAAACATGCTATTTTAACAGCCACAACTAGAAGTGCTGAAATTGAATAATGTATAAAACTTCAGAATAATAATATATGCATAATGCAACCAATAAAAAATAGGAATTATTACATTTGACATTCATAATTCATAATTTACCAGTAATAATTTATAAAAACCTAGGTGTATTTTCCAGATTTATAACTTGCAGGTGTTAATCTTGTAACAGATTTAAAAACTCTAGAAAAATGGTAACGATCAGAAAAACCTAAATTATAGGCAATATCTTCAATGGTTTTATGGGTGTGCTCAAATAAGTCGCAAGCTTTTGCAATTTTTCTATTTTGAATAAAACTATGCAGGGTAATATTCATTTCATCCTTAAACAATCTTGAAAATGAATTTGGTGCCATATTTACAATTTCTGCCAAATCTGGATTACTTAGTTTTTTTTCTATATTAATTTCAATAAAACGAATTATGGTTAATACGCGTTCATCAATATCAATGGCTTTCCATAATTCAGGACCAATATTTGTAAGTGCTTCTTTTATAAAAGCTTGTAATTTTAGGTTAAACGTTAATTTAAAATCTCTGTTCTCTATTTTTAATCTATAGGTTAAATATTGCAATCTATCTTTCAAATATTCAGATAATTCAATTTTAAAAATTCCTGGATACACATTATCAAATGGAATTCCTAAGTTAAAATGTATAAAAAAATGAATTAATTGTTTATCACTATAATCGTCTTCATTAAAATCACTTGATATTTGTTTACCTTCTACATGTATACCATTTTTATATCTATGATTTTTTGTAAACCTTGTAGAAAATGAAGTAAAAGGAGGAATAATATAGAGGTAATTAGGATCCATTTTATAACAATTTTCTTGATGGATTAATTCACCTCCTTCATTTTTATTCCAATAAAGCCTCCAAAAAGGAAACACCATATCATGGCAATCCCATAAATCCAACAACCAATACCTAGAACATAACAACTTCAGTTTTAGATCTATAAAGTTTTGTTTATTTGATGAGGGATCTCCTAATTCTATATCTTTCACAAACTTCATAAAACCAACATGTTTGAATTAGATACAAAAATACAAATTTTGAATATTTATTTCACATTTGTTTCTAAGTAAATTTGTAGTATTAGTTATGTTATAAAATAATAAATATGAGCACAATAAAACTTCCAATTGAAGTACAGAAAGAATTAAATAATGTTTCAAAAGTAGCCGGTTATTTATGGCAAAGAGAATGGGCAGAAAGAAACGCAGGTAATATATCAATTAATTTAACATCTTTTTTCTCTAAAGAAGAAGTAAAAGGTATTGGAACAGAAGTACCTTTTAATTTTCCAAAAGGCGTAGCAGGATTTGTAATTTACATTACAGGAACAGGTTGTTATTTAAGAGATTTAATAGATAAAATTGAAGAAGCTTCTTGCATACTTTATATAAATGAAGACGCTACTGCTTATTCTATTATTTGGGGTGGAAAAAGAGAAAATTTTGGACCTACTTGTGAATTAATTTCGCATTCAAGTATTCATTTATTTAACTCAATAAATCATCCAGAAAATTTAGCCGTTGTTCATACACATCCATTAGAATTGATTTGTATGAGTCACCATGAATTATTTGAAAATGAAGAGGAATTAAACCGTCAATTATGGATGATGTGTCCAGAAGTTAGAGTATTTGTTCCAAAGGGCGTTCATTGTACACCATACGCACTGTCTAGTACAGCAGCTTTAGCAGAAGTAACTATGGAAGCATTTAAAACAAGAAACATTTCTTTATGGGAAAAACATGGAGCTACGGCAACTGCTCCAGATGTAGAAAAAGCCTGGGATTTTTTAGATGTAGCAAATAAAGGCGCAAAATTATTAATGATGTGTTGGGCAGCCGGTTTTAAACCAGCAGGATTATCCAACGAGCAATTAACTGAATTAGAACAATTTACATAGGACTTAAAAACCAAAATATAATGAGTAGACTTATAGGTAGATTACCAAAAATAGGAATTCGCCCTGTTATAGATGGACGTGAATTAGGAGTAAGAGAATCTTTAGAGGTTCAAACAATGGATATGGCAAAAGCCGCAGCAAAATTAATAGAAGATACATTACGTTTCCCTAGTGGTGAAAAAGTAGAATGTGTAATTGCAGATACTACAATTGGAGGTGTTGCAGATGCTGCTGCTTGTGCAGATAAATTTAAAAGAGAAGGTGTAGAAGTTTCATTATCAGTTACTCCATGTTGGTGTTATGGTACTGAAGTTATGGATACAGACCCTTTAATACCAAAAGCAGTTTGGGGTTTTAACGGAACTGAAAGACCAGGCGCAGTTTATTTAGCTGCTGCATTGGCAGGTTATTCTCAAAAAGGGCTACCAGCTTT
The DNA here is from genome assembly GCF_041596795.1 of Lutibacter sp. Taxonomy (GTDB): domain Bacteria; phylum Bacteroidota; class Bacteroidia; order Flavobacteriales; family Flavobacteriaceae; genus Lutibacter. Next base: position 9,525 of record NZ_JBFHHX010000001.1, read on the forward strand.
CGGAATATATGGAAAAGAAGTGCAAGATGGAGGAGATCAATCTATTCCTAATGATGTTGCTGAGAAAATTTTACGTTTTGCTAAGGGAGCTTTAGCAGTTGCTCAAATGAAAGGAAAATCTTATTTATCTATTGGCTATAGTTCAATGGGTATTGCAGGTTCTATGGTAGATGTAAATTTCTTACAAGACTATTTAGGAGTAAGAGCAGAATTTGTAGAATCGGTGGAACTTTTAAGACGTATAGACGAAGGTATATTTGACCAAGAAGAATACGCAAAAGCTTTAGCTTGGACTAAAAAAAATTGTAAAGAAGGAAAAGATTATAACAGTCCTGAAGCTCAAAAATCGGCAGAACAAAAAGAATTAGAGTGGGAAAAAGTTGTAAAAATGACCTTAATCTGTAAAGATTTAATGAACGGAAATCCTAAATTAAAAGAAATGGGATTTGGTGAAGAGTCAAAAGGAAGAAATGCAATTATGGGTGGATTTCAAGGGCAACGTCAATGGACAGACTATCAACCAAATGCAGATTTTACAGAATCAATAATGAATTCATCTTTTGATTGGAATGGAATTCGTCAAGCATATACATTTGCAACAGAAAACGATTGTTTAAATGCAATTTCAATGTTATTCGGTCATTTATTAACAGGAAAAGCACAATTATTTTCTGATGTTAGAACTTATTGGAGTCCAGAATCTGTAGAAAGAGTAACAGGAAAAAAACTTTCTGGCATTGCTAAAAATGGAATTATTCATTTAATCAATTCAGGCTCAACATCTTTAGATGCTACAGCTCAACAAACTGATGCTGATGGAAATCCAACTATGAAGCCTTTCTGGGGTATCACAGAAGAGGAAGTTCAAAAATGTTTGGACAATACAAAATGGCCTGCAGCAATTGGAGAGTATTTTAGAGGTGGAGGTTTCTCCTCACAATTTAAAACAAAAGGAACTATTCCATTAACTATGTGTCGTTTAAATTTAGTTAAAGGTATTGGTCCAGTGCTTCAAATTGTTGAAGGATGGAGTGTTGAATTATCAGAAGACATACATTATATTTTAGACGAAAGAACAAATCCAACTTGGCCAACAACTTGGTTTGTGCCTAGAACTACAGGTTCAGGATTCTTTAAAGATGTGTATACAGTAATGGCTAAATGGGGAGCAAACCACGGAGCTATTTCTCACGGACATATTGGTGCCGATTTAATTTCATTGGCAGCAATGTTACGCATTCCTGTAAATATGCACAATGTATCTGAAGATGACGTTTTTAGACCAAGTGCTTGGTCTGCTTTTGGTGAAAACCTTGAAGGAGCAGATTATAGAGCTTGTGAAAACTACGGTCCTCTATATGGTTTTAAAAATTAATTAAACAACTAAAGAAGAATTGGTTACCTAATTATTAAAAGATACAATCTCCACATTCTTTTTTATATTACTATTAAAGCTTTCCCTTATAATTTTATAAATAAAATAATAAGGGAAGTTTTTAATATCTAAATTTTCAATAAAAATGACAAAAGTTATAGCGGTAATTGATATAGGAAAAACAAATAAAAAAATATTTTTATTTGATGAAAATTTCGAAGTAGTATTTCAAAATTCAATTCAATTTGATGAAATAATTGATGATGATAATTTTCCTTGTGACGATATTGTTTCCATAGAAAACTGGATTAAAAATCAAATTTTAAGTATTCAAATGAAAGGGAATTTTAAAATAAAAGCTATAAATTTTACAACTCATGGAGCTTCTTTAATATACTTAAATAAAGATGGAAAACGCATTACTCCACTATATAATTACCTAAAAAATATAGACTTAAAAGATTACGAAAGTTTGTACAAAAAAAATGGAGGTGCAGAAGAATTTTCTAGAAAAACAGCTTCACCAGTATATGGAATGTTAAATACTGGTTTACAAATGCTTTGGATTAAAAAGTATAAACCAGAAATTTGGAAACAAGTTGATACTATATTACACTATCCACAATATTTAAGTTATTTATTTACAAAAAAAATAACAGCAGATTACACTTCTGTTGGTGCGCATACAGCAACCTGGGATTTTGATACAATGCAATATCACAGCTGGTTAAAAGATGAAAATATAACCTTACCAACACCTTGTAAAGGAAATGAAGCCTTTATTTCTGAAATAAATGGAGAAAAAATTGCAGTTGGTACAGGTATGCACGATAGCTCATCTTCAATAATTCCTTTATTAGAAAAAGAAAAAGATTTTGTTCTATTATCAACTGGAACGTGGATTATTGCAATGAATCCGTTTAGTAAAGAAATATTAACACAACATCAACTTAAAAATAATTGCTTGTGTTTTATAACTCCAGAAAAGCAACAAGTAAAGTCTTCTATGCAATTTTTAGGAAGAATTCATGAGGTGTATTTAAAAGCACTTAGTGAATATTATAAAGTAAATATCAATACTCATTTAAAACTTATTTTAAATACAACACTTTGTGAAGCATTGGTTTCTAAAAATTCAAACCTATTTTTAGCTAAAGGTATTGATACTGATTTTGAAGCTCACCCTGAATATTTGAAAAATTTTGATTCGTATGAAACAGCCTATTACCAATTAGTGTATGAAATATCAAAAAAAGTAATAGCTGGTATTCAATTAATTTCTGATGAAAACGTAGACATTTCAAATGTATTTATCTCAGGAGGATTTAATAGAAATGAAATATTTATTAAGTTCCTAAACCTACTAAATCCAACTATTAATATTAAAATTTCTGACTGTAAAAATGAAAGTGCTTTAGGAGCTGCTTTGATAATGAAAAGTTATTTAAAATAAAAATATTTTAAAATTTTACAAACTTTTAAGTTAATATCTATAAGTGCCGAACCCAATAATTAAGTTTAAAGAAACTTAATTATTGGGTTCGGCCTTTTATAGCTTATTGTTTGAATAATTAGCAATAATTAGATTAAATTTTCAAAACCTTCACATAACTGAATATCAACAAAATTACTTCCTTACATAATTTTAAACATTCTAACTACTGCAATCCAATTTGTTTTACTACAATATTATTCTTTCACTTTAATACTAATAAGTTCATAGAGAGCGCTAAAATTCATATAATCTTATATTTCCCTCAAATATTATTAACAACTCTTTTATAAATCTATTGTAAAAAAAATTTCATCTTTCATGTTTTCTAAAAACTGAAAGATGAAATTAACCAAACGTAAAATATTAATTCAAATATGTAATAGTATTTACTCTAAACCTTGCAATTTTTTTAATCTAACTAATGCTTCCATATAATAATAATCTGCATAAATTATTGGCACATCCACTTCAGAATTATTTGGATAATGACCTGTTGAGTGTAACAATAATGCCTGATTTGTATCTCCACTTAAATAATTATTACTAGATAACTCTTTAATATAGCTTAGGGCAGCATTGTAATATTTTTCTTTTAAAATAGGATCCTTAACTAACCCTGACAATTCTAACATACCACAGGCAGCTACAGCTGCTGCTGATGCATCTCTTGGTGAATTTGGTATTTTAGGATCATCAAAATCCCAAAAAGGAATTCCATCTTCAGGTAAACGTTTTATATAATGCTCTGCCAATTTAATTGCAGTATCTAAAAACTCTTGAGCTTCTGTTTCTCTATAAGCTATAGAAAATCCATAAATTCCCCAAGTTTGCCCTCTTGCCCACATTGACTCATTTGCATATCCCTGATGCGTATACCCTTGTAAAAACTCTCCAGTTTCTTCATTAAAGGAACCAACGTGAAACATTGAATTATCTTCTCTAATTAAATATTTCATTGTTACCGCAGCATGATTTTTAGCAATTGTATACAACTCTTTATTTTCACCGTTTTTTGCAGCCCAAAACAACAATTCTAAATTCATCATATTATCTACAATTGTATTGTGTCTAAATTTATGAACTTGACTAGGCCAAGATAAAATAGAGCCCACTTTTGGGTTATATAATGTAGCTAAAGTATCAGCAGCTGCCAACATTATTTCTTTATAGCTTTCATTACCCGTAATTCTATAACCATTACCATAGCTACAATAAACCATAAAACCTATGTCGTGATTGTCTGCAGAGGTATATGCTATTGGTTTAATAGTGTTTGTAAACTTTTCTGCTTGTTCTTTTAAGTAAACATCACCTGATGTCTCATACGCATACCACACAACACCTGGCCAAAAACCACTACACCAATCTTTAACACCAACAAAATTCCAGCCTTTTTCACCTTTATCTATATTTCTAGGAAGACTATCATAACTTGATAATTTTTCAAGTGTACTCTTTGTTTTTATAACATTCAAATCTAATACCTGATCCGCACTAAATTTTATAGATTCGGTAGAATGGGTTTGTTTTTTATTAGTTTGACAAGCAATTATTAAGAAAATTGCAGCAAATAAGATGGGCTTTGTAAAGTTCATTTAAATTTGTTTAATAAATTATATCAATTAAATTATGTTTTGAAGAGTAATATTTAATTTCAAAACAAATTATTTATCTAATACAAGATTAGCTAAACCGACAAATTCAAAGAATAAAACATGAACCAAAAACTATAAACTATCATTCTTTTATGCATTTTCTGGTTAACAATTTTAGTTTAGATATATTTTTAAACACAAAAAGCAACATAAACATTTAAATTTCTAATTTTAAAAAGGTAGAAGAAGAATTAAAAAAATGAATTGAAAAATATATTAACTTACCTAATTAAATAGTTAATCTATCATATAAATATGAAGTACCACCCTGTAAATAAAAATATAAACAACTAACTATTAGTGTTTTATAAATTTTTACACTTTAAATTCATACAAATATTTATACAAAAGAAGGTTTAAGCAAACTCTAATTTATTAAATATCTTTTTAATTCTTTATATACATTCTTTCATATTTGTTACCTTAGCAATTTACAGTTTAGAATAAACACTTTTTTCATCAAAACTTATAAAATCCTACATAAACAAATGGTTAATCACCCCTTTTATCATCAAAATAAACCATAAATTATAGGCTTTGAATACTATTTTACACAAACTTCCCATATTTGGTTTTAACATTGTATTAACATTTTGTCAAGGCAAAATCAATTTTAATTAACCTTTAAATCATATTTTTTATGACTAAATTAAAACTCAATCAGAGAAATCTGAAATTATTTTCAAGTCTATTTTGGATAGTAGGCTTTTTAATGTGTGGAGCATTTACACCTGTGCAGGCCACAACGGTTACTTCAACTATAGAGAGTAATCAAAGTAAAACTGTAACAGGTAAAGTTATTAGCGCAAGTGATAACTTAGGAATACCAGGAGTAAATGTTATTATAAAAGGAACAACTCATGGAGTCACTACTGATTTTGATGGAAATTACTCCATTAGTAATGTAGATTCCGACGCTGTATTAATATTTAGTTTTCTTGGTTTTTCTAGTCAAGAAATAAGCGTTAATGATAAAAGCATTATTAATGTAACCTTAAAAGAAGACGCACAAGCTTTAGATGAAGTAGTAGTTGTAGGTTACGGAACACAAAAGAAAGCTGTTGTAACAGGTTCTATTGATATTATAAAAAGTGAAGTTTTTGAAGACCGAGCAATTAGTAACCCTGTTTTAGCTCTACAAGGAGCTACACCTGGTGTTGTAGTTTCTAGAGATAGTTCTAGACCTGGTGAAGAAGGTGCAGATTTCTTAATTAGAGGTAGCACATCAATTAATGGTGGTTCTGCCCTTATTGTTGTTGATGGTGTTCCAGGTGCAGATTTTGCCCGTATTAACCCTGATGATATTGAAAATATTTCTGTACTTAAAGATGCATCTGCTTCTATTTATGGAGCAAGAGCTGCAAATGGTGTTGTTTTAGTAACAACTAAAAAAGGTAAAGGAAAAATGAGTATTGAACTTAATTCTCAAATTAGAATTAACACATTAGGTATAAAGCCACAAAGCACTTCTGCTTTAGAGTATTTTAATGTTTATACTGATGCGATGCAATCTGATGAAGATGTATTAGGATTAGCACAATACAATGCCTTTGGTTGGTTAAGTTTAGACAATGCATTATCAATTAGAGATATGCTTGCTGCTGGAGAAGAAGGTTATATTAATTCTTATTGGGGAGCACCAGCCGGTAACCCAACTGATATATATGTAGTAAACAATAATATTTGGGATCAAGTATATGGTAACTCTGTATCTAACCAACAAAACATAAGTATTTCTGGTTCTGATGACAAAATTGATTATCGTTTCTCTGGAATGTATGCAGAAAATGTAGGTCCTGTTGATGTGACCTACGATGGACAAATTCAATATAATTTAAGATCTGTTGTAAATGCTCAAGTATCAAAGCGTTTAAAATTAGGATCAAACATTTCATTTAACCATTTTAAATTATCTCAACCATCTGCAACTTTATCTGGAAGTGCATTTACAAATGACCCTCCAATATACCCAACAGTGAATCCTTACGGTCAATGGGTATCAAACTTTAACTATTCAGGTGGTGCTAGACAACCTTTAGCAAACTTAGTTGACGGAGGTAGAAATTTTGAAGAAAGAGATAGATTAAATATCAGTTTAGATGCTACGTACCAAATAACAGATAAATTAGATTTTAAAGCTACAGCATCTTTTTTAATTAATAGTTACGATATTACAAATTACACTTTAGAAGTACCTATATATTCATATGATGGACTTAAACTAGTAAATACTTTAAATAATGGTTCTACAACTTTTAATACTGAGTTTGGTACTGGTAGAAAAGATATTTACGGAGCTTATTTTAATTATAAGAATACTTTTAATGAAGACCACAACTTTGCTGTTACAGCAGGTATAAACACTGAAGACTCTAGAAACAAAACTGTTTGGGGAGAAAGAATTGGTTTTGAAGATCAAGGCGTATACAATATTACATCTGCATCAGAAGATTACCAAACTAATGGTGGTGTAGACTGGCACGAAGGTCTTTACGGTATCGTTACAAACGTAACATATGACTACCAAAACAAATATTTAGCAAACGTTACTTTTAGAAGAGATGGTTCTTCTAGATTTGCTCCTGAAGAAAGATGGGATAACTTTTTATCTGGTTCTTTAGGTTGGGTAGTTACTCATGAAAAATTTATGGAAAATGTTAAGTTTTTAGATTTCTTAAAACTAAGAGCTAGTTATGGTGAATCTGCCAATGGATTAACAGGTATTGGACGTTATGATTATATTTCTACAATGTCTACTGGTACTGTTTTATTTGGATCTACACCATCTGAACAAACTACTGCTTATTTATCTTCACTTACAAGTCGTGAAAGAACTTGGGAACGTGTTGAACAAACAAACTTTGGTTTAGACTTTAGAGTTTTAGACAATAGATTAACTGGTAACTTTGATTATTTTACTAAACAAAACTTAGGTATGTTTATTGAAGTTGCATATCCATACCAATTAGGAGAAACTGCTCCTGTAACTAACAGTGGAGATTTAAAAACTAAAGGTTGGGAAGCATCACTTACTTGGAATGAAACTGTTAATGATGACTTTAAATATAGCATTGGAGTATTTATGTCTGATGCAAAAGATAAAATTATTAATAGAGGAGGGTTTGTTCAACCAAGTGCTGGAATTACAAGTGCTGTTGAAGGGTATCCTATTTCATCATTATGGGTTTACAAAACAGATGGTATTTTCCAAACTCAAGACGAAGTTGATGCATACTACGATACTTATGGAACTATTTTAAATAATTCAGGTTCACCAATGACATCGACTGGTGTTGCTACTAAGTTATCTCCTGGAGACACTAGAAAAGTTGACGTAAACGGAGACGGAAGAATCGACCAAACAGATTTAGTATATGTTGGTGACACAAGAGCTCACCTAAATTTTGGTATTAATTTATCTGCAACTTATAAAAGATTCGATTTTGGAGCTTTATTCCAAGGTGTAGGAAAACAAAATGTTATTAGAACAGGTGTATTCTCTTATCCAATTGTTGGTCGTTTTACAAACCAAACAAATCAATTCTTAGGTCAAACTTGGACAGCTACAAATACTAATGCTATTTATCCAAGAACTACTACACATACAACAAGATCTAGCTGGAACTGGGCTTATAATGACTTTATGGTTCAAAACAACAGATACATACGTTTAAAAACCCTAACTATAGGTTACACATTACCTAAATTTAAAATAAATAATACAAAATTTAATAAAGTTAGATTATACTTTAGTGGTAATGATTTATGGGAAGCAACTAGTTTAAATGACGGTTATGACCCTGAGTATGGTTCAAGCACAGATAATACATACCCTTTTACACGTACTTGGGCATTTGGAGTTAATGTTAATTTATAAAAAATTATGATGATGAAAAATAATAAATTTATACAAACACTTGTTATAGTTTCAGCACTTATTCTAAGCTCATGTGTTGATGAAATCTTAGACAAAGAACCTATACAAGGATATACAGAAGCTGCATTCTACGACTCGCCAGAAGAGTTTGAATTAGCTGCTAATAAGTTGTACAACGACTTAAATGACCCTAGAAATACAGAAAAATCTGAAATGCTAGATCACAGTAGTGATTTAAATGCTAACTATTTTTCGAACCCTTATGGACAAGGTTCGGTTACAATCCCAGTAAATGATAACGATTATTGGAGTGATTCTTATTTTTCAATAAGAGATTGTAATATTCTACTAGCAAAAGCAGAAGAATATACTGATGATTATAGTGAAATATCTCAATATGTTGCAGCTGCAAAATTCTTTAGAGCTACTCAATACTTTGAATTATTACAACGCTACGGAGGTGTTCCAATCACAAACGAAGTTTTAGATTTAGATTCAGAAGAAGTATTTGCAGCTCGTAACAGTAGATACGAAGTTGTAGATGTAATATTATCTGACTTAACAGATGCTATTCCAGATTTACCTAATGAAAATTCTATTTCTTCAGAAGACAAAGGAAGAATAAGTAGTGAAGCAGCTAAAGCTTTTAAAGCTTGGGTTTTACTTTACGAAGCAACTTGGGAAAAATATGTTGGAACTACAACAGATGGAGATGGTATTTCATCAGGAGCTGGGTCTGCAGGCGCTGCTGATAATTTTACAGCATATTTAACTGAAGCAATTACGTTAAACGAAGAAGTAATAAGCTCAGGTGCTTACGAGTTATGGAACTATAACAGTGACCCAGATATGAATAATAGAAGTAACTACTATTTATTTAATTTAGAAGGAGCAGATTCTAACCCATTAGGTTTAGATAAATCATCTAACAAAGAGTTTATTTTATATACAACTTTTGATGAAATTTTAGGTTCTATTAATATTAGTCAAAATTCTGTAGGAAGAGTTAACCCAAGTAGAAAAATGATGGATTTATTTTTATCTACAGATGGTTTACCAATTGCACAGTCTCCTTTATTTCAAGGTTATGAAAGTCCTCAAGACGAATTCCAAAATAGAGATTATAGAATGGAATGCTATTTTAGAAATATTAATACAGATGAAATTCCTGTAGATGGAGAATATACTTTAGATGGTATTGTAGAAACTAGTGGTGGTTCACCTTACAGAAACTTAAAATTTGTTTCAACTGGTTATCTGTTTTCAACACAAGATCCAACAGATGGTTTTAACTGGCCAATTATTAGATTAGCTACAGTATATTTAAACTTGGCAGAAGCTATTTACGAACTTAATGGTTCAATTACTGATGGAGAATTGAATGAAACAATTAATTTAACAAAAGCAAGAGCTGGGCTACCTGCACTTACAAACTCTTTTGCTGCGGCTAATAATTTAGATGTTTTAGAAGAAATTAGAAGAGAACGTGCTATAGAACTTTTTGCTGAAAACTCAAGATACAACGATTTAAAACGTTGGGGAATTGCTGAACAAGAATTAAATAAAAGCATTCTTGGGCCTGTTATAGAAGGAACAGATTATGAAAACAACACAGCTTTATACGATTCAGCGGCATACCCTGACGGTGAAGAATCTGTTGAAACTGGATCTGGATTATTAAAAGCTGTTGTGTTAAATTCTTCTTCTGGTAGAAATTTCCAAAGATCACATTACGTTTGGCCTTTACCAACGAGAGAAATTGCGCAAAACTCTAACCTACTTCAAAATCCTAACTATTAAAATTAAAGCATAATTTAAATTATAAAGAGATGAAAAAATATAATATAATAAAAAACATTGCTTTACTTACTGTACTAATAAGTACATTATTAGTAGCATGTTACCCTGAACAATCTATTGAATATAATCCCGATGTACCTACGTATGACGCTATTACATTCACAGGTTTTAGTCCAACAACAGGTTATCCTGGAACACCAATTACAATAACTGGAACTAATTTTGGTGATGTAAAACAAGCAGCAAAAATTTCATTTAATGATGCAGATGTAGATATTGATACTGAAATAGTAAGTTATTCTGATACTGAAATGGTAGTATTAGTTCCCGAATTTGCAGGAACAGGACCAATAAACCTTAGTGTTTGGACTAACGAAGCACAAAGCTCAACAGATTTTGTTTACAAAGCGGGAGTTGTAATTAGTAGTTTAAGTAGTTACGAAGCAACAGCTGGAGAACAATTAACTATTTTCGGACTTAATTTTGGTACAGATGCTAGCGCAATATCAGTGCTTTTTAATGATGGTGTTGAGGCTACAATTGAAAGCATCTCAAATACTGAAATAGTAGTTACTATACCTACAGATGGTGTTAGTGGAGCAATAACAATAACTTATGATGAAGGAAACAGAGAAACTGTTGGACCTACATTTATCTATGTAGACTCTTCAATAGTATATGATGATTTCCTAGAAGCTTCTGAAGAATTTGGTGGGTGTTTTGATAGATCAGGAACACAAGAATCTGGATACTGGCCATCAACTCAACCAATCAATTATATTGGCGATAGAAAATGGGAAATACATGGTAACGACCAATCTGGTAGAAGTTGGGGATTTGTAGAAGAAGGTTCTGGTGAATTAACAATTGGAGCAACTAGAAGTTGGGGATACGATATTTCTGACCATGCTGCAAGCGGTTATACAAAACCTACTACATTAACATTAGAAGCTAATATTAATCTAGGTACTTTTACAAATAACGATCCTCCAAGACCATTTAGAGGTGTTCATTTAGGGTATGTTTCTGAAGTACTAAATTCGGCAACTGATGGAAATAGTGTTTCTTATGGAGGATTAAGAGGTATTATTATTACACCAGATAGTAATGAAATTTATTTATGGGATGGTTCATTTAGTACAAGTTCAACTACATTTGCTGGAATAGATGCTGTCTCAATTACAGACTTTATCCCTGATTATGATAGAGATGCTGATCATAATTTAAAATTAGTAGTTGATACTATAACTGGAGAATTGGTAAGTTTTGAACTTGATGGAACTTTAATTGAATTTACTGATGACGCAGGTAACAAATTATCTCCTGATTTTTCAGATGCTAACACAAAATATATGTTAATTGGTGGAAATGCTATTTCTGGTACATTTGCATATTGTTACGATATTAGATTTTATTAATAAATAGAATCTAAATAATAAAAGCTCCTTGTAAATAATTACATGGAGCTTTTTTATATTTTAAAATCACTTTAATCATATATGTTTTTTTCTAAAAAAAATTACAACCTGTATACAGTAACATAAAACTCAGCACATATTATATATAAAATCTAAAATTCAAACTTAAAAAAGAAGTCTTAATAATAAAACCCACACATTCACTAAAACATACTCAATTAAGCTAAATACCTATATAAATTAACCATTTTGAATCATATTTTACACGAATGAATATTATTTTATATCTAAATATATTTAATATCCGTTAATTTGTATAACAAAATAAAAAAATAACATATTAATTATTATAATTATGAAAATTTATAAACTAATTATTGTAAAATACTTCTTTGTATTCTTATTAAGTATAGGAACTTATAGCTGCGGTGGAGATTCTCTAAGCGGAATTGACGATGAAGATCCAGTAGTTGTTGATGACGATGATGATGAGGAAGAAGAAGATGGAATAACTTACACAACAGTTAATACCATAGCCGATTTTATTGCTACATTAAATCAAAATGATGTTAATATTAAATTAGCTCCTGGAACTTATAGTTTTGGACCAGATGACATAACTTCAGGTTTAATACCAGACTATGAAATGTTTGTTTTTAGAGGAAGTAATTCTAACTATGATTTTACAGATGTAACTTTTGAATTTGATACAGCTCTTTGGAGTGCTTATGGAAGTGAAGAAGTTGTACAATTAAGACTTTATGGAGAAAACATTACAGTTAAAAATTTAACGGTCGTAGATATAGGTGATTCTGCTCCTGCTTATAGAGCAAGAAACATGCATTTAGATGGTGTTAATAATACAGTAGATGGATTCCATATTTCAACAAGTGGATCTTATCCTTATGGATATGGAGATTTATTTGGAAAAGGCGGTGGAGCTGTAATAGGTCACAACAAGCACTCAGGTATATTAATTAGAGGTGAAGGTAATACTTTAAAAAATTCTACTATTATCTCAAGAAGCTATGGACATGTTGTATTTATCCAAGGAGGTAAAGATGTTTTAATAGACAATGTTTATGTTGAAGGAGATGAAATGAGAACAACTGATGATGTATTAGCCGAAGAAGGTACAGGTACTCCTGCAGACAATGTAAACTTTTTAACAGTTTGGGGATACAAAGTTCCTGCTGGATATATGATAAGTAAACAAGAAGCTGGTTTTAGATCTTACGAATCTGCTGAGCATTATTCAGGTAACGGAGAAACAAGCTACACTGAAAATGTAACCATAAAAAATTGTACAGCTAAACATGTAAGGTCAGGATTTAATTTAGTTTTTGGAAAAGGAACTATGGTGTTTGAAAACTGTACTTCTATAGAAAATGAAAGTGGTTTTTCTATTCAAAATGGAGGAATTATTACAAATTGCAAAAGTGATGCTAAATATGGTCCTGCTTATACTATCGCTTATGAAAACGACAGTAATATAACTGTTGACTTAACAATAACTGACAGTGAAGGAAGTTATGGAACTCACCCTATAGCTTATATTGGTGGTAGTAACCAAAACATAACACTAGAAAGTAGCGAATCAAGCGTTTCACAAGATAGAAGCATTAAACTTGGTGGAGATAAAAACTCTTTAAGATATTTAGAAGGTGCTAACTCTGGTCAAAACTTTCACAACACCACTTCATCAACAGTAATTAACAATACAAAATATCCAATATTATTAACAGATTATTCATCTGGAAATAATGTTTATCACTGTGGAACTGTTATTGACAATGGTACTTCTAATACCACAACACAAACAAGTTGTGACTAATTAAGAAAAAATATTTTTCATAAAAATTAATACTGAAAATAATCCATATTTTATAGTCTAATGATTATAAAATATAGATTATTTTTTTTAGCATCTTTAACATTGACTTTAGATAATCCCGTTTTAAAATTAACTATTCTCAATATAATAACGGAAACCTAAGTAAAAGGTTAAGGCTGTACATTAGATGATTTAAAGATTCTTTACTACTTGTACGGAACTATCAAAAGACAGAATAATTAGAAAACATAATAATTAAAGATAAATATAGATTTTACTTCATTTCTAAATTTACTTCTATAGAAATTTATGCTCTCATAACTTTCCCAATAAACAATTAGAAGCACATATACAACCTCCAAAAATCACTCTATTCATCAACAAACATCACTAGTTCTTATTCCAGAACAGATTAATTAGTATTAATTGGACTTATAGAGTTCAAGGAATTTAAGTGAACCTAACAACTCCTCTCTATAATATTATTACCTTTTTTAAAATAGTTAGATTTATTCTAACATTACTCTTATGCCCTGACAGGAAGTTAAATTGATTTTTCAATTTGACCACAAGATATATATTAAAAGAAAAAAAACAAGATTGTGAATTTACAAAACGTATTAAAAAAAATAGGTTGCTCTAAAAATGATAACCCTTTCAATAATAATTAGTATAACACTTTTATTAAATTCTATTCTAATAAAAAACATAGCTGAATATAAAACAAAAATCCCTGAGAACTACCTCAGGGATTACACTTAAAAAAATCAATATAGTTTGCTTCTAACTATTTTATTTTATACACTTTAAAATTATCTACAGTCATATGGTTATTAACTGTTCTAAAGCCAAAATAACCAGATGTATAAGGCTTAGAATCCCTAAAATCAACAAATAAGTCATTATCTCTATAGTACTGAATAATACCATTGTGTGCTACAATTTTAATATGGTAGGTTTTATTAGCCTCTAACATAAATTTAGGATCTTTTAAATCATGTTCTGGCAATAAAGGTCTTTCGCCATTACCCACATATCTTCTAAAACGTGTAGTTCCATTATTGTTTCCTCCAACCCCCATATAATACAATTTCAACGAGTCGTAGTTTGAAAATTTACCCCCTCGTTTGTCAGAATTTGCAAATAAATTTGTTGGGTTTTCAGGGTCATTAGCCATCCAAAAACAATTTAGGTCCGAAACCCTATCATTGGCCCCACCATTTTGAATTATGAATACATCATATTCTATCAGAATTGAACCTGAAAACTTTTTATTTAACCACACGGTACAACCTGAAACATCATCAATTTCTAATTTACCTTCATTAATTTCAACCATTCCATTAGGCATTTGTTCAACAACCCAGTCGCTTAAATCATCATCAAAACTATTTTTGTAAATCACCTCACCTAAAACAGTAGTGTTTTCATTCAATTTAAATTTCTTATTATTTGTACATCCAGTAAAAACTAAAGCTAATAAGAAGCAATAAAAATTTATGGAAGATTTATAAAATCTAGTTGGTTTCATATTTTACAAGTTTTAATTAATTTGTTCAATTAACACTAAACTCCAAGGTGTTATAGTATGGTTAATATTTAAGTTTCCGTTTTCCTCTGCAGCTACATATTCGGTTTTCAAAGTATTTGCAAAGTCTTTCATAACTTTAATTTCTTCTCTTGTTGGCGGTTCTGGTTTCCCCAAAGCTTCCCAAAAATTATGAATATTCCCGTGATCCTTATCTAAAATTTCAATTTTAAATGTAGCTCCTGGTTTTAACCCCTTTAAAGTAAATTTTAATTCTTTTGATGTTCCTTTTTCCCTTTTATCTTTTCCTGAAGGAACAGCATTCACATATTCCTTTGGGTAATTGTAAGCTAAAGCAACTATATTATTATCCTTCGATTTTTTACTTATAAATAAGAAATCATCCTTATACAATTTTTGATCACCTAACTTATGAAGCATTCTGTATGCATGGTAAGATGGTTTTACTAAACCTTGAAAATTAATCATCCCAAATCCTCCATGAAAAATACTTGAAGCCCCACCTTTTTCTTCAAAAATATCAGTAAAAGTCCATAAAGCCAAAGAATTCACCATACCAATACAATCTAAATTAGATTTAACTATATAGGTCGCAGCAGGTAATCTATCATGCATATCATCTCTACTACTTGGACTTGTATGCCATTCTGTTAAATGAATTTCTACATCTGGATAATCGCTTTTTGCAATTGTTTTAGTCAACCACTCTAAATCTAACTTTACGGAACCTACAAAACGCGTTAATCCTTTACTTTTTCCAGTTTCAGGATTTAATGCATAATCGGTTGGATATGGATGCGTGGTTACAAAATCTACAGGTAGTTTTTCTTTTTTACAAAACTTTAAAAAATCTTCTATCCATACTCCATGCCAATCTAAACTATTTATATCATCTGAATTATACACAAGTTCTGATGCATCCATATCTGTAATTTCTCCATCAAAACGTGAGTCCGGAACAAAATTACTTGTTGAAGGCCCTCCAACCTTTAATCTACTATCAACAGATTTTACAGCTAATGCAGATTGCTTGTACAATTCGAAATACTGAGATTTAGTGCCTTTCCAGAAAAATGGATACAAATTTGGCTCATTCCAAACCTCAAAATACCAAGTTAGTACTTCTTCAATTCCATACCTATCTACACAATGCTGTGTAAATGCTTTCACTAAATCATGAAACTTTTCAAAAGAATCTTCAGCAGGTTCAACATTCGCTTTCCACCAAAAAACTGTTCTAGAATTTTCAGCTGCCATACTAGATGGAAAAAACGCCAATTCAACAAAAGGTTTTACTTTTAAATCTAGCATTCTATCAAACAAATCATCTATATACTGCCAGTTATATTTAAGCTTTCCACTCTCTTCTACAATTGGAAACATATCATCATGAAAAAGACCATGAAAACGGACATACTCAAATCCGCAATTCTCTTGTACTTGTTCTAATTGCTCTAACCAACCTGCTCTTAAACCTTCATTAGCTCTACCTGCACCTACCATTTTACTCCAGTAATGATCAAAATGCTCTCCTTTTTCATTTACATTTACTTGTATTTTATTTTGTGCATTTAACTGTAACACGGTTAATGCTATTACTAAAACAAAAGCTATAGATTTAATTTTATTCATTTGAAATATTATTTATTAATTAATATTGTATTTATAGACTTTGCTTCTAACGGAGCAACAACTTGCTTATTTCCAACAGTTATTTTTATAGATTTTTTAGTTTCTTCAACATTATAAACCATTAACATAACTCTACCATCTTTAAGTTTAAAAGCTAAATGGTTTTTCCCTTCAGAAGATTTTACTAAATAATCTCCTGGTTGCACATATTTTGAAATGTGCTTAAACAAATAAAACTCATCAGTATAAGTAACTTCTTTACTTGTTTTGTTTACAACTACCATAGAGTTTTGAGGCCATCCCCAAGCACTTTTACCTGTTTCATCTAAGACCATATTCCAATACATATAAGATCCTGCTCCGTTATTTATATAATGAACAAGATCTTTCCAGGATCTTTCTACCGAAGTCCAATCATTCTCATGTTCTCCACATTTGTTTTCTGTTTGCATTAATTTTATAGAAGGAAACTCTTTATTTATAGTTGAAATTGACTTTGCTCCACCCCACTGAAAGCCAACACCTGTAAGATATTTAGATACATCTTTATAATTTAATACCGTTCTTACATAATTTGGATCACCGGCATTTACCGTACCCAACCATATTTCTGTATCAAGATTATCCTCTTTAAACTGTGGTCCCAAATAATCATTAATAAAATAAGCCATATCTTCTGGTCTCCATGTACAACTAGGCCAGTTTGGTTGATATGCAATTTCGTTTTGAGGTTGAATAGAAAATAATTCTACACCTTCTTTTTTATAAGCTTGCACAAACTTTGAAAAATATAATGCATAAGCTTTTAAATATCTCTCTTGCATTTTAAAAGCTGTAGCATTATTTAAAATCTCCGCTCCATTAGCCATTCTATTTCCTTCTTTTGCATTTTCAAAATCGCCTCTTCTCATTGCGTAATGTTCATTCACTTTCATCCAAGCTGGTGGTGACCACGGCGATGCCCAAATTTGCAAATCTGGATTTACTTTTAAAGCTTCTTTTAAATATGGAATTAAAATGTATTTATCTCTATCAATATTAAAATCACGCATTTCAAAATCTTCTGGCACATCATTACTCGAATAGTAGCTTAACGCATAATCCGATGCTCCTAAAGGAATTCTACACATAGAAAAATTACATCCTTCTTCTGAAAAAAGAGCATTAAAAACTTCTTTTGAAGTTTCTTTTGGTAATGCTTCTAGAGCATCCCAACCTATTTCGTTAAACGCTCCTCCTATTCCATCAATTTCTTGTAATAAACTATCGGCATAAATAGTGATATCTGATGTTTTAATTTCTTTCTCAAATTTAATTTTGGATTTTACCCATTTTTCTGATTCTGTAGAAGAAATTAGATCAGCTTTTTGGGCAAAAAGGCTATTAAAAATAAAGAACATAACTATAAAAAACACTTGTTTTTTGTTTGTTCTATAAATATTAGTTTTCGTCATAATTGGTTAATTAGGTTTGTTTAGATGATGATTATTTGGTTGAAAATACTGTTTCATAAAATTTTACCTTGCTATTTGCTAGTTTCAACATAACAGATTTCCTGTTCTTAATATTCACTTATAAAAGTAAGTTTTCATATAAAATATAAGTATAAAGCATAATTCAATTCATATAAAATATAACCCTCTTAAAAAATAATTGAGCTAGAATTAAAAATTACCTTATTTATAATGTAGAAGTTAGTTTGGTTTTGAAATTAGTTGAGGTTGAAAACAAAAAAAACCTCATTAAAACTAATTAACAAGGTTTTTCCAATTAAGTGAAAATTTATTTTTCTAAAGGTTGATCCCATAATCTATAAGGATCATTATGTTGTTTCATTTGCTCTAATAATAAGGCTTCCATCTCAGCAAGTTTATCTGCAAATTTTGGATTTTCTGCTAAATCTGTTTGCATTTCTCCAGATTTACCATGTTCTGGTAAATATTCATTAGGATTTTCAGCTAAATTAAATAATTGTGTTTCTCTAACTGCACCATCCATTACATCGTATTTAATCAATTTCCAATCTCCTTTTTTAACTGATCTCATTCCTGGTTTTGTTCCTCCTGCGTACACACCGTACATTACATCTCTAACCACTTCTTTTTCACCATTAATTACTGATGTAAAACTTTTACCTTCAACAGTTTTAGGAATATCAATTCCTGCTAAATCACAAAGTGTTGGTAATACATCTAACAAATAAATATTTCCTTTAACTCTTTTTCCTGATTCTATTCCTGGGCCTTTTATAATAAAAGGAACTCTCCAGGTATGTTCATATAAATTTTGTTTTCCCATTAAACCATGTCTTCCTATAGACATTCCGTGATCTGATGTATAAATTATATAGGTATTATCTAGCTCTCCCATTGCTTCTAGCTTGTCTAAAACTTTTCCTATTTGTATGTCAATATTTTCGGAACAAGCATATTCACGCCCTAATTCATTTCTTACCGTATTTTCGTCTCTATTTTTCCAAACACCACTCACGCGTTCTTCATCTCTAAGATCTGGATGACCATGAAAAAATGGATGTGCATTTAAATAGTTATCTTGAAGTTGTGGTTGCTTTTTGTTTAATGCTGGTAAGCTATTTTTATCTTTATGATTTACAGCTCCATATTTAGCAAGTAATTTTGGTGTTCCATTTCTAACATCATGCGGATGAGAAAAACCAAAATAAATTAAAAATGGATCTTTTTCATGAATAGAATCTCTTTGATTTAAGTAACTTAATACTTGTTTAGAGTGCCAAGCGCTTCCACTTTCTTCTGTACCTCCACGTTTTGTAGCATCTTTAACAACAGTAAACTGCTTGTTTGCATTTGGGTACGAGTTTCCTTTTTTACAAGTACGCATTGTTTTATAACCAGCTCTATTAAAAACAGCTCCCATTGTTTGCAGATCAATAGCGTGTGGATCTATTTGCTTTTGAAATTGTGCACTAGGTGGTAAATGCCACACTGTACGCCCACTCATAATCATATGTCTAGACGGTGTACATACGGCACCATTCATAGAACCCATATTACGTGCATCATCAAACACAATACCTTCATTAGCTAACTTAGTTATATTTGGAGTTTCTAATATTGAATTTGGATCATAAGTTTTTAAATCAAATGGAGATTGATCGTCAACCAAAATAAATAAAAAATTTGGTCTCTTTTTTTCTTTTTTCTCCTCAACTTTATTTTTACAACTTGTAAAAACAAGTGCAATTATAACAAGTGCGAATATGTGTTTTTTTAATTTCATCCTAAAATTAATTTACTGATTTCCTAAATTTATAGTACTATTTAATTATTTCTAAATTTCTTATTAAACAAGATGCATATTCTCCTGCCGTTCCTCTAATTCTAAAAGCTAAATGACCTCCACCAAATGCTTTTTCATCAATGGTTTCTAAAATTGTCTTTCCATCAACTTTTAACCAAATTTTATCTTTTTTACGTCCTAATTCAATTGAATAAAAAATACCTGGATGCATAATATTTTCATCTAGTGAAACTAAAGCTGGATCTTGACCTTCTGGTACTGGATATTTTCTAATAAATGGTGTAAAATTATGTGGAGCATTTCTAAAAGCATAGAAGTAACTTTCAACATCTTCTATCCATAATTTCATTGAACCATCATAATCTTCAGGAATTGTAAGTTTAGCATCTTCTCCTACATTTGATGCTGATAAAATAGCTACTAAAACTGTTGCTGGCGTTAATGTCATTACATCATACTTTACAACAACATTCTCTCCATAACTTTCAGGGCTAACAATCATTGCTCCTTCACTAACCTCTGCTTCTTTCATAAAGAACATATTATGGCTTTCCACCATCTTAGTTCCTTGGCCATAGAATGACCATTTATTTAATTCTTCTGGACTTACTTTAGTACTTTGAGCATTCATAATTAAAGGTAAAATTATTGAACATAATAAAATTGAAAAGGTTTTTGTTTTCATCATTAATCTTATTTTTAATTTCTAAATAACTTTTATAATAAAATACAATTAGCATAATGCCATCATTCAAAAAAATCTGACTTTAAATTCTAATTTAATGGTTTTTATTCTTTTACAGTGATCATTTTTTTCAATCTAATATCTTCACTTGAAGCGCCAATTTGAACTTCAAACTCCCCAGGTTCAACTTGGTAATCACGTTTCATAGCATCGTAATAACGTAAATCTTCACTTACTTTTAATTTAAATATCAACCTTTTAGTTTCACCTTTTTCCAAAGCAATTCGATCAAATTTACGAAGTTGTTTTAATGCCATCCATTTATCTGATTCCACATCTTTAATGTATAACTGAACAACTTCTTCTCCATCCCTTTTTCCAATATTTTTGATATCTACTGTTACAGTAATTTCATCGTCTTTACTAACAGAGGTTTTATCAATATTTAGATTTGAATATTTAAAATTGGTATAAGATATACCATGTCCAAAAGGATAGAGTGCATCTCCTGTATAATAACGATAGGTAAATCCTTTACCTGCACGCATATTGTAATCTTTAAAATCTGCTAATTCATTGGTTGATGCATAAAAAGTTACGGGCAAACGGCCTGCTGGGTTATAATCCCCAAATAAAACATCAGCAATAGCATCTCCTCCTCGTTGACCCGGATACCAACTCATTAAAATAGCATCTAAATCTTTTTCTAAACCTTCAAATGAAATGGCACTACCAGCCATTAATACAAAAATTACTGGAGTTCCTGTTTCTTTCATAGCTTTTAAAGCATCCATTTGAGTTTTTGGAAGTTCAATTTTGGTACGATCACCACGATTGAAACCATCAATACCAGTACGACCACTCATTTCTTCACCTTCCCAAGAAGCATCTAAACCTCCGATAAAAATGGCAACATCAGCTTTTTTAACTTCAGATAAAGTTTTTGCTGAAAGTATATTTGGGTCGTCTTTATCTTTTAATAACATCTCTGGTGTTTCCCAAATCAACTTCACCTTTGCTACTCCAAAATTCTCAAAATACTCTAATTTGATATCGTATGTCTGTCCTTTCTTAAATTCTATTTCCTTTAAAATAACTTGATTTCTATTGTGACCTAACCAACCATCAACTATTAGCTCTCCATTAATCCATAGTCGAGATCCATCATCATAGGAAACACCAATTTTATAAGTTCCCGTAGCTGGAGCTAACAATTTACCTGTCCATTGGATAGAAAAGGTTTCATCTCCAATAGCTTCATTTTCACCTAAAATTCCCTGTGCAACAGCTGTTGTTGTTGGCGATATACTTCTATTCCATTTAAAATTTATTTGAGGATCTACCCTAACCAAAGTTGGCTCTCCCTCCAAATTCTTATTGTTAAAATAGCTACCTGTTAACCCTTGCACTTTCTTGCCTGTCTTATCAACAGTAGATAAGTATTTGCTTTCGATAATAGGGAATTCTTCATCATTAATATCATAAATTACCATTGGAACTCCTTCTGAGAAGAAAACTTCTACATCTTTGCCCACAGCATTTTTAATACCTTCTAATGCCAATACTGGTTTAGTTGGTGTTCCTGCATAATTTCCAAGAATACTTCTTTCATTATTTGCGTTAGGACCAACTATAGCAATTCGTTTTAGTTTGTTCTTATTCAATGGAAGAATACCATCATTTTTCAAAAGTGTCATTGATTTTTGGGCCATCTTCAATGCAACTTCATCATGCTCTTTACTATCATTCACTTCTATAGAAATTTGAGCATATGGAACCATCTCTGGTGGATCAAACATTCCTAATTTCATTTTAGCCAACATTAATCTATAAACTGAAAGGTCTAACTCACCTTCGTCTATAAATCCTAATTCAACCGCTTTTTTCAAAGCACTTTGATATACATCTCCACAATTTAAATCACAACCTTTTCTTACTCCAATTGCGGCAGCTTCTTCAGGGCTATTTACAATTTTATGAAACTTATAAATATCTCTTATGGCTCCACAATCTGAAACAACAAAACCTTTAAAACCCCATTTATTTCTAAGTATATCTTCCAATAAAAACCAACTAGCACTAGAAGATTCTCCATCAACACGATTATAAGCTCCCATAAGTGAATATGCTTTCGCATCAACCATTAGATCTTTAAAAGCTGGCAGGTAAGTTTCCCATAAGTCTCTAGTATTTGGAACCACATTAAATACATGGCGCTCTGGTTCAGGCCCATTATGTACAGCATAATGTTTAGCCGTTGCAACTAATTTTAAGTATTTTGGATCATCACCTTGCAATCCTCTAACAAATTGCATTCCCATTTGCCCAGTTAGGTAGGGATCTTCTCCATAAGTTTCATGTCCTCTTCCCCAACGTGGATCTCTAAAGATATTGATGTTTGGAGACCAAAATGTCAATCCTCTGTACCTTCTATAATCACTATTACGGAGAGCCTCATGATGCTTTGCTCTAGCTTCATCACTTATTATATCAGCAATTTGCTTCATCATATCAGTATCAAATGTTGCCGCTAAACCTATAGCTTGAGGAAATACTGTTGCATTACCTGCACGAGCAACACCGTGTAAAGCTTCGTTCCACCAGTCATATTCTAAAATACCCAATCTTGGAATTGCTGGCGCTTTATTACCTAATTGAGCAATTTTCTCATCTAAAGTCATTTGCTGAACTAAATCAGCTGCACGAGTTTCAAAATCAAGTGATAAATCTTGATATTTTGGTGTTGAACTAGATTGAGATTGACCATTAGCTAAACACACTGATAAAATAATTATTAATAGTGTTATGTATAGTTTCATATATAATTATTTTTAAAATTGTTAATTTTTATGTAATGTGAATTTCTCCACTTTTAGAGTCTAATTATGCACTTTATATAGTTCTTCTATTTCTAGAATATTTTCTTCTTAATTTTTTGATGAATAGTTTACTTTATGTTTACTTCTTTAACAAAATCATTAATTATTAATTGACTTTTTTCAACTTTCTTTCCATCAAGAATTACATTATCAAAAAACACTCCTTCTACTGTATGATCTTTATCGTAACCTATTAGCTCCAAACTTGCGTGGTCTCTAATAATGTATGGCTTCCAATCAATTCCATCTTGAAAACCTGTTAAAGTTGTATCTATAGGTGCTGAAACTGCAGTAATATCTTTAAAAAACACATTTCTAACGTTTCCTCTTTCCTTAGTTTTAGTCCAACGTGTTTTACCAATCCAAACAGAAATAAGTCTACGTGCTTCTTCTACTCTAATATTTTGAAATGTTACATCGCTTATAACTGCATCATCACAATGGTAAACTCTAAGTGCAGATTCTCTTCCTTTATCATGAATAACATCACAATCTTCAAACAATACATTGCTAACATTCTCACGTACTTCAGCTCCAATGCTTAAGGCATGAGCATATTCATTCCAAAGAACATTTTTACGAACGTGTATGTTTTTAGATTCTCCCTGCCCTGTACGAGATTTTACTACAACCAAATCGTCTAAGGTTCTTAAAAAACAGTTTTCAACTAATACATTGGTACTACTTGAAATATCAACTCCATCTGAATTACCATCTCTACCTATAATTTTTATATTGTCTATATGAACATTATTTGCTCTTTTTAAAGGAATAGTCCAATGGCTTGGATCGTGAATTATAAAACCTTCAAGTTTAACATCTTCAGCATCTTGTACTAAAACTGTATATCTTCTATCTTTTCTTGATATTGCTTCTTGGTCAATAATTCCTCTTCCTCTAATTGTTATATTTTTTCCTTCTAAAAGAAATGTTGGAGGGTTTCTTTTTCTTCCTGTTTGGTCTTGGTATTGTTTTTCTTCTGAAGCTTTTTTAGCTCTTAAATAAGCTCCTCCAGCAATATAAACTGTTGTACTATCTTTAACCTTTACACTTGTAATATCGTGAATTCCTGGTCCAAAATAAATAACATTTGGATCGTTTGGGTCAGGAATGTTTGTTTCGAATGGATTTACAAAAATATGAAGTGATTCTTGCCATTTACCATTTACTTCAACAGTTACATGACTAGGGTTATCTATATTAAAAGTTATGTTTTTACCGTCAATTTTAGGTTCTATTCCATAAGAGGTTGGTAAAATTTTCACAGATTTCACTTCTTCTGAATGGGTAACTGTAACCGTAGCATTTTTACGAATATCAAATGTAGTATAAGAAGCTATTCCAAACTTACTAGGATTATGGTTTAAACGAGGAATTTGTTCAACTGCTGGTACCTTAGCATTGTAGACTGGTGATTCTTTGCCTTCAACAGTTACTTTAAATACTTTAGACAATTCAATACCTTTTGGTGCTGAATAAACAATAACAGTCTCTACATCCTTTTTATTTTCTTTTGTATTACAAGAAAATGTAAACGGAAAAACTAAGATTAATAACAACCATACATTAACTAATGAGCTTCTACACTTACTTTTAGGTATAAGATTCATTCTTTATATTTTTTCAATCTCAACAAAATATGCTCCTAGTTCTACACCATCTTCTAAAGTAAACCAGGTATAAAAATGTGTTTCTCCTTTTTTAAGTTCAACTGTGTATTCAACAAATTCAGCATTTAAATCTACCTCTTTAGACAGTTCAATGTCTTGAATTTTAATTCTTGAGTTCTTAATTTTTAATGCTTTACCTTTTTCACTTGCAGTTACACTAGTACCTGCTAATGCTTGACGAACTTCGGCACCTGAACCTAAGGCTAAACCTGACTCTGCTGGCCAACGACGTAGTTTTAAAGTGTAAGTGCCAGCTTCAGCAACTTTAACTCTCCAAAAACCATTATTTATTTGTGCCATTCTAATATGGTTTTGTTGCCAAGGAGTAAATGTTTCACTATGCCAATCATGACAAAATAATGTTGTTGGGTTCTCCGCTTCATCACCAATAATAAAATATGGTTTTTCTACAAAAGTTGGAGAAATTTCAGCCCACCACTTGTCGTACTTAGCTCTATATTCTTTTACTTTTTCAGGATATTTATCTGCTATATTGGTTCGTTGTTCAGGGTCTGTATTTAAATCGTATAGTTCTGTTCCTTCTACCAATCTCCAATTTTTGTGTAACAAAGCTGTTCTTTTCCAAGGTACAGGATCTGTAGAAAATTGTGTATTTACATATACAATTCTGTCTTCAAATTTAGAATTGTCTCCTTTCATTAAAGGTACTAAACTTGAACCATCAAATTTTAAATCTTTCTTTAATTCTAAATTACACAAATCAACTAATGTTGGAAATATATCGTAGTGAGCAGTTAAATCATTAATATCTTTTCCTACATTAATTCCTCCATTTTTCCAATGAATATAAAATGGAACTCTGTGACCACCTTCATACATACTCGCTTTAACACCACGCATTCCTGCATTATTTCCTTTAGCAATAAAACCATCTAATCGGTCTTGACCTTTCCCCATTTTATTTCCAGCAGCAGAACCGTTGTCTGCAGTAAAAATAAGAATGGTATTATCCATTAAATCTATTTCTTTTAAGTATGTTACTAAATTCCCGATGTTTTCATCAATATTAGCAATCATTCCATAAAAGGCTGCATTTGGAATATTTTCGTTATTTGCATAAGGTTCAGAATATTTATCATCTACCCAATAAGGCGAATGAGCTGCATTAGTTGAAAGGTAGCAAAAGAATGGTTTGTCTTTTTTACTTTCTATAAACTTCTTTGCATTATCAAACCAAATATCTGTGCAATAACCTTCATACTTCTCTAATTTCCCATTATGAACATAGGTATCATTAAAATAATCGTTGTCCCAATAGTCCATTGTTTGTCCAACTCCTCCACCTTTGTTCATCAAAACCTCATCAAAACCTTTATCTTCTGGTCTAAAAGGGTAATTATCTCCCAAGTGCCATTTACCAAACATAGCCGTACTATAGCCATTTTCTTTAAACACTTGAGCCATTGTTGTTTCTTTTTCAAGAATAAGAGATCTTCCTTTTATGGTAAAAAATACTCCAGTTCTGTAATTATGATGACCTGTCATTATTGCCGCTCTAGTTGGAGCACAAGTTGGACTTACGTGATAATCTGTTAAACGTGTACTTTCACTATATAATTTATCAATATTTGGAGTTTTAATCCACTCGTTTCCGTGAGCAGCAATATCTCCATAACCTTGGTCGTCAACCATAATTAGTATCACATTAGGTTTTTCTTTTTGTTTTACCTCTGAAGTTGAAGTACACGATGTTAAAAAAACCGACAATACACCTAATAAGAAAAGTGATAAGCTTTTAGATTTTTGACTACAGTTTACTCTTAAAATAAGATTCATTTTATCTCTATATTTATTTTATTGAACTTTAGTATCAAAAATAAATTTTATACTGCTATTTGAATATAATTTATAGTTCAAACAATATAAACTATAAACAATTTAAAAACCTAAAGAGAATTTTATCAATATTAATGAGTAAATTAAAACGAATTAACTTTTTTAAATTATGAATATTATTTTTTGATATTGAATTATTTTTTTGAAGTAATCTTAATGTTTTTTCCTTTATTTTGAAGAATTAATCCATTTGTTGTAATAGTACAACCTAATGCTTTTTCACCAATTTTCACAGGCATTTCAGTTTCATTTATTAAATGAAGATTTGTTGCTTCTCCTTCACTAAATGGAGACATAGATTCTCCGTGCATTGGATGTGTATAACCAACCAGAATGGGTAAGTTATTCTTTCTTACTTGTCCATTATCCGATTTTAATACAACTTTATTATTTTCACCTTGAATGGTTGCTAAAGCATTTACTATTCTATCAGATTCTGCTGTATCTACAACTAATTCTACGTTAACATTGCTTCCTTCAACAAAAAGTAAAGGGCCATAATTTGCATCGCCTTTACACCCAACCATTGTTGTATTGTCTCCTATCCAAAAAGCGCGTTCGGTTCCAATAGTTGTGCAATTTTCTAGACTTGCTTTATTGAAACGAAGCTCAAAACCTCCACGCGTATTTTTTGCCGTACAATTTTTAAACTTAATGTTTTCGCATGTACCGTAAGTTCTAAAACCATCTTCACAAAGTGATTTCATATAACCTGGACTAACTACATATTCACCCTCACGATTTTGAGTCCAAGTTTTAAAATTAACATCAAAAGCTGGTCCAGAAGTTTCAGTTAAAATATCATCTGTTGATCTAACTTCACCTTCAGCATAGCAACCTTCAAAATAAACATTTTTAGGGTGTTGTTGAATAAAAAAGCAGTGACCAAAGGAACGATTGAATACTTTACAGTTATACAATTTAGTTTCATTCCCAGTTACAAGAAGCCCACTGTGTTTCCTGTGTTTTATAGTTGTTTCTTTTTGTTTTCCTTTACCAAATAGATCGCCATATCCATACGGAAATGATCCAGAAACATGAATTGTAACTTCTTCAAGTGTATTTCCTTCACCTGCTACTTGAAGTACTGTTCCACCAGGAGATGTTCCATTTCCTATACATTTTATAACCAACCCTTTAAATGTATTATCATTACCCGTTATTAAAAATTCATCACTATGAATAGGTGGTTTTAATGCATTTCTCAATTCAGTATCTACTTCGATTTCAACTCCTTTAAAATTAAAAACATTATTGCTCCCGCTAAACGTGATATATTGATATTCTTTGCGATTGCTACGTACACGCATAGAATCGAGTGTAAGATAGTCGGTCAATTTATAAATTCCGGGCGAAATGGTAACTACATTTCCACTTTTAGATGCATAATTCGCAAGTTCACTTAGGGTATTAATCTTTACTTCTTCTGCGTTGATAATACCAACGACAGCAATTAACAAAATTGTTAAAATATTTCGAGTTTTTTTCATTTCTATTCAAGTATGGTTATTTCTTTACCCTTGTTGCTTTTTATTTCACCGTTCGTTTTTATAGTACAATTAATAGCATTTTCACCAATAACAAAGGGTAAAGATGTTTCATTTATTATTGTAATATTCTCTGCATCCTTTTGTGGTATTGGAGAAGATATTTCTCCAGATGATGGCATCCCATATCCAAGCATAATTGGGATTGCCTTTACCCGTTTCTCTTTTTTTTCGCTTGTGATAGAGACTTGATGTCCATTTCCGCAAATTGTTGCAAGAGCATGAACCATCATATCTGATTCTCCTGGCATTAATTTTAGGTCAATTTGTGAGTTTTCATCCCCAACAAGATATAATAAGGGCCCAAATTTAGCATCACCACGACAATCTTTCACATTGGCTTTATTTAAATAATAACCTCGCTCACAATCGATCGCTTCGCAATTAAGCATAGTTACTTTTGCCAGAGCAAAACCAACTCTCATATTTTTCGCTGTGCAATTAATTGCAGTAACTTTACCTGTAGTATATGTTCTGAATCCACATTCGTTTAATGACTTCATATAATTAGCAGGTATTTCCTTTTTGCCATCGTAGTTTTTATAAATAGAAGCAAAATTTCTTTCAAAGGCTGGGCCAGATGTCTCTGCTAGCATTTCATTAGTAGATCGAATCTCACCTTCAGCATAACAATCTTTAAAATAAGTATTGTCTCCACCTTGGATGAAAAAAGCATGACCAAATGAACGCATAAAAACCTTGCACCCTAAGAGTTTTGTGTTGGTACCAGTAATTAAAAGTCCACTATGTTTTTTGTGTTTAATTATACTTATTTTACCCTTACCAAAGTAATCTCCATAACCATATGGAAACGACCCTGCAATGTGAAGCGAAACATTTTCTAATACATTATCTTTACCTCCAACTACAAGTGCCGCTGCCCCAAGTGCAGTGCCTTCTCCTCTATACCTTATTACAAGTCCTTGAAAAGTATTATTACTTCCTGTAATTAAAAATTCACTGTTGTGAAGTGGTGCTTTTAAGGCTTCACGCAATTTATTATCAACCTCAATTTCAACACCTTTAAAATTAAACACATTATTGCTCCCGCTAAAAGTTAAAAATTGGAATTGCTTTTTACTACTCCTTACTTTCATAGAATCAACAGACAAATACTCTTTTAACTTATACACTCCAGGCTCCATAGTAATAATATTTCCACTTTTTGAAGCGTATTCAGCTAATTCTTTTAAGCTATTAATTTTAATTTCAGTAGCGCTTTTTTCACATGAAAGAAATAGCAAGCCAATTACAAAAAAACTAATTCTTAAAAAATTTATATTTAGCGATTTTCCTTTTGATGAAACCTTTAGCATTGTTCTTGTTTTTATATATTTTATTCGTTTAATTTAACATAGTTGTAATATACTGCTCCCTCCATTTCTCCAGATGAATTGTAAAACCATGTTTGAATAAATGCTGGACCTTTTGGTAAATTCTTCAAGTTAAACTTAACTCCATCAGCATTAGGGTTGACTTTTTTTGTTTCATCTGCATAAACCTTATCTCCATTCCATATTTTAACTCTAGCACTTGAAATTGGAAGTGCAACGCCTTCTCCTGCAGAAGTTAATGTAGTTTCATTTTCAATTTCTTTAGGCCAACGACGTAAATCAAATTGGTAATCTCCAGTTTTTTCAAACTCTACGGCAATAAAACCACTTCCTTTAGCACCTTTTTTTACAGCATTTTGTTCCCAAATTATGGTTCCATGAAAATCCATTGCGTGAAGATCTGTTTCAGGTTCTTGTTTGCTTCCAAGAATTATTCTTGCATACTCATTTGAACGTTCTTCAACAAGTTTCCACCAATTTTCATATTCATTTTTTAATTCTGAAATAATACCATTATTTGCTGGATTGTTAATTAAATTATTCTTTTGTTTTTCATCAACAAGAACATCGTACAATTCCCAATCAGAGTTTGATTTATTTCTAATTAAGCGCCATTTATTAATTATTTTATGGTCTTTCCAAATATCTTTTTTTACTGAAAGTTTTTTATACTTTTCAGGAAACTCAGTCCACATATCATTAATAGTAACTGCTCTATTTTTATATTCAATTGGATTGTTTAATGGATCTTCATCTAAAAACGATTTAAAACTTTTACCTCTAGTTTTTAATTTTTGCGGTCTATTTGGAACATCTTTAAAATTTAAAATATCCATAAAAGTTGGCAACCAATCTATATGAGCTGTTAGTGGTTCAATCTTTCTTCCTTCGCCTAAACCACCATTTGGCCATCTAATAAAACACGGAACTCTAGTACCACCATCATAATTAGAACCTTTTCCTCCACGTAAATATGTGTCTCCACCATTATCTGTTGTAAAAATAAGTATGGTATTATCTGCAATTCCCTTATCCTCTAGAAATTGTATTAACCGTCCCATATTCTTATCAATATTTTCAATAGTTGCAGTTTTAGCATTTATGCCTTCACGTGTGTCTGGAGGCATTACGTGTGGCGCATGTGCAGTAGCTAAAGGTAAATATGTAAAAAAAGGTTTTCCTTTATTAATATTTTCTTCCATAAATTCAAATGCTCGATTGAAAAAGAAATTAGTAGTAAATGCGCCTTCAATTCCATCATCTTCATCTGTCATTTCTACTAAATTATCATTTACCCAAATTGATGCTTTATTATTGGTATTTCCCCAGTAATCTGGTTGCTGTCCCGTTCCTCCTCCTTTTATCCAAGCCACATTTTCAAATCCTCTATCTTTAGGTCTAAAAGGATAATTATCGCCCAAATGCCATTTAAAAAACAAGCCTGTTGCATAACCATTTAGCTTAAAAATATCGGCCATTGTAATTTCATCAGCCCTCATCATATTTCTACCATTAATAGTATGCCAAACACCTACTACATCACTTGGCCTACCTGTTAAAAGAGCCGCTCTAGTTGGTGAGCAACTTGGAGAAACATGAAAATCTGTTAATTGAACACTTTCATCTGCAAGCTTATCTATATTTGGTGTTTGCGGTCCATTATTTTTATAATAAGAAAATGAATTATGACTGATATCATCAGGCATCACAAAAATTACATTTGGTCTATCCTGAGAGTATATTATTGTTACTGTTAAAAAAAATAGTATCTGTATATAAATCGATTTCATTTTATATTTGATTAGTTAATCTTGTAACCTTTACATACATAGCTCCACATAAAATATTGTTGTCTTTATCAAAAAGATTACTTTTTAAGGTTGTATTTCCTGCATTTAGTTTTAACTTAAACTTTACTGATTTATCTTCTGGTTTGGTTAAAACAGTTTCATTAAAATCTCCAACTATTAATTGTGCTTTAACTATTGGCTTAATACCTTTTTCTGAGATTCCATCATATGAATCGATTAGCGGTTTTTGAGATTCTTCAGACCAACGAAATAATTCTATTTCATAAGTTCCTTCATTTTCTACAATTAAATCCCAAAAACCATTCCCATTTGCTCTTATTAAGCGGCCAGGATTGTCGCAATAATCTCCATCCCAATCACTAGCATACAACATTAATGGATTTGCTTTTTCAGAACCAATAATTATGTCTCTCTTAACCTCAAATTCTGGTTTCACGTCTTTATACCAGTTATTGTAATGTGCTTCCATTTCTCTTGAAATCTCAGGAAATTTTGTTATCACATTATTTGTTTGAGCAGGATCTGTTTCAATATTGTACAACTCATTTTTATTTGCCAATCTCCATTTTTTCCATAGAACTACAGCTGGATCCCATTTTTCACCACTAATATTATATTGTATTACAAACTTTCTATCTTCTAGTTTTTTTCCTTCTTTTAATAAACCTGCTAAACTTGTACCATCAAATTTAGTATCATTAGATTCTAAGCCACACAAATCTATTAAGGTTGGTAATAAATCTTGAACTTGCGTTAATTCTGAAATATCTGTTCCATGTTGAAGTTTTCCATCAATCCAACGAACAAATAACGGAACTCGATGACCTCCTTCATAAACACTTTTCTTTTTACCACGCATTCCTGCATTATAAATTGCCTGTGCATGTTTGCTTTGCGTACCATTGTCTGACATGAAAATTAAAATAGTATTTTCACGTAGATTATTTTCTTTTAAAAATTTCTCTAGCTTTCCAATATTTTCGTCAAGATTGGCAATCATCCCATAAAAATTTTCATTTATAGTTTTTCCATCGAAAAGTCCTTTATAAGGTTCAGCATATTTTTCAGCAACAATATCTGGTTCATGAGGTGTATTGGTTGGAAGGTATAAAAAGAATGGTTTTTTCTCATCTTTACATTTTTTCATCCAAGACATTGCTTCATTAAAAAATATATCTGTACAATAACCTTCATATTTTTTATCAACTCCATTGTGCATAAAAACTGGATCGAAATAGGTATTTCCCCAATAATCAGCTAGCGAAGTAATTCCAAAAGCTCTAAACGAAATAACTTCTTGAAAACCTCTAAATCTAGGTCTGTATGGATAACTATCTCCCAAATGCCATTTACCAAATAAACCAGTTGCATAACCAGCTTCAGCAAAATATTGTGGCATTATTTTCATATCGCTTCTTAACATAGAACGTCCTTGACAAACTGCAGTTGCTCCGTTTCGCATGGCATCATAACCTGACAATAATTGACTTCGAGTTGGAGTACACATTGGCGCTACATGAAAATCTGTAAAACGAACTGATTGCTCATAAAGCTTATCCATTTCAGGAGTTTTTAACAATGGATTTCCATGAGCTGATAAATCACCATACCCTTGATCATCAGTAAGAATTAAAATTACATTTGGCTTTTGAGAATTTGAAGATTGTGAACAAGAAAATAATTGTGTTACTAACACAAGAAAAATCAATTTAACCAATAATTTATTTAATCTATTTCTTTTTAACATATTGTATTTTATTTAATTATACTTTTTATTCTACTCTAAACCAGTCAAAATTGGCAAATCCATTACTTTCATTCATGTTAGGATTTGTACAAAACAACCCTACTTTTGCACCTATCCAAGCACCTTCTTTTGCTCTAAATTCTTTACCAATATTTTTAAAACTAATATTATCTAAACTATATTGAAAATGGCAAAATTGTTCTGCATCTATATTTACCCTTAAATAAACAGTTTTAGTATCTAAAGGAACGCTTTCTATTTCTTCAGTTTCTTTATCACACTTATTATTTGCTCCGGTAAACATAGCTACTTTAACTTTATTATCTTCTTTTACCATTGCTACATACGCCCATTTACGCCCCATAATAACTAATCCGCTTTCTTCACCATTTAAATCAGGATTAAACTCAATTTTTGTAGTTGCAGAGAAAGTTGGTGCAGGAAACTTTTGTAACAATATATTAGGAGTAAGCCATAAATTTCCTTGTTGAGTAAGGTTTTGAACTGCATTTAACCTTATACTACCTTTATTTTCTGATAACGAATACCATTCATCTTTTGGATTGGCCTGCCATTGCCATTGCAACCCTAATTTACTAGAATTAAAATCATCTGTTGTTTGAGGAATTTTTATTTTAGATTTACCTTTAAACTGTGGTTTTTTATACTCTAGAACTGGTTCACCTACTCCATCATTATTAATATCTTTTCCCATCATTGGCCAGTCATCTACCCATTCTACAGGATTTAAATGCACAATTCTACCTGTAGGTTTCTTTTCTTGAAAATGAGCAAACCACCATTCGCCTTCTTTGGTTTCTACAAGCCCACCTTGGTGAGGCCCATTAATATCTGTATTTCCTTGGTGCAATACATTTTTTCTTTCATAAGGTCCATAAATGTTTTTTGAACGTAAAACAGTTTGCCAACCAGTTGCTACGCCACCAGCTGGAGCTAAAATGTAGTAATAACCATTTTTTTGAATGAATTTTGGACCTTCAATAATTGGATCTTTTTCCTTATCATCGTAAATTACAGTTCCATTATCCAAGAGTTTTTTTCCATCGGAACTCATTTTATGTAGAATTAATTCGTTACCACATAATTTACTTCTAACTAAATAAGCATTGCCATCAGTATCCCAAATAGGACAAGGATCTTCCCAATACTCTACTTCAACTACATGAGTTAATTCCCAATCGTTTTTAGGGTCATCAGTAGTTGCCATAAATAACCCATCGTAAGGTGTACAGAAATACACATAAAATTTACCTTCGTAAAAACGAATTGAAGGCGCCCAAGAACCTTGACCGTGAACAGGTTTATCATATTTTTGAAGAGGTAATTTTTGATAAACGTGGTTTATTATTTCCCAATTAACTAAGTCTTTTGAATGAAGTATTGGAATACCTGGCATACAATTAAAACTAGATGAAACCATATAATAATCGTCTCCTACTCTAATTACATCGGGATCAGAATAATCTGCATAAATTATAGGATTCTTAAAATTTCCTGTTCCTAAATCGGGTGACCATTTCTGCCCTAATGCAGAGAACGCTGACATTAGACTAAAACAAATTATACTTACTGAATTCTTCATAATTGGTGTGTGTATTAGAGAACTGATTTACTCCTATTTTTAATAATTTAATTTGAATTTCTTAAAACTAAAAGGTTATACGCTTTCTACTATTTTTTTGAAATAATAGCAGTCCAACCACCTCCAGAAACCATTTTTGCAGCTACTTTTGAATTTCTATTGACTTCTATTTCTTCAATTAAATAATCTTCTGCAAAACGGTTCGCGTTTATACCATCTTTATAAACTTTCATTATATATTCACCTTTATCTAAAAATGACAAATCAATGTCTAATTCTCTAGATTTATCTGTCATAGCTCCAATAAACCAGCTGCTATTTTTTCTTCTAGCTACAGCAATATAATCTCCTACAGCACCATGCAGCACTTCTGTTTCGTCCCAAGTTGTAGGAATTTTCACAATAAAATCAACTGTTTCTTGCTCTTTATAATATCTCGATGGTGATTCGCACATCATTTGTAATGGTGCTTCATACACTACGTACATAGCTACTTGATGAGCTCGTGTACCAACGCTCATTGGGCGCTCAAAACTTATTAAATGATTTTCTAAATGAGCGTTTGACATTGCACCTGGAGTATAATCCATTGGCCCGGCAACCATACGAATAAATGGTATAGTAACATTATGTTTTGGTGATGCATCTGCACTCCATTTATTATTTTCACTTCCTTTTACTCCTTCATAATTCACAACATTCGGGTACATTCTTCTTAAACCAGATGGTTTAAAAGAACCATGAAAATCAACCAATAATTCAAACTCAGCACATTTTTTGGCAATTCGCTCGTATGATTCAACCATATATTGATCATTACGTTGCATAAAATCTACCTTAACTCCTTTTACACCCCAGTTTTTATACGTTTCAAGAATGGTATGCATATTCTCATCCAATGGTTTCCATAGAACCCATAAAATAAGTTCAACTCCTTTTTCTTTACCATATCTAATTAATTCAGCCACATCCATATCTGGATTGAACTCTAGAATTTCTGTAGTTGACTTTGTCCATCCTTCATCAAGAATTACATACTCAATGTTATTTTCTGAAGCGAAATCAATATAATATTTATAAGTAGCGGTATTTAAACCTGATTTAAAATCTACGCCCGTAATATTGTTAGCGTTGTACCAATCCCAAGCAACTTTACCTGGTTTTATCCATTTAGAATTTTCTATCGCTTGTGGTTTTGCTAGTTGATACGTTAAATTACTTTCTACCAAAATACGGTCGTCATCACTAATTACAAATACTCTCCAAGGTGTAGTTAAACTACCTGAAATTACAGCTATATAATTTGCCTTCTCGGTAATAGTTTGATTACGATCTGGCATTTCTTTATCTGGAATTATCTTTAATGGATATTTTGGAAAAACCACATCTGTTGATAGGTTGTTATTTCCTTTTACAAACATTCCTGGATAGTTATGAAGAGCCGTTTCGGTGAAAACTACTTTGGCATTACCAGTATTAAAAAGTACTGGAAGACTACAAAAATCATTTTTTGAAATTGTTTCGAGAGGTTTATTTAAATACGTTCGTTCGTTATGAGAATACATCGATTCTTCTTGAGGAAAAAGTGATGAAGTTCCTTTAGGGAAAGTTAAAGACATTTGCTCATTAACTATTTTTCGTTTTCCTTTAAACTTATCTAAAAATTGATACGCAACACCATCGTTATAAACTCGAAATTTTATTTTCGAGTTATCTTTGGTAGTTAATATTAACTCAACATATACATCATTAATTTTTGAGTCTTTGTGTGAAACTCCAGAATAAATAATGTTAGATATCTTCTCTATAGTATGCTTCTTAATTTTTGAATTAAAACCATAATCTTTAACCGACAAAAAATCAATTCCTATTTCAGCTTTTTCAATAACTATTTCGCCTTTTAGGCTAACATACCATGAAATTCCACGAGCAACATTTACATTAAGCGTTAACTCTTCATTGGGAGATTTAACTTCATACTCTTGAGAAAATATTGGTTTTACCACAAATATTAAAAGAAGTAAAGCAAGTATTCTTTTTTTCATGATTTTTAACTATTAATTTATTCTGAATTTAAGCATCAGTTCACTCAGTTATTATTTTTAGAATTTACTGTACTTAATACTATCAAAAATAAATTTTTAATATATGCATGTATATAACTTATAGTTCAAATAATATAAACTATAAACAGTTTCAAAACTGAATTGGGAAAGCTATATCGGTAATTAAGCTTAACTCTAAATTGACTTTTTATTTATAATTTCTCTTTACAGACAAAACAGAAAGAAAGAGCTCAATTATTTGCTAAAGATAATTGAGCGTTTGCATATTGTATTTTAAGCTGATTTTAAACCAACAAAAGTTATTTTTCTTGTTTAGCTAAAATCTTAATAGATTTTAACACACTAGCTAATTCACTTACTTCAAATATGAAAGAATAAAATTTGTTGAATATTGGTTTAATTCTTCAAATGACGGAGAAATATTTTCACCACTAAAACTATGTCCTGCATTTTTAATGGTTAATAATTCTACATCAGCATTTTTTTCTTGTGCCACCTCCATCATATAAGTAGAGTTAATTATTGGTAACACTACATCTTTATCGCCATGAATTAGTAAAATTGGAGGACTCTTTCTTTTTAAGTGTTTAGTTGGACTAAGTAGCTTTGCTAGTTTGAGTTTGTTTTTTAAACTATCTCCTAAAATTCTATTGTACGAATCTTGTTTTTCGAAAAGAGAACCTGGAACTAACTCTGGATTTAACAATGATGTTACTGGAAAGTAAGATACTATACATTTAAATTTAGGTGAATACTTTCTCAGTTGAGAATCTCCTTTAAAACGAGAGTTTTTCCCAAGCGCTGTTAATAAACTTAAATGGCCACCTGCTGAACCTCCCCAAACGCCATAATTCTTTTTATCTAACTTATATTTTTCAGCATTTTTTAAAAGAAACCTTGCAGCATCTTTTGCATCTATCACAGCTTCAAAAGCTGTTGTACCACCACTATTTCTACTAGCTCTTCTATATTCAATTGTAATACATACTACACCATTTTCTAATAAAGATTTTAATGTTCCTAAAAAAGGTTTTCTAAACACTTTATACCTATCTCCTCCAGCCCAACCTCCACCATGAACATGAAGCATCCAAGGATTTTCGTTTTTTATTTTGTTAGGTTCTGGATAGTAAATATCCATTTCTAAACTAACTCCATCTACAACTTTATAAACAACATCTTTTTTATAATTTAAGGTTTCTAACACCTCTATATCTTCCGAATTTTGTGCAAAAACAAATGATTGAAACACAAAAATTAATAGTGCTGCTATGTTAATTATTTCCTTCATTAATTAATAAGTATCAAAATTTTAGTACTAGTTCTTTTTCTTTAAAAATTACTTCCTCTTTTTTATTGTTTCCAACCATTTCAACAATAAAATTCATAGGAGACTTTTTAAAGTCAATGTAATTCCCTGAACCTTTATTTATTTTTAATTCTTTTGTAGAATCTGAATATGAAAATCTAATTTCTGAAAACACTCCTTTTTCATAATCATATGATTCATTGTCATCTAAATACAACACAAACTCAGTATCTTTGCCTGGATAAACTTTAATTAGCGTAGGTTCATTTGTTTTTTGAGTTGCGTATTGAACTTTTGGTCCCATTGGAATTATACTACCTGCTTTTACAAAAATTGGTATACTGTTTAACGGTGTGTTTACAGTAATTTTACTATTTCCATTTATTCTTTCATCTGTCCAGAAGTTATACCATTCTCCTTTTGGCAAGTATATTTCTTTTTCTCTTTGCTTATATTCTGTTACTGAACATACCATTATAGATTCTCCAAAAAAGAATTGATCTTTAATATTCCATGTATTTTTATCATTTGGATATTGATATACCAATGGAGACATTAGTAAACTACTTTTATTGGTAATTTTCCAAGCTTCTGAATAAATATATGGCATTAGCTTATATCGTAAATCTATAAATTTACGAGCCGTGCTTTCAAATTCTGAACCATATCTCCATATTTCTGTTTCGGAAACATAACCGTGAATTCTAAATATTGGGCTAAAAGTTCCAAACTGAAACCAACGTGTTAACAATTCTTTGTACTCATGGTTTGTATATTGGTTATCGTATATCGGGTTTATAGATTTTGAATCTCTAAAAAAACCTCCAATATCGTGTGTCCAATAAGGTACACCCGCCATTGTAAAATTAAGCCCTGCAGGAATTTGTTCTGATAATTGCTCCCACGAAGCTTCAACATCTCCAGACCAAGATGTTGCTCCATAACGTTGTTGACCTGCATAGGCCGAACGTGTTAAATTAAAAACTCGTTCGTTTGGAAATTCATTTCTTCTACCCTCATACATGGTTCTAGTTACCTCCAAAGAATATGGATTTTGAACCTCAACATAAGGTCCAACAGCTGTATTTACACTTGTATCTTTAACTCCTTCTGGCTCTGTTCCATCTAACCAAATTGAGCTAACTCCTTTATGGAACATAGAATCGCTTAACATTTTATAAAAACGTTCACTTACACCTTTATCATAAACATCAATATAATTGCTGCTTTTTATTTTTGTTAGATGATACTTTTCCTCTAATTTTTTATTCTTTACCTCTGGCCATACAGAAACCATTAGCTTTAAATTTAAATCTTTTAATTCCTTAGCCATAGCCTCAGGATTTGGATATTTAGCTCTATCCCATTCTGGACCTTTAGTTCCGTTTGGCCAATAAAACCAATCTTGAACAATGTTATCGAAAGGAATTTCTCTCTTTCTCATTTCTCTAGCATTTTCTATTAGCTCTTTTTGGTTATGATAACGTTCTCTACATTGCCAAAATCCATAAGCACTTTTTGCAAACATTGGAGCTTTTCCTGTTAATACTTGATAGTTGGAAATTATTTCACTTGGATTATTCCCTTCAATAAAATAATAATCTATAGTGTTACCTGCTATACTACTAAAAACAGTTTTATTGTAATCTGGTTCATTATAAAAAAGTTTCCCTGGTATTTTTGCTCCTGTATTTTTAAAAACCACTTTATATTCTTTTCCCGCCTCTAAATGTTTTTTTCCTGAATATCTTCTTGGCATCCAAATTGTTGAATAATTAATTATATCATCTCCTCCAATATTTACATTAATTTCACCTCTCATTCTCCCATTGTTATCACTCAATGCCATAAAAGTATATTCTCCAGTTTTAGTAGGTATAAAAGTTGTTTCTCTAATATTATTCTCTACTTTATCTTTAGTAATATGAGCAGCAACATCTTCTTTTTCACCATCTAAAACAGTTTCTTTACTGCTATTTTTTGTTTTAACTTTATTAGTTGATGTAAACTGAATTTCATTTTCAGGATTATTAAAATCTGTTAAACTATAATTGTGCCAATAAATTCCATATCCTTTCGTTGAAACTAAAAATGGAATTGCTATTTCTTGATTGTATTGCTGTAAACGAATTGGTACGTTTTTCCAATTCATAATAC
Organism: Lutibacter sp.; assembly: GCF_041596795.1. Lineage (GTDB taxonomy): Bacteria > Bacteroidota > Bacteroidia > Flavobacteriales > Flavobacteriaceae > Lutibacter. Next base: position 50,104 of record NZ_JBFHHX010000001.1, read on the forward strand.
CACTTTGAAACTGACCTAAACCGTACAAACCTTCGTCACCAGCTACAAATCCCTGTGAAACAGTATGCTCACCTTCAGTTTTTGATTTTATAAATGTTTGTTTATTGGTTTCTCTTAGTAATTGATTCCCTTGTTTTGATCTGTAAAAAATTGTACCATCACTATTTACAAGTACTTTTATTAATGCTGTACTTATTGCAAGTTCATTTTCACTTTCTTCTATACTCCACTTAACATTTTGAGGTTTTATAATGGTTACATAATCTGGAATAGTAGATGACTTGTTACCACTTAATGTTTTTTGAACGTGAATGATTGATTCATTAACAACTTCAATATTTATGATGGTACTATCTTGATAAATTGTAACAGAATTTTCGGATTTTTCTATAGTATGCTTAAATTTAGATTGACATCCGCTTATTAACAAAGCTAGAGCAACCGAAATAACCATTAAATTTTGTTTGAAACACTTCATTATGTATATGATTTAACTTTCTTATTTGTTTTGAATTCCTTTTTATAGAAAAATAATTACAGTATTACTCTTCTAGTACTTGTTCTAATTTTATATAGTCAACTGCAAATTCTCCTTTTGAAGGTTTCCAGTCACTAGTAAATATGCGAATTAGATTATCTCCTTCTTTTAGTTCCACAATACCAAAATCTATTTCAGTAAATTCTTTTGATTGTGGAAATAGAAACTCTCTATATTTATGACTATTGATTAAAACATCATGGTTAGATTCTCCGTCAGGTGAAGCATACCGTACCTTAAATCTATATTTTGAAGGTTTTGCTACTTGAGCTAGAATTGACACATGGTCATACGGGTTATCGAAATTTGTAACGTAACCTTTTCCACTATATCCTTTCATCCAAGTATCAACAATTACATTGTATAAATTACCTCCAGCTGCAAAACCATTTTCAGCTTCTAATAAAAGTGTAGTTTTAGTTTTTTTAGCAATACCCAAACCTTTTTTTGATGGAATAATTGGAAGTATATTCCCATCTTTATTGTATTTTAAATAATCAGCCATTACACTTCGTGTTTCACTTAAACCTCCAGATAACCAAGCGCTATGATAGAACATAATATCTTTACCTTTGTAATTTACTACGCCTCCATGATTGGTTCCGCTTTGACCTTCAAAATCATCAATAAAACAACCTTTAAATTCATACGGACCTAAAGGTTTATCAGCTACTGCATAAAACATTTTTTCTGGCCATCTACGAGGTGTTAAACCAGGATATGTTAAATAATACTTTCCATTGCGCTTATGTACCCAAGGGCCTTCAAAAACGTGAGTTAACTGAGATGTTAAATTCACATAGGTTTCAGGTTTTATAGACATTAAATCATCGTTCAATTCAGCTGCAAAACATTTTTTATCGTGTCCCCAAAACAAATATGGAGTTCCATCATCATCTATAAAAATTGCTGGATCTTGTCCAAATTCCACTCCTTTAACATAACCTAAATCTGTAAACGGACCTTCAGGAGAATCGCTACGCGCAATTCCTGTTCTAAAAAGCCCTATACCAGCTTCTTTCATACAATAAACAAGATAGTATTTACCTCTATAAAATGCTGCATCCATTGCCCATGCATGGCTTTCAGCCCAATCTACATTTTCTAAATGTAAAATTCTACCATGGTCTGTCCAATTAACCAAATCTGTTGTGGAAAATGCATGATAGCCTGTCATACCATAATGATTGTTAGAACCTGGTTCATCATGACTTGTATAAACCCAAAGTCGATCATCATCTGGCCAAACGTGTGGTGAAGGGTCTGCAGTAAATACATGTGTAAAAACTGGGTTTTGTGAAATACTAAGACTTACAAATAAACTCATGAGTAATAAACTAAATGTTTTTTTCATTGTAATATGTTGGTTAAAATAATTGTATCATTTACATTTTTTTTAATCTAAAACTATTAGAAAAGTCTTTTTAAAAAACATTAAACTCTTCTTTCAAGCGAATATCTACAGATGAACTTCCTATTAAAACTTCAAATGTTCCAGGCTCTACAGTCCAATTCATATTTTTATCTAGAATCTCTAAATCTTCTGGTTTTAATACAAAATGAATAGTTTTAATTTCACCAGGTAAAAGATGAACACGTTCAAATCCTCGCAGCTGTGACTCATAGGTTGTAACACTACTTACTTTATCTTTTAAATACAATTGAACTACCTCGTCTCCAGCTATTTCACCTGTATTTTTAATATCAAAAGACACTTCTATATTACTTTGAGAATTTTTTGTTTTTTGTTTAACTAACAAATTGTTATACTTAAAAGAAGTATAACTTAAACCATATCCAAAAGGGTAAAGAGCACCTAAAACACGTGTATTTCCAGATCCATTTGGTCCTTTTCCTGGTTGACCTGCATGGGAACCTGGCTTGTATGGAAAATTTATTGGGATTTGCCCTACCGATTTTGGAAAAGTAACACTCAACTTTCCTCCAGGATTGTAATCTCCAAATAGAGTTCCGGCAATAATTTCACCTGCAGATGCACTAGGGAACCAAGCCTCTAAAATAGCTGGTAAAAACTTATTCTCCCAATTAATGGTTAACGGCTGACCGTTTATTAAAACTAAAACTACAGGTTTACCTGTTTTATATAATGCCTGAACTAATTGAAACTGTCTACCTGAAAGCCCCAAACTAGTTCTAGATTTGGTTTCTCCAACCTGTTCATCACCTTCACCAACTACTGCAATTATAATATCAGATTTTTTAGCTTGTTCTACAGCTTGAGCAATACTTTTTTCTTCTTCTTTTGAAAGCGGTATTGGTATAATTTCGCTTTCAGGCCAATTTGCATCTACAACATCGCACCCTTTCACATAACTTACATAAGCTCTATCCTTTACATAGTTTTTAATTCCTTGATAAACTGAAGTAGATGGATTGCTAGCTGGTCCGTAACGACTATAAGTAAAACTAACCTCATCTGCTAATGGTCCTGTAACTAATATATTTTTATAAGTATTTACATTTAAAGGCAGTAAATTATTTTCATTTTTTAAAAGTACTAACGATTCTCGGTTAATCTGTTTTGAGAAATCTTCATCTGCTTTCGTATGCACTAATTTATCTGACTCTTTAGGATTTTCAACGTAAGGATTATCGAATAATCCTAATCGAAACTTTACCTTTAAAACTTCAGCAACTCTTAGATCTAAAGTTTTCATAGATATTTTTCCTTCATGAATTAACGCTCGTAAAGGTTCTATAAAAGATTCTGGAGTTCTGAATGTAGTACGAACATTTAAACCAGCTTCTACAACTTGTCTAACTGCTTCTTTATAATCTTTAGCAACATGATGTTTTTCTGAAACATACTCTACCGCTTCACTATCTGAAACAACATATCCATTAAAACCATATTTTTCTCTAAGCAATTCTGTTAAAAAGTATGAACTAGCTGTTACAGGAACACCATCATAATCATTATAACTACTCATAATTCCCATAGGTTTTGTTTCCTTTATTACACGTTTAAAAGGATACAAGTGTAATTGATGCATTTCTCTTGGTGCTACGTGAGGATCTGTACGAGCATCACCATCTCTTGCTCCTTTAGGAATACTATAGACAGCAAAATGTTTTAATATAGACGCTACACCTTGAGATTGAATTCCTAATACCATTTGTTTACCCATTTCTGCAATATGAAACGGTTCTTCACCATAGCATTCTAATACTCTTCCCCAACGTTGATCTCGTGCAACATCTAATATTGGCGCATAAATATTTGTATATCCTAAAGCTTTAGCTTCTCGCCCTACTATAGTTCCAGCTTTATGCACCAATTTTTTATTCCAAGTACTTCCAATACCAATAGGTGCAGGCAATGATGTTGCTTTTTTATGACATAACCCATGTACACCTTCATTTGTAAAGTCTACTGGTATTCCTAATCTAGTTTCTTCTACAAACCATTTTTGAACTTTATTTATCGCTTCGGCATGTGTACTGTAAGGATAAGATAATGATGTATGTGTTTTTTCTTGATTCCAAATTGTATTTAAGTGTTCGTCAATATTAGCTATACCATCTTTCCAAACTCTATTTTTCCATTCTAATGTAGGTAATTCATCTTCTAAAACACGAGCAAAACCATACAATGTAGCCATTTGACAAGTTTTTTCATTAATATTCATTAACGAAACTAAATTTGTTACTCTGTCATTAATATTAGCTTTAGAATCTTCATAAACATCTTTTACACCATTCTTATTAAAATCAATCCAACCATTATGATAAATTTTTATACTGTCTTCTTTGAATGAAGACAATATAAACACACTTAATACGAAAAATATAATTCTTTTACTCTTCATTCTTTATTTTTTCACTTTATTTTGATTTCCTAAATCAGAAATTAGACCTAAAGATTGCCCTTTAACACCTGAACTTTTTTCAGATAAAAACAAAGGGAAATTTGTTAGGTTATTAATTTCAAAATCCCATCCTTTAAAATTATTTTGATTTGGTAAATTTCCTTGTAATAATCGAATGTTATTTTTATCTCCACCTACTTTTATTTTTAACCCATGTTCAACTCCTTGATTTGAACCTCGAAGTGTTATTTTATGCTTACTTCCACCAATATAAGCTACACTTCCTGATCCATTACAATATGGTTCTTTAGATGAAATAATTGTTATATCAGCATTGTAAGCTACATCACTTGAATACGTTGAAGAGTAAGCTGGTCCGTGGGTAACATCTGCTCTACAACCAACTACTTCCCCTGAACCTAAAGAAAATCCGTTTTCACAACCCATAGCTGTACAGTTTTCTACATATTTTTTTCCTGTTGCGTGAGCTATGGTTACACCTGTTCTCATATATTTTACAGTACAATTTATAACTGTTGGGTTTGAAGTTCCTCTTCTAAAAAACTCACCATCTATATAAGTTTCACCTGCATTGTATGCTCTAATTCCAGCTTCACCAGTACTCATCATATAACCTTTTGGAAGTTTGTAACCCCAAACTGTTTTAAATCCAACTTTATCAGCTGGTGATCCGGTTCCTTCTTCAGCTAACATATCATCAGTTTTTCTAACTTCACCTTCTACGTAGCAACCTTCAATTAAAGGATTATTTGCAGCTTGCATAAAAATACAATGACCGTAACTTCTGTGAATAAAGGTTGAGTTTTTAAGATGGTTTGATTCACCACGAATTAAACAAGCACTATGTTTTTGATGATTAATAACCGAATTTCCTCCTTTACCAAAAGCGTCTCCATAACCGTACGGGAATGAACCTTTTGCAGTTACATGGAATCCTTCAATTCTATTTTCTCTACCATCCATACAAAGATTTAGTGCTCCAACAGTTGGACCATCATGAACAGAACCAACATCTACCAATGTTAAGTTTTTAAGCACATTGTTATTTCCTAAAATTTGAATTTCATTAACTCTAAAATTACCAAAAGATCTAAATACAGCAGTTTCTACATTAATGGTAACTCCTGTAAAATCATAAGTACTATTATTTCCTTCAAACAACAATAACACTTTACAAATACGTTTAATGTTTGACTCTTTAGGATACATTCCTTTTTTAACATCCTCGGCAGTTATATTGTAAACTCCTGGAGCCATTTTAACATGGACATTATCATCATCTAAATACGGTACTAATTCTTTTATTGAATTTACTAAAACTTGAGATTGCAAATTAGAGCTAAGCATTAATACAACTCCAATTAGCAATGTTTTAAAATAAGATTTAATTATCATGTTGTTCACTTTTATTATTTTTTTAATAGAATTATTTCTTGTCCTTTTTCAGTCTCAATGTCGTACAAATAGGTATTTTTAACTTTAAACCCTTTTAATTTTGCTTTATCTGAAATTAACGGTTTTTGTATACTTGGCACTTGATAAAATGGGTTTGTATTTTCGCCCTCTGCAGGATTTAATAAATCACCGCTTTCAAGTATTAATTCAGAATATGAACGAATTCTTAAGTTTCCTCCCAAATTAGATTTAATAACAGCTTTTACCACTTCGCCATTTTTCCATTCTAATGATTCAACTTCAAAACCTCCACGTGCTCGCAACCCTGTTACACTTCCTGATTTCCAAACATCTGGCAATGCAGGAATTAAATGAATAGCGCCATCATGACTTTGCATCATCATTTCTGTTAAACCAGCCGTAAAACCAAAGTTTCCATCAATTTGAAAAGGTGGATGCGCATCTAGCATATTGGTATAAGTTCCTCCACTTTTTGGTGAATCTGGTTTACCTACTAATTTAATTTGGTCTGTCATCATTTTATAAGCATGATTTCCATCTAATAAACGAGCCCATTGATTTATTTTCCAATTCATAGACCATCCTGTTGAAGGATCTCCTCTATAAATTAATACATTTCTAGTTGCTTCAGCTAACTCTGGTGTACGAAATGGTGAGAATTGATTAGAAGGATGCATTGCATACAATTGTGAAATATGACGATGCTTATCTTCAGGATCATCCCAATCTTTAATCCATTCTTGAATTTGCCCATGTTGACCAATTTGATTTGGTACTAGCTTTGGAATTGTTGCTTCAATTTTTTCAATTAAACTTGAATCTTTACCTAAAATTTTAGCCGCTTCAGCTGTTTTGGTCAACATATCGAATATTAATTGATTATCCATAGTTGCTCCATAAGCTATATTTACCATTTTTGGATAATGAGCTGGTCTGTTTTCTGGAGAAGTAGATGGCGTAAAAATTAACCATCCATTTTCTGGTTCAGGAGTTAAAAAACTTAAACAAAACTCAGCAGAACCTTTCATTGCAGGGTAAACCGATCTTAAATATTCTTTATCTCCATTATACAAGTATTTTTCCCATAAATGCTGACTTAACCACAAACCTCCACTTGGCCACATTCCCCAAGTTGCACCATCTACAGGACCAGTAATTCTCCATAAATCTGTATTATGATGGCAAACCCAACCATCTGCCCCATACATATCTTTAGCTGTTTTTTGGCCTGCAATTGAAAGCTCTTTTACCAATTCAATCAACGGTTGATGAGTTTCACTTAGGTTGGTTGGCTCTGCAGGCCAATAATTCATTTCGGTATTAATATTTACAGTATATGCACTTTTCCAAGGTGGCGTAAGATCTTTACACCAAATTCCTTGTAAGTTACCTGGTTGCCCACCTGGTTGCGAAGAAGAAATTAACAAGTATCGACCAAACTGAAAGTATAAAGCAGCTAAAGCAGGATCGTTACTTTTACTAAATTGCTTAATTCTAACATCGGTTGAATTATTTATTGAATCTGTTACTCCTAAATCTAGCGATACTCTATTGAAATATTTTTGGTAAAATGTTGAGTGATCAGATTTTAATTGTGTATAGCTTTTCTTTTCAGCATTTATTAAATAATCTACAGCTCGTTTATGTTCATTTGCACTAACATCTAAATAATTAACAAAATTGGTTGCAATTGATACAAATAAAATTGCGCTATCGGCATTTTCTAATTTTAATTTATTTTCTGAAGATGATAATGAACCTCCTGTAGGAACAACTTTTAACCTTGATTCAAATTTTACACTACCTTTTATTGGTTTTGTGCTTTTAGGAGTTCTTTTACTTTTAGTATCGGCACTTGTTCCTGTCATTTTCAAAACATCTTCACCTTCGGTTACCACACTTACAACAGCAGGTTTAGGTCTATCCATACCAGCAGAAAAGCTAATTTTTCCTTTTTCACTAGCAGTAAGTTTTATTACCAACACCTGATCTGTGAAAGAAGTAAATACTTCTCTGGTATAGGTTACTCCATCAACAACATACGATGTTTTTGAAACTGCATTCTCAATGTCTAACTCACGATAATAATTAGAATAGTTTTTATGACCATTAAACTGAAGTCGTAAATTACCAACTGTTTCATAATTCATACCAGCTGAAGTTTGCGAAATTATTTTTTTATTAGCCAAATTATGAGCTTCCTCATATTTACCGTCAAATAACAATTGGCGAATTTCATTTAAAATTTCTTTAGCTTCTGGATTATCATTTCTATGAGGACCTCCAGACCAAAGTGTTTCTTCATTCAATTGAATGTTTTCTTCCTCAGGAATCCCATAAACCATTGCACCAATTCGCCCGTTACCAATTGGCAATGCTTCGTTCCAATCTGCTGCAGGAGTATTGTACCAAAGTTTTAAATAACTTTCATCTTTGTTTTCATTACAAGCGCTTAACAGCAAAGCAATAATTCCAATTAAACTTAACTTCCCTAATTGAGAAAATCTCTTCATTATTTAATCTATTTTTTAACTCTTTAAAAGAATTTTCTAATGTGAAATTTGAGTTGTAAAACAATAAAGTAAATTATAGTTTTACAACTCAAATTCCACATCTTAAAAACTTAAAACTTTGAATTGGTTTTACACTCAAACCAGAATCACTTATTCACAAAGTAAGAGTAGTTAAAAAAAAAAAGTTTTTTTATAAATTATTACCCATTAAGTATAAAGTATCAACTATTAAACCTAGAGAATAATTACAGCTAAAAAAAACAATAAGAAAAACATGAGGGTTGCTGACTTTAATAAAAATTAAAGTCTTCTAATTGATATCCTTTCTTCGGTTTATTTTCTAGTTAAATGCTGTTTTTACATCATCAATAGAAATTCCAAATACTTGCATTAAAATAGGTTCTAGAGATTCAATATCTCCTTCTATATGACAAGTAAATTGAATGTGTATACCTTGTTCTCCCTTTTTTAATTCTAATGCTGGTGATGAAGATTCTAACTCATAAAAAGGTCCTAGCGCTTTTTCTCCAGGTGCCGGAGCTCCATCATTATAAGAGTTTACAACATCTCCAACGTAAGGTTCTTTTTGTATTTCCCACATTGAATTCACGTATTCTTTTACAGCATCTGGTTTATTATATTTTAAAATGGTTAAAATATTATTCTTAGAATCATAAGAACCTAAAAAATCTTTTGCTCACATAGGTGAAAGTCCAATTTTACTTCGGAAATTACCATCACCACTAAAATAAATTACATCTTCTTTTACAACTAAACGTTCTGAAGGAATTTTCCCAAAATAAGTATCGTTTACAGGAATTCCAAGTTCAGCTTCAGAGCCAGAAACATAAGGAACAATAATAGTTGTATTTGGAGAAGGATTAAACATACCCAACATCCAAATTGATAAAAGTCCTGTTTCTTTCTCCCAATTTTCACCAGTATTTGTAAGTATATTGGTTGTTTTATAAGCTATTGCTTTTGCTTCACCTAAAGAAGAAATGTTAAACTCTTTTAAAATATCTTCTTTAGACAATACACTAACTTCGCGCTGAATATCAAAATCGAATTTAAAATTTGAAAAATTTACAAGTGATGCTTTTTTTGTAAATACTACCTTATTTGAAGACTTACTTTTAATATTAAAAGGCTCTAAATCTAATAGTTTTGGAGTATACCAATTATCTAAATTAAACGCTGATCCTTCTTTAAAAAATATTGAATATTGCCCTCCTTCTGGACCTAACCAAAAACGCTCTTCACCTCCAAAGGCGTTAATATGTTCTAAAATTTCTTCAGATTTAAAAAGATCTTTGTTAATCCATCCATAACTTCTACCGTTTTTTCCAAATGCTGTACTTGTCATTACGCGTCCTTGTAATTCTGGAGCTACGGCGATACTACTCTCACCCGATTCATCAGACAATTCAACAATTGAGGTATACTTTTGCATAAAATTAATGTCATCTCCATAAGTTGAGAATTTTTCATTATTCAATAACATAGGCTTATTCTTTTTATCCATATTAAATTTATATACTCCACCAGCAATAACGGAAATTACCAATGCAATTAATATATATCGTTTATTTATACGTGAAATTTTCACTTTACAATTAATTTCTTTCAGAAATTCTTATTTGATTTCTTTCGCAATTTTTTTAGCTAATATCTTATAACCTTTCTCATTCAAATGTACTCCATCTTTAGAAAACTTAGCACCTTTTTTCATTAATTTATGAATATTAATAAATGGTAAATTTTGCTCCAAAGCAATTTCTTTAATCAATGGTAAAACCCAATTATTTAATTGCTCTGCACGTTCTTTTATTGTTGGATGATTTGGTTTCTTTTCAGGCCAAACAGGCAATGTATTTAAAATATATATTTTTACTTCAGCATTTTTCTTTCTAAAAGCTTCAATCAATTTTAAATAACCTTCTTTAAATTCTTCTTGTGGAGTTCCTTTAAAATCAGTTTTACGATTTGGATCTAAACACCATTTAGGATTTGCATCATTAGTACCAAACATTAATAGTGCTGCATCAGGATTATACTTTAAAGAAGCTTTGTATTGGCTTGTTGAAAAATACGGATACAAACTTCCATCAATGATAGTTGCTCCACCTTTACCGTAATTTTCAACTTCATATTTAGCTCCCATTTTATTTTGTAATTCACTTGGGTAACCAATTTGTGTATTGCTGTCTCCAATACAAGCAATTTTTATTAACTTCCTAGAAATAGTTGGTTTTCCTTTTAAATAACCTAATTCTTTCAAAAACACATCCGTATCATACATACACAAATTAAAATAATCGTCTCCTTGTTTTCTAAAAAAATGACCGTTAAAAAAACCGTGCCCAACATTAGCAACAGTTACCAACTCACAATTGTTCCCTGCTTTTTGCATTAATGAAGTAAAACGCTCAGCATTCTCATAAGGAACCGTTTTATCTTTGTTCCCATGAAATATTAACATTGGTGGTAAATTAGGTTTAACTTGATGGCAAGGTGAAATTTCAGTTTCACGTCCAGCTACTTTTTTTACACCATAACCTTTTTCTGTAGTATCAAGAACCGGATTGTATGCAACAACTGCATTTGGCACAGAAGAAATTTCAATATTTTCATTTGCGTTTTCTAACCCATTAATTATTGCTGTTGCAATTGCAATATGCCCTCCGGCTGAACCTCCTGAAGCTACAATTTTGTTTGGATCTACATTTAATTCTTTGGCGTGTTCTCGAACCCATCTAATTGCTGATTTTGCATCTTCTACACAATCAAAAGGTGTAGTTCTATGAACATTTCTAACTCTATATTCTGCTGAAATTGCTAAGATTCCTCTTGAAGATAAGTATTCACTTTGTTGAAAAAATTGTTTAGGGTGACCTCCTGCCCATCCCCCTCCAAAAAAGAAAACAATTGCTGCTGTAGGTTTTTTATATTGTTTTGTTTCAAACACATGAAGGTATAGACTATCTCCTTCTACTACTTTATATAGCACCTTTTTGTCTGGCGTATAACTTTGAGCATTTGAACTACCTATTGCGAAAACAATAGCAACTACTATTAACAGTACTTTGTTAAATTTCAACTTAGGAATCATTTATTCTTATTTTAATCTTTATTTAATTACAATTCAACCAATACAGATGATATAATATAACCTCTAGCATCTTTTAGGTTTACATAATAGGTTTTAACTTCTTTTGGCAACTTTAGTCTTATTTCTTTTTTTGAGTTGTTAACCTTCACCGGGAAATTTAACCATTTTATGTTTGAAGAATTCTTAATGCCAGTTGATTTCTCGGCATAAGTTAACTCGTTATTTAAATAATAAATTGTTGCTTCTTTTATTGGTATTTCGGATTTATATTTTAGTTTAAGCCTTCTTTTTGATGGTTGTTTTACAATTTTTCCCAAACCTGGCTTCACATTCATTAATATATTATCTGCAAATGCATAAATCTCAGGAACTTCCTTTGGATTCCATCCAGCTTTATGCCCGTGTAACATTTTTGGATGAATTGATAACAGAGCATGATTTTTTGTTGCGTTAAAAGACTTTGAGGTAATATTTAACGAAAAATGAGCATCGCTATCTCCATTTACCCATAATGTAGGAATATTACCATTTATAAACTGCTTTGCTGGATCCCAAAACTTCTTTTTCTCTAAAATCTGTGGAGAATTTTCTCTTAAATCTCCAAAATGACCTTTAGATTCGTATAAAAATCCTGCGCCATAAACTGGTATAGCACATTTTAATCTATTATCAATTCCAGAAACTAAGCTACTTAAAACTCCTCCCCAAGAAATCCCTGTTATTCCAATTTTATTGGCGTCTACTTCTGGCAAATTTGCTAATAAAGTATGAGCTATCATAATATCAGAAACCGCATGATACATCCATTGATCTTCTATTGGAAGCTCAACATCATCAAATCGTCCTACTTTAACTGGTCCACTAAATTCATGTGAATATTTACCATTCCCATTTAAATCAGGTTTATGACCTTCTAAACTCATAGAAATAGCCGCATATCCTCTATCATTCCAAATTTTCACCCATTCATAAAAGGCTTTTCCTCCTCCACCATGAACCAAAATCATAGCTGGAACTGGCTTATCACTTTTTGGAATACCTATGTATGCAAAAGTGCGTGTTTGTTTTCCTTTATATTGAAGTGTTTCATAAAATAGAGCCTTAACACTTCCTCTATCCATTTCTGGTTTCCAATAAACCTTTGGATTTACATAAATTGAACTATTTAGAAGTTCTACTAGCTTTTTATCTTTTAGTTGAGCATTTAATGTTGTACTTAAAATTAACAGAAAAAAACTTACAATAAATTGAACATAAAATCTTGTTTTTTTCATTTTTTATAAACTCCTTAAAAAATTACTTTACCCTTTTAATTATCTTTATATGGCGAATATACAACTGAAATTTCTCCTTCACTAATTGGTTTTGTAATTTCTATACCTATTCTATAAGCTGGGCCGCCTTCTCTTAAATGTTTTACCGGAACAATCTCATCTGTAATTTTTACGGTTCCAGAATCGCTTGAAACTATAGCTTTTAGTTTTTGATTGTTAACAGATAAAATAATTGTGCTATCATTTACAATTTCATAGTCTGAAAGTGTCATAATTGAAGTGCCAAAAGTTACTGGTTTTGTTGCTGAAAACGTATCTGTAATAGAAATTTCTCCTAAACCAGATTTATCATTACTCATTGTTCTTTCTAATTTGGTTAAAGCTTCAATTTCATAAGCTGTTATTAAATCTATAACTACTTTATCCAAATCTTTTGAAAACTCGGTTTCTTTTATTTTACCTTCAAATTCTCTTCCATTAGATTGTAAAGTATTATTAATTTTTGGTACTGGATGTCCCCAAGAACTTCTTGCTGGATTATCTTTAGAAAAAGCTCCTGCAATATAAGATGGCGCTCCTATATCGCCAGTTATAATCTCTTCATTTAATACAACTGTGTAGCTTCCAACATCACTGTGATTATGGTTTTCACTATTATGTCCTGCTTTAATTGCTATTGATAATGGCTCTTTTTGTTTACCTCTAGAAATTACAATACCAAAGTCGTCAAAATACGTATAATCTGGCAACTCATTTATTGATTGATAAATCTCTTTTTTACTATTCTCCTCAGCTTCATACTCCCATTCAATTAATTGAAATACCGCCGAATAAGAATCATAAGTTTTTGCTTTTTTTGGATTCACTGGCATATTAGCTCCATATTTTCTAGCTGACATATTGTAGGCAAAACCTCCGTCGTTTGAAACGTGTGAAACTCCATCAGAGAATGGCGCACAAATACCAGGATGTATTTGGTATGTTTTTGGGAAATTCCCTACATTTTTTAACTTTTCAGAATTACCAGCATCAAATAAATTAATTTGCCCATCTGTATAATCATAAAGTATTTGAGCTAAATAAAGATAATGTCCAAAACCATAATTCCAATATCCTGCTCCTTCAGAACAATATCCATCTTGTCCAAAACCAGACAAAAAGTATTTCATACTGTTAAGTGCAGAACCCACAGCTGCTATACGTTCATCTTTACTTTTTGAAGTTGAAATTGCTACAAACATAGAACCACTTGTACAAACCGAATTCCAGTTACTAGTACTTTTAATCCAATGATTGTTTTTATCATTCTCTTTACAAGAAGTTAAATATGTATCTACAATTCTCCATTTTAATTGTTCAGTAATTCTTTTGTTAATAGTAGGCGATAATTTTTCTCCTAATAATTGCTGAGTCAATGCTAAATCACTACCAAAACGTCTTGCTCCTAAATCTATAGAAACACGCTTACCTTCTAAAACACTATTTTCATTATCATCGTGATTTGGGTGCAACCAAGATTTCATATTCATAATAGCAGTCGCATAAGTTTCAATTTGAGGAATAAACCTACCTTTATTCTCCATACATTCTGCTAAAACATAAGACTCAAGTCTTTGCATAGTTCGGTAATAACGTGGTTTATAAATACCTCTAATTCCTCCTTTATTTGCTTTTCTATAAATAGAATCTGATATTGGAACTTCTGGTTTCTCATCTATAGAACTAATTGCTTTTACCAACCACTCTTTTCCTGAATTAGTTTGACTTATTTTTCCCCAATAATCTCTATCATTTATACTTGGAGCTGGTTCAAACGTTTTATTTGGAATTACCTTCTTAAGCATTTCTACCTGCTTTGCTGAAGGGTAAATAACTCCGTTATTTGCATAGCTATAATATTCATTAAAATCTAATTCAGGAGCTTTTTCACCTACTGATTTACAGCTATAAAAAAGCAATAAACTCAATAATAGAACTAAACAATTTTGTGTTTTATGCTTTGCTACAGAATTAACCTGAAATTTTTTTTGAATATCTTTCATATCTCTTAAATTTTAAAAATTTTGTTTTAATAAAACTTTACTTCCCTATAATCTCCTACATTAAACTCTTTTTTTATTCCATTGTGAACTATTGTTACTGGAACTTGATTATGTAAGAATAATTGTTCTGCTTTTTGCTCTAAAACAACATTTCCTAATTCGCTTGTTGAAATACTATAAGAATTTGCTTCTAACTGATTTCCTTTACCTAAAAACAGTACAAAATCACCATTTTTTTCAGTCCCAACTAAAGCATAAGATGCATCTGTAGTTATACTTTTATATTTCGCCTTTTCTTCATTCTTAGAAGAAAAAATAAAATCTTCACGTCCAGATTTATGATTAATCTGAATTCCAACAAACTCAGTGCTATTATTTTCATCTTCAAACCCTTTAATTTTTTCAATACTCTTACCTTCAGTTGAAGTAAAAGGCTCAAAGACAGAAACAAATGGATGTTCCCAAGCTTCACCATGCTGACGAGCAGCCAACGTTAAGTAAGGAGCCATACTAACATCATACGGTAAATTATGCTTTTTAAAAGCTTTATTTGGAGGTGATTTTAATGAGAAAATTTCACGTCCTTCAGTTCCTTGCATCCATAAATTCATAAACACATCTTCTTCTCCTCCTGGTCTATCTATTTTCCATTGTACTTGGTAATCTTCATTACTTTTTATAGATTTTTTATCCCATTGATAATCAAAAGCATATAAATATCCACCGGCAAAAGCCATTTCTTCACTAGGTTTAAGGTTTAATGGTTTTCCAGAAGCATCCATAACTTCCATACTTTGACCTAAATTGTGATAAAAATAATCATGAAATTTATCTCCTTTTCGTTGCTTCTTTGACCTAAAAATATCTATATAATATCCTGTAGTTTCGCCAGTTTTAATTGCACTTACCAATCTACTTTGATCACTTCGAGTTTCTGGCTCTAAAAAGTATACATCAGAAAAAGTAATGTTTTCATAAAAACCTTCTTTTTGTTCAGACTTTGGGTATTCACCCATTAAATCAAACGCATGATTGCTAAACATTTCAGTATAAGAAGAAACTCCATCAACCATAACTGTGTTATGCGCGGGAAACTGCGAATAAAACTCAAGATAAATTGGTTGTAAATAACCTGCTCCTTTACCTGGATCTGCTCCTTGAACAAAACCTTTACCGTACAACTCTAAATTAATACCGTTAGCATGCATGTGATTCCCAAGAGAAGCATTTAATGATGCCATCATACCATTTTTACCACTTCCCATTCGTTGCACGTGCCAGCTAACATTTGGAGCATAAAATGTTTGAGTAATATAAGCATTAATATCTCCAATTGGATATTTAGTATTAATTACCAACGGCTTACTTTGAAAGAAAGAATAAAAATCAGCTTTAAGTTTTTCTTTAGATTTTGTAGAATCTCCAGACTCTTTTTCAAATAACAGATACATCCCTGTAAACTCCTTTTCCAGAGCTTCATCTTTATTTTTCTGGGCAATACGTATTAAATCGGTTATAGCTTCCATATAAATATCTCCATAGTTTGAATCGCCAAAAGCAACATTTTGCCCATTAGGAAACAAATATTGAGGAAGCATTTTTACTGCTATAGGAATAACTGGTGTGTATGGTAAAATATTATGATTAAATGTATTATCAAAGTCTCTAATAAAATGAACCAAATCTTTGGTAACCCCTTGTGAATATCCTGGACATTCGGCCCATACTCCATTTGTTTTATCATAACCAAAATCCATAAATTTGGTTAAAGACCATTGACGCGCCGATGTTACATTTAAAATATAATCTATATAATATTCACGACCTTTTTTATCTTCATAATTTTCATTGTCTTGCAATACCATGGCTGCTTTTAAAATTATTTTCGCCTGATGTAAGTTCCAGTTATTTTGTGGCACACCATTTTTAATAATTAAGTCATTCCATTTTTTTATAGTTGCATCGTAAATTTCAATTTTATCTGGGTAATTTTGTTCTATATATGGATGAAGAAAGTCATATAATTCTGCCACAGAAATTAAAGTACTTTCATGAATTACCTGAAAGCATGTTAGCCCAACTAACGTTTGAATATGACCATTTAATAAATCAATTGGTTCACTACGGTAAGACATTCCTTCCATGTAAGTATGAAACACATCAAAAGCCATTTTTGCATAACGTTCATCATTTTCTAACCAATATAAAAAGGCAGCATCTCTAGATAAATTAATTATTTCTTCATTAATAGAATATATAATACGTCCTGTTTTAGAAATTTCAGCCCATTCAAAAGGATTACCTTCTTTGCTGCGATTTGGTAAATACAAACCTCGTGGATCATCCATATAAGGTAAAACATCTTCTAGTTTTGGCTTTCCATAAGGTGTTGTATAATCTCTAGAACCGCATAAACGAACTGTTGGAACTGGAGCTTCCCCATCGGCATGAGAATAATTTATTCCGTTAATATAAATATTAGTAGATTTTGTTTTCCAGTACATTTGCAAACGAGAAACTAACCATTCGCTATCTGTAACATGCTTTTCAGCATAACCATCAATACGAGAATGGATACCTTTTAAAACATCTTGTGCCCAAGCTTCTTTTTTAATTGTTTTTTCTAAATTCTTTTTACCACTTTGAGTTATATATAAACGTGGATAACCTTTTTCAAGATTTGTAGGCAAAGGAATTACATTACTTTTTTGAGCGTAGATATTTACACTTAATAAACACATTAACAATAGTACACACACCTTTTGTAATGTAAATTCACTTGTTTTAATTATGGTAATCATTTTATATTTTTTTATGATTTAGAAATACGGTTAATTATTATTCACAAAAAGTTCTAATTGGACTGGCATTCTTAAACTTTTAATTTCAATATTCTAATTCTAAATTTCTTAAAAATCACATTCTAACAAATTTAAAAATCATTAAAAATCTTTTTATTTATTATACTCTATAAGCTTAATTGTACCATCAGCATTGAATTCCATTTTATCAAAACAGACAGGTTGTTGATGATACCTTAAGTTATTTACATCTCCACGTTGATAGAAATAATCCTACCATTTTTATAAGCAACATCTGGTTCATTCATTTGACCTTGAGCCTAATTGTACTCACGTGGTTTTAACACCACACCATGGTTTTTCAAAGTTTTTAAATTACTTGATTCTAACACCAAATAATCTTGCATTCCTGAATAGTTTTTTGCTCCAACTTGATCGCACGAACAATAAACATACTCCTTACTATTATAAACTTTTGCTGTAGGGTCATAATATATGAAAAGTCTCTATCTTTAATTGATAAAATAGGATTTTGTGACAACCAACTAATTAAAATAGCTACTATTAATACACTTATAAAAAGAAGTTTAATTATCATAATATGAAAAATAGATATAAATAATGATTATTATAAGCCTACTTTTACTAATTTATTTTTTGAATTATATTGTCCATCCTTAATTGTATTATTTATCATCAATGATGATTTATTGGCTTTACTGTACAAACTAAATTTTGCAAAATCTTGCCCTTGAAAAATTACATTTGGATTAGAATTAAAACCTTCTACCAGAGCAGTATATTTAGATAATGCGTGAACCAATGTTTGATTATTTCTACGTAAATAACTTCCGTGACTTATAAATAATTCCTTAACATTATCAAAATCTGTCTTATCTGCACCTTCATCAAACTTTAAAACAGTTAAATAAGCATCGGTTTCCCAACCTTCAATATTAATTAAACTATTTCTATGCTTTAATCTTCCATCAGCTAGTAAATTAAAATATACCACAGTAGTTTCACCTTTTTGAGTAATAGAAACTTTTAAATAATTTTTACCTTCATCTTTTGTAATTACAGGTAAATTATTCTTATTCTCATCGTTTTCTAGAAGTATAGCTGTAACAAATTTGGTTCTTGCTGTTTTTTCAAAATGACTAATAGACCAATACGGTTTTTCATTCTCAGGATGATGATCTTCATAACCAATTTTTTCAGTTAATCGCATATGCTCTGGAAAGTCATGTGGGCGCTCACCTCCTGGTGGAAAAGTCTCTGGGAAAAGTGGACGAACTCTTATTTGTGCATCATCATCTTTTATTTTTAAATCAATATCACCTTTTAAATTAGATTCACCTTTATAATGCAACAACCATTCAAATTGTCCTGGTTCATAAGCTAACAAATCATCTAAAACCAAAATAACATCTCCTACCCAAATAAAATTACGGTAGTTTCTAGCTAATATATGTGAATACGGCCCTGTTGCATTTGCTAATATATATTTGAAATTTTGTCCATCAATTAAATTATGAAGTGAACCAGAATTAATAGTTCCAAAATATGGATCTTTTCTATTTTGAGCTTCTCCGTTAAAGAAAATTACATTGTGAGCTTCACTTTGACAATAATAGTCCGTGTACAATGGATTTAAATAACTTCCAGCACCAGAATCTATAATTAAATTTTTTCCATTATGAAATATAATATATGAACCAGCATCGGCGTGAGTATGATTCCAAGTAAAGCCAGATTTTACTGCTAACATGGTTTTATTGTCTTCCCAAGAGTTACGCAATGTTGCCCAACCCATATCTTTATATATGTATGATTTAGGTCTATCTGATGAAACACTTACATTGTTAGTATCAAAATCTGGGTTTAAAATTAAAGCTTCGGCAATACTAGAATCTTTATGTTCTGCGTTAGTTACATGATTCATATACCATTGGTAATCTTTATTTTTATATCCTAAATTCCAAAGTAACCTTACTATTCTGTTTCCATTAGCATATTCACCAGAATCTCCAAAATTTACAGCTAGATCTTTACCACCTTCAACAAAATACGTTGTATTTATAAAAAAGTCTCCTATCTTATTTATTATTGAAGATTTATTTTTTGAAGTATTTGGCCATACATTTTCAAATGCATTAAGAAATAATAAATATTGCGAAGTTCCATAAGCAGCATAGCCAACACTTTCATAAAAACCACCTTCCTTATCAAAAGTTGGAGGTTTATTTTGTAATACGTTTCCCGAGTAATTCATCCACTCAATTGCAGACTCTTCAATTTCTTTTGACCATTTTTCAGCCTCAGGAAATTCATTTCTTATAGCCAATGATGCAAACCCTGACATAAACACACAAGCACTCCACCAATTATGACCCATAGAATCAAATGTATGCATATTTGTATTTGGGTTTAACCAGTCTTCTCTTGCTGGTAATATTCCTAAATCTAAAATACTTTGTGCAATTTCTTTACGCTCTTTTTCAGTTAAGTACTCATAAATACAATCAAAACCCATAGCAATATCATAACTCGTGTGAGATGTTCCTAAACCTCCTTTCCAAGGCGGATTTCTTTTTAATAATGTACTGCCTTCCCAAGTTTTTCTAGCACCATAATCCAAAAGCAATTCTTTTAGTTTATCGGCAAATTTCTCTTCACTAGTAACCCTATAAATTAATCCTAATAATAGAGCGTCGGTTGACTTTAGTTTATCTTTTTTGAGTAATTCTTTTGCCTTTCTGTATTGAATTTTCCAGCTTTCCTCGATTGATTTACCCTCTGAAATTTGTTTCTTAAGTTTAGAAACATTGGCTTCTGTATATATTAAATAATCCCTTTGTTGCGAAATTGCAGCTGTGCAAATTAAAAATAAACTGAAAACAATTAATACTAACCTTTTATTCATATTACTAAATCCTTAAATTAATTTATTCTGGTAAAATGTAAATTATAAAGCAATATTATATTTATTAATTTGAAGAATGTATAAACCATAATTCATTTTATATAAATTATAGCTGTGATTGATATTTATCTCAAAAAAAAGGATTCAAACTAGCTCAAAGTTTGGATCCTTTTTTTAATAGTATTATAGTTGTAAAATTATTCTGCCACCATATCTACGCCTTTATAAACATCTTTCTGCCATTTTTCTATTTTATCTAACAATTCTGAAACTAACTCTGGATGATCTTTTGCAACATTGTATTTTTCAGACAAATCAGTTTCCAAATTAAATAAGTGGTTAATCCGTTCACCTTCTTCAGCTAAATATAGCGTAACAAGTTTCCATTTCCCACTTCTCACAGCAATTCTTCCTCTAAATTTCCAAAACAAATCACGTTCTGCAATGGCTTCATTCTGAAGTAACATGTTTTTTATACTTACACCATCTATATTATTAACTGTAGTTTTTTCATTAGCAAATTCGACAAACGTTGGAAGAAAATCCATAGACATTACTGGAGTATTGTTTACAATTCCCGGCTTAATTTTACCCGAATAAGTTATTATTGCTGGAACTCTATGACCACCTTCGTAAACTGACGCTTTTGAATCTCTTAATACGCCATTATCTCCTCTTTTTCCAACAGCTCCATTATCTGAACAAAATACTATAATCGTATTCTCAAAAAGCCCTTCTTCTTTTACAGCATTAACTATTTCTCCAACACCTTCATCCATGGTTTCAATCATACTTATATATATTGATTGAATACTATCATTTAAAACTTTTCTTATATATTTCTTGTTTCCAACCTCTCTAACTGGCGCATCATTTCTACCTTGAATTGGATAATGTGGTGCTTCTTGAGATAAATATAAAAAGAATGGTTTTCCAGTTTTATTAGAGTTGTATTTTTTTATAAATTCAACACCATGTTTGGTAATTAAATCTGTGGTATAACCTTCTTCATTATCAATAACTTTATTCTTCCACCAATCTAAATATCCTTCTTGATCTACGTGAGAATGGTAATCTATATTTCCACCTACAAAACCTGTAAACTCATCGAAACCTTGGTAAGTTGGGTTAAACGCTTCGGCATATCCTAAATGCCATTTACCATACATTCCACAAAAATAACCTTCTGCCTTTAATAATTCTGCTATCGTAGTTTCATCTAAACTTAAACCAACTTCTCTGTGGCTTTTAGCTGTTATAACTCCTTCTACTCCTGTTCTTTGCTGATATTTTCCTGTCATTAATGCTGCACGTGTTGGACTACACAATGGTCCATTAGAATGAAAATCTGTTAGCTTAACTCCCTCAGCCGCCAATTGATCTATGTTTGGAGTACTAATTTTTGTACTTCCGTAACATGATAATTCTCCATAGCCTAAATCATCAGCCATAATTAAAATTATATTTGGTTGACTTTTTTCACTATTATTAATAGTTTTAGTCTTTTTTTCTGTACAAGAAGTACTGCAAAAAACCATAACTATTAAAACTAATACGTACTTTGTTGCAACTTGTATTGTTTTCATTTTATCTATTTTATAAAATTTATTTAAAATATTTTGATAATTTCTTTTTATTTAAGTATCTCTTGGTACATTTCTTCAGTTTGTTTTCTTAATTCTATTAAAACCTCTAAGCTTTCTGAATCATTCACCAAATTTTTCTGTTCTAAAGGATCATTTTTTAAATCGTATAATTCTTCAATTCTTGGAGTATGTTCGTAATAAACAAAGTACTTATAGCGCTCTGTTCTAATTCCATGACTTCGGTAAGATTTGTTATTTCTAATTAAACTATCGTTAATCGCATCAACGTTTTCTTTATAACGATTATGAAACATTTTTTCTATAAAAAGATCTTCCATAAACACTGCATCTCTCCATTTAGACATATCTTCTGTTTTATTCAAAATTTTGCTAAAATCTCTTCCTTGCATACTTTTTGGGACTTCTATACCTGCTAAAGACAAAATAGTTGGAGCCATATCTACTGAAGAAATTAAAGCGTTATTTCTATAGCTTCGTTTTTCTTTTGAAACTCTTCCATCATAAACAATTAATGGTGCTTTCACCGATTCTTCATACAACAAACATTTATCAAAAAATCCATGTGAACCTTGAAAACGACCATTATCACTAGTATAAATTATAATAGTATTTTTTAACAAATCTTTCTCTTTTAATTTTTCTACCAAACGGCCAACTTGATCGTCTACACTATAACCTTGCGTTGCAAAACGGCGAACCAATTTTTGATGCATTTCAGGAGTTGAAGATCTTTGTTTATGTAAACGTACACCACGAGCATTCTCTTTTACAACTGTTGGTAGTTCTTCATTTTCACCTTCAACCCAATTTTCTGGAACCGATAATTCTTCATTTTTAAACAGATTGTAATGTGGCATAAACATATCTTCATTTCTATCATGTTTAACTGCATAAAAACTTACCGAAAGACAAAATGGTTGATCTTTAGGCTGCGTTTCTAAAAAACGTAACATTGCATCACCAGTTCTTAATGTTCTTCCAGTATTTTCTCTTCCTTCCTTATAAATTTCTTGTAAACCAGTATCATCTTCTGGCCAGGTTACAAAACCTTTTCTATCGTATGTTTCACTTCCTGCAAAAAAGTCAAAAACATTTCCCATTTGTTCTTTATAAAAATGTTCTGTTGGTGTGCTTGGACGTGTAGTCTCTTCGGTTACAGTAAATCCAACTTTACCAATAAAACCTGTTCTATAACCTTCATTTTTTAGTATTGCAGGATATCCTTTAGCAAAATCGGACTGGGACAAAGTGTAATCTGTTGGTGCAACAAAACCAACTTTATGGTTTGAATTGTAACGACCCGTCATCATAGTAACTCTACTAGGCATACAAATTGCCACGGCATAATACGCTTTATCAAAAACTACACTTTCACTCGCTAATTTATCAATGTTTGGTGTTTTAAATTCTGGTTTTCCATAGCACCCCATATTATCCCAACGTTGATCGTCGGTCATTAAAAAAATGATATTAGGCTTACTTTTTTCTTGAACTTTTTCTTTAGAACAACTAAAGCTTATTAGTATATAAAAAAGTAATAGTGTAATCTTCTTTAAAGAATTCATATTGTGCAACTTGAAAATATTTATTCTATTTATTCATTGGCTTAATCCACATACAATGTCCACCACCTTTTGCCATTTGAGCTTTAATAATTTCTCCCTTTTTAACTTTAGCTTTTCTAATTTGATACGCTTCTGGATTGGTTTCACAATCAGTTTCAAAAGTATCTTCATAAAAAGTTACTTCATAAGCTATATCTTCTTCAAGAAAATCAAGGTTTATATCTAAACTTCCTCCTTTTCTATTAATTACGCTTCCTATAAACCACTCTTTACCATAACGACGAGCAGTAGTAATGTATTCACTCATTTTTGAATTTAGAATTCTAGTCTCATCCCATTTTCCAACCGGCATTTTTTGAATAAACTTAAATAAATCTGCCTTAGCATTATAAGCTTCTGGAGCATCAGGAATACAAACTAAACCACTAAAAATAATTAATGTTCGTGCAGCTTCTGAAACTACTGTTGAAAAGTAGCTGTTTTTTCTTCTTGGACTTTTTTCTCTTATTCCTGAGTTTATTCCAGTAATATCAAAATTTCCATTGTTCATATCTAAAGGACCTTGAATTGCATTTACAAGTGCCATTTTAATAAATGCTTCAGGTGTAAAAGCTCTTCGTGAATCTTGTTGGGCGTGACAATATTCTCTAGAAATTGCATTTGGATACGTTCTACTAACACCTGTAAATGGAACCGGATTATCATGAAAATCAATTAATAATTCACTCTCAGCACTTTGTTTAATAGCATCTCTTGAGAACTCAATATTTTTTCCCATAAAACCATACTTAATTCCACTCATTCCTATAGATTGATAGTATGGAAAAAGCTCCTTATCACCATATTCACCATGTTTTCTATCGTAATAAAGAATAAGATCTACACCTTTTTTCTTTGCGTACTCACTAATTTCGTTAAGGTCTAATTTTTCGGAAAGTTCAAAATGACCTTTTGAAGCATGTTTGTACCAAGAATCATCAATTAAAAAATATTCGATTTCTTTTTCAGCTGCAAAATCAATAAATCGTTTATAACTTTCATTATCTATTCCGTAAGTAAAACCATCAGGAGCTGTATATCCGTGAACACGCCAATCCCATAATGTTTTACCAGGTTTAATCCAATCTGTGTTTTCAATCTTACAAGGTGTTGCTATGTTTACCGGAATAGTATTTGTAACCAAATCACCTGCTGTTTCACCTATAAGTATTACTTTCCAAGGCGACACTAATTTATCTTTTACAAGGTTAACTTTGTTAGTTGAGATAAGTTTTTTAGATTCTTTATCAAAATTTAACTTCATAGCGTTAAAACCTTTTGCTTCAAACAAATCTGATTCTAAAATAGCTATATGAACATTGTTAGCAGTTTCAAATACCAATGGCATTAACAACTTAGGAAGTTCTTCGGAAGTGTTTTCTAAACCTGTTATTGTAAAAGGTCCTTTTGGTACGCTTTCACCGGCTGGAGTATAAAAAACACCATCTTTTGAAATATTATACTCACAAAACAAATTTACATTTTCTGTATTTAAAATATTATCTACTTCAAATTTAAAGGCTACTCCATCATCAAAAACTTTGGCAATTAACTTACTGGTTTTATCACCCATTTTTAAGTTTAAAACTAACTGATTGTGTTCATCTTTAATTTCACTAAACTGACCCCAAACAGGTTCCCAAGATGAAGAATTAGATTTTATTTCAGCATTTAAAATTTCAACAGGAACATTTTCAAAAATTGAAAGTGAAGATGTGTCTACAATTACCTTATTTTTAAAATCAACATTGTAATTTAAACTTCCATTGTCAACATTAAAAGTTAACTTTACCAAATTATTTGGAGAATTAACTTTGTACTCATTCTTATTTTTTGAACACGATTGCAATAAAAAAAATAAACCAACAACAATAAAAAAAATTCTTTTATTCATATAACTGAAATTTTAAGTAAAAACTACCCAACAATATTATATTAATTAGATGAGAGTTTAAATAAACTATTATTCATTTTATATAAATTAAAGATCCTACATATTTGATACATTTAAAAAACACACGTATTATTTTTAATAATAAAAAAGGCCTAAACTTTTAAGTACTTGAATCTAATTTTCATCATTTATAAATTGTTTTTATTGTTTATTTAAAACTTTATTTACCGCCTCTTTTACCAATGGTTCCATAACCTTATAACCGTCAACATTCGGATGAACAGAATCTCTACCCAACTCTTTCTTTAGTCCTTTATAATTATTTACCATTGCTGTATGATAATCTAAATAATAAACTTTGTTCTTTTTCGCATACACTTTAAGTAGTTTGTTTAACTCTATAATTTTATTAGCTGGCTCTACGGAAGGACTCCAAGAATAACTACTAGCAGGTAATAATGAAGCTAAAATAACTTTAATATTATGTGCTTTTGCCAATTCTACCATAGAGAATATATTTCCTGCTATTTGCTCTAGACTTATTGAACCTCTGTTACCAGCAATATCATTTGTTCCAGCAGATATCACCACAACTTTTGGTTTTAACTCAATTACATCGGGTCTAAATCTCAACAACATTTGAGCGCTTGTTTGCCCACTAATACCTCTATTCACGTATGAAGGGTTTGATTCAAAAAAAACTCCGTGATCTCTTGTCCAATTATCTGTTATTGAATTACCAATAAACACAACTCTTTTCTCATTTTCAGAAGGTGTTTTTAAATTGGTATTTGAGTTTCTATAGCGTTCTAAATTTGCCCAATCTTCTGTAGGAGTTAATTCAATTTTTACAACTGTCCCTATATTATTTGGTGCTTTCTCCGGTAAAAAAACAATTAAATTACCATTAATTAGTTTTGTTACTAATTTTTTCCCTCCATAGTCTAAATAAGCGGTTCTTACTTTCATTCCTCTATCAATTATCAATTTTCCATCTATAGGCCAATCAATTACATGTGCGTATACTACATCTCCTTTTTGGGTATAATTTCCCCATTCTGGTTTTTCAAATGAACTCTCAGAAACTCCATAAACAGCTTCCCTATTTTCTTCTGTCCATTCCGAAATTTCTTTAAGATATTCAATATTTGAAAGTTCTTTCGCTTTCATATTTTCTTGAGCAACAATTGAATTAAAATTGTAAATTAAACCTAATACAAGAAATGCTAAATTGATTAATTTTTTCATAAATTATTGTTTATTAATTCTTTTAATAATCTATATCAATAAAAACTAACATAAATTTTATTTCTCAAAAATATTCAAATTAAAA
Organism: Lutibacter sp.; assembly: GCF_041596795.1. Taxonomy (GTDB): domain Bacteria; phylum Bacteroidota; class Bacteroidia; order Flavobacteriales; family Flavobacteriaceae; genus Lutibacter. The sequence continues at coordinate 77,015 of NZ_JBFHHX010000001.1, forward strand.
TTTACAGCTTATTGATTAAGCAAAAAAAATAACATTGTATTAACTTATTTAGTTGCTACAATGTTATTTTTTAGAAATTCATATAAACTTTAAAAATTGAGTTTTAAAGTTATATCATTAATTAAAAAATTAATCTGCTAATTCTATTTTTATTACAGAAACAGTAGTATCTGGAGCCAACATTGGCACATCTAATAAAACCTCACGAGAAGTTCCAATAGATTTTAAAATTGTATTCGAGTTAGTTAACACTGTCGCTTTTTTAATCTTAATATCTTTGTGTAACTTTAATGTTCCTTCTTTTGGCCAATCAAAAACATGAGCATAAAGCACACCATCTTTTTTAGTATATCTTCCCCAAGATGGTTTTTCATAAGGACTAGCAGAAGCTCCGTAAACAGCCTCTCCGTTTTTTTGAGTCCATTCTCCCATTGCGTTTAATCGTCTAATACTCTCAGAAGGGAATCTTCCATATCCATCAGGTCCAATATTTAACAAAAAGTTACCTCCTTTTGAAACTATATCTACTAATTTTTGAATTAAATCTTCACTGCTTTTCCATTTGTTATCTGATGGTTTATACCCCCAAGAACCATTCATTGTCATACAAGCTTCCCAATCAGAATCAATTCCTGTATCTGGAATTTCTTGTTCAGGTGTACCAAAATCACCAGCAAAATTTCCTTCCTTATCCATTCCATCCATTCCTGTTCTACCTTTATCAACTCTATTGTTTACAATAGTATTTGGTTGAATTTCTCGGATATATTTATATAGATCTTTACCCATTTCTGTGGTATAATCTGAAATCCAATCACCATCAAACCAAACAACACCAATTTCACCATAATTTTTTAATAATTCACCTACCTGAGGTTTCATATAGTTTTCATAATATTTTGGAAATTCAGGATTTACAACTGATGGATCATCATGTTGTGAAATATTGTAATTAGGGTATAAATTACCCTGTGCTTGCGGATGATGCCAGTCTACAATAGAGTAGTAAAAACAAAATACAATGTCTTGTTTTTTACAAGCTTCTGATAATTCTTTCACAATATCACGCTTAAAAGGTGATGTATCCATGACATCGTAATCCGATACTTTTGAATCCCATAATCCAAAACCTTCATGATGTTTAGAAGTAAGTACTATATATTTCATACCAGCATTTTTTGCCATGGAAACCCAAGCATCTGCATCAAACAACTGAGGATTAAACATTTCAGGGAATTTTTCATAATCTTTAATTGTATAATCTAATTTATCCATTGCCCATTCAGCACCACCTCCAGCAATTTTTGTGTCTCGTTCTCCCCCAATTATAGAGTATGCACCCCAGTGGATAAACATTCCAAATTTTGCATCTCGCCACCATTCCATACGCTCATCATCTGATAGTTTTTTTACTTTTTTACTATTTTGAGCAAAACCAGTGTTAATGTTTAACATAACAACTAGTGCTATTAATAGTGCGTTTTTCATTGTTCTCATATTATTAAGTTTTATTTTGTTCTAATTGTAATTTCTATTTCTGATTGATTTCGCATAATAACTAAATTTAATTCATCTGACTTATTTTTAGCATTAATTTGAAAAAACTCTATAACTGTTTTTATTTTTTTTCCATCAGCTTCAATAATTACATCACCTTCTTTAATTCCATTACCTTTCACAGCTGGACTATGTTTCCACACACTTAAAACAATAACTCCTTCTGGCGATTTTAAACCATAAGCAGATTGTTCTTGTTCTGACTTTACACTTTTAATATTATTTCGTAGCCAAGCTACTATTGGAGCACTCTCCTTTTCAGATGGATCAACTAAAACCGGAATTTCAGGAGTTTTAGCTAATGCTTTTAAACTTTCTTTCTGCACCCCAAACTTATTCATTGGAAAATTTTTGAATCCTATTTTTAATGCTGGCGAATTCTCAGAAACTGAAAAATCTAAACTTGCAGGATCTTTAAATAAAGGATCTCCAAATGAGCTATTAATATCTCTTTCATAAATTTGAGATTTCAACATTGAAGCTTCATTTGGAAATAAATTAGAATCTAATTCTTTTCCCCAACCTAGTAAACCAACATCTTGATAAGCATCTGCTACAATATTATGTTTAAATACGTCTTCACTTTTTTCAAACCAAACATGAGGGTGTAAGGAATTGTTAACCATAATATTGTTTTCAGCAACCCTATAAAATCCTTCACGTAACTTAAGTCCGCTATTTAATAATAAATTATTGTAAATGTGGTAATTTGATGAACCATCATCTAAATCTATATCCCAACCGTGATCACAACGAAAACGGTTATTTCTAATAATTGTAGTTTTTATTGCATCCCATTTTGGCATATTTGGTAAAACAGTTGTCAAACTATCCATTTTAGAACGGTTTGGATGCCAAAAACGATCTCTTCCCCAAGAATTAAACGAACCATGGTCACTAGTTTCTAATACCGTATTAAATACATCATTAAATTCTAAAATATGACCTCCCCAAGTACCATCACCAATATTTATTCCTGCTCTTGGCACATCATAAATACTATTATTACTAACCGTAATATCCATTGCCATAGCTATTTGAACCCCTGCAGTTTGTTTTTCTATTCTACCAATTCTGTAAATTAAATTATCATCAACTATACATTTTCTTGGGTACAATTCATTTTTAGGTCCAGAAACGGTATCCATTTCTGATAGTGGTACAAATTCTCTATAATTGAATGATGGGGATCTAACGGCTGATGGATCACCAATAAAAGATACTGCACTACCACCACAATTGTAAATATGATTTCTAATAATGCTTAACCCTTTGTTATACTTGCTTGCTAAAATTACATTACCACCTAAATTGGTAAATTCACTATTTTCAACTTTACAATTTTCTGTACCTTCAAAAAATAAAACACTTCCTCTATAAATGGTCCAATCACTACGTAATAAAGGCTCAAACTCTTCCATAAAAGTACGTTTGGTATTTTTAAAAGTAATATTACTAATGGTTATGTTTTTTACCGGAGATTCTAAAGTACCTTTAACTTGAATTAAATCTTTTAAAGCTGAAACTTCAATTTTAGAATCATTTAAAACAATATGGTTGGTTGGCCAATAATACAGTTTGTTAGTTTCTTTATTTAAAAACCATTCTCCAGGACTATCTAACTCTTCAAACACATTTTCAACCATTCTAAATTCTTCATGTGGTTCTGACCCTCTATTGTTTTGATGTCCTCCTGTTAAAACCGCATTTCCTTCATTATCTACACCTGTAATTTCAAAATGAAAACCTCCCCATCTACCATTATGCATTGCATGAAAATAAGCTCCTTCTGGTTTTTTCCAAGAAGCTACACGTTCTTTTGAAATAGCATCAGAAGCATAACCTTGCCAGTAATGTCCTTCTTCATTATAATTTGGATAACGCGCTAAAATTTGAGGCTCTCCATTAACCAAAACCATATCAAAATCTAAATCTTTAGAAACTTCGGCTACAAAAATATTAGCGTTATACGCCTCCCATTTTAAAGATAAAGGAATTGATCCTTTTACAATTACTTCTGAAGCACTAGAACCTTTAAAAATTAAACCGTTTAATAACGGTGTAATTGTAATACTTTTAGATAAGTTATATTCTCCTTTCAGCACATGTACAACTATACTAACATCAGATTCATTTTGTTTTATTTCTCTTGCTTTTGCAATAGCTGACTCTATCGTGGCAAATGGGAATTTTTTTGTTCCAAGCTGATTGGAAACAGCATTCTGTGAAACAAATAGTTCTATTGTTTTTACGGTAGTTCTACATGAAAACACAAGAGTAATAATTATAATAAAAAATATAATTTTCTTCATTTTAAAATAATTGATTTATTATTGCCTTATTCAATTTCAATATTATATCCAGATGGATATAGTATTGCTTTCTCTTTTTTAAGTTGAATTAAAACAGGTTTATCTGAAGAATAATAATATTTACCACCTTCTAATTTTAATTCTGCTGATACAGCTTCATCAACAGCTTCAATTTTATAGTTTCCTTTCTGTAATAATTTTCCTTTTCCTAAATATAAGTACTCAAATCCTCCATTTTTTTCTGAAACAATTCCGAAAATTCCTTGAAACTTTAAACCCTTTATTGGATTATAAACTACATTATCTATAGAATTGCAAATATATTGTTTGCTGTTTTTTGATTTTACAGCAATGCTTATAAAATTATCAGAGGTACTAATTTTTGAAATAGATTCAATATCCTTTTCTCCTTCTTCATATGTTTCAAAAACAGAAACAAATGGATTTTCAGCTCCATTAATTCCATTTTGCCTAACAATTAATGTTGGTGTAATTTCTGGACTTATATTTACTTCACCTGGAGTAACATCTACTCTCAGTGTAGTAGGTGGCGCATCTACAGCATATAATTCTCTATTATTTTGTCCCATCATCCACATATCTACATTTAACTTTGGTGAAACATTAGTTGTAGTCCAAGTTGAAATAAAATCTTTTGTATAGTTTACTTTTTTTTGATTTTTAAAGAAAGAATAATTTTCATTGTACTTCACTCCTAAATCATTTACATATTCTAAACTTAACGGTTTATTTAAATCGTCTTTCAAAAGCATTGAATTCCCTATATTATGATGTAAATAATCATTATCTAATTGATTGGATCTAAAAATATCTACATAATATCCTGTAATTTCAGAAGTTCTAATCATTGCAACAACTCTGCGTTTTTCATATGCTGTAACATCTGTAAAAGACACTTTATTTGACGTTTCTGTTTTGTTATAAAAACTTTTAGTTGTATCAACAGATGGATCCATAGCATTTATAACTATAGGTCCTTTTTTATATCCTGGCACAATTGTATTAGAACCTGTAATTCCTCTATGATAACCAGCATCTGAAGACCAATAAGATTCGTATGCCGAAGCGTCTGGAGCCATTGCCCAACCTTTACCATAAAACTGCATAGCTAATCCGTTTTCAGCTAAATGAGATTGATATGTACCACCATACAACGTGTACATTAACCCATTTTCTTCATCGTTTCCATTTCTCATAATGATATGTTTATGAAATGGTGAATAAGCTGCTTTATGATATGGTAAATCTTTTTCAGAATTTGGCAAAGGTTGATTAAATATTATTCCTTGCCAATTAGATTTATTTCTATCATATTGTCCAGATGAAATATTTTTTTGAATTACAGTAGCCATTTTTTTAACTGTCTCTATATCTCCTTCCCAAGTTGCGTAGGTTAGTAAAGATTCAAATGAAGAAATGTTTGCAGGGCCGCCACGCATATCTCCAAATAGAACTAAATTCCCACGAGAATCTAACCAACCTAAATTTGCTAAAGCTGCTTTAGAAATAATTGGGTTACCTGCTAATGTATTAACTCCAGATTTATATAATTTTACTCCCATTTCTAACACTGTTGGAATCATTGCGGAAGCATACCCCGGAGACTCTGGCCATAAACCAGTAGTTTTGTTATAAAACTCTAATATTTCTGGTAAGCCTGCATAATAATCTGACGGTTTATTTTCTGTATAAAAAGGTATATAATACTCTTTTCCTTTTCCATCTTTATAAAAATCATTAGACTCTAAAACAAGTATGCTATTTATAATGTTTTTATATCTATTTACATTCCAATTTCCTATTTTACCTCCTCTAATTAATCCAATTTCAATAAAACGTTTAAAAATTACACCTGCAACTTCCGTTGTTGTTTTATTCATTGTTCTTAAATGTGGATGTGGATTCTTATTTAAATAATCATATAAAAAATCATATGTTATGGAAGTAGGGATTTGTAGATCATCATGAATAACTTCATAATCATAATAACCCATAATTCCACCTGATTTATAACCTCCTGGCCCTTTGGTAGATTTTTCTGGATCTAATGGTGGTTCCATATAATAAGTTCCTAACATCCAAGTCCATAAAATATCTGCTGAAAATTTTGCGTATTTTTCATCTTGCGTAATATAATATGCAAATGCCGATTTTTCAGCTAGGTTTAAAATCTCCATATTATTAGCACGAATCATATGCCCTGTTTTTTTATATGGAACTAATACAGGAGTTTTATCGGCACTTGATTTACTAACACCTAACAAATCACCAGTTTCATTATAAGGTATTCTATCTTCTAAAGGTACATTTACATATTCATTCCAAGTACGCATACCAGGTAAGCGAACAGTTGGAACTGGAGCATTTCCTTCTCCATAGTCCCAATTCTGTGTCTTAATATAGCATTGTGTATAACGCTCTCCATCTTTCCAATACATTGCCAATCTTGAAACAATCCACTCTGGATTGGTAACATGACGGTTTACATACGGATTTATCTCTTCCTGTAATTTAATCCAAGAATCTTTTGCCCAAGTTTCATTTTCTATTTTATTTAATAGCTCTTGTCTATCTGATTTAGTTGCAAATAATTGAGGATGATTCCCTGTTTTCTGTCCAAAAATTGGAAATTCAGCTAAAAATAAAAAAATAAATATTGGTACTATTTTTATTAATTTCATGGATGAACTTTTTTAGTGTTCTTATTTAATATCTTCTAATTTTATGTATCTCTAATTTTAATGAAGCGGAACTGTTTCAATATCTGGGTTGTTCTTAGCTTCTAAATACTTTTGAAGTATTTTTTGATCTAACTCTGAACTATCTCCATACTGTTCGCGTAATTCTGTTAATTGTTTTTTTAGTTTAACTACAATATCAGCATAAGCAGGATCGTTAACAACGTTTTTCATTTCTTGTGGATCTTTTTTTCTATCATACAATTCCCATTCATCAACATCATAATAAAAATGCGCCAATTTGTATTCTTGAGTAATAATAGCATAATGTCTTTTTACCATATGAATACCTGGATACTCGTAATAATGATAATATACTGCATCTCTTGTCCATTCCGAATAATTTCCAATTAATAACGGAACCAAACTTTCTCCTTGCATATCTGCCGGAGCTTTAACACCTGCTATTTCCAAAATTGTTTGAGCAAAATCAAGGTTTTGAACCATTTCTGTATTTGTAATCCCTGGAGCAATTACATTTGGCCACTTAATTAATAAAGGTGTTTTAAAAGATTCATCATACACAAAACGTTTATCAAACCAACCGTGTTCACCTAAATAAAACCCTTGATCTGAAGTATAAATAATAACGGTATTTTCATCAAGACCAGTTTCTTTTAAGTAATCTAATAAACGACCAACATTCTCATCAACAGATGCAATACATCCTAAATAATCTTGCATATAACGTTGGTAACGCCATTTCATTAAAGCTTTATCATCCATATTTGGATATTTTTCTTTAAAATCTTCCATAACAGGTCCATAAATGGAATCCCAAACAGCGCGTTGCTCATCATTCATAGCTCCAACTTCTCTTTCAAAAGCTTCTAAATCCCAACCAGATTCATCTTTTAATCCTAACTCTTTCATAAGCTCAGGGTATATTTTTGCATCTCCTGCCCAATTCATATGTTTCAATAGGTTCATTTCTGCCGTTTTTGCAGCACTTCCTCTACCCTCATAATCATCAAACAACGTTTCTGGTTCTATAAAAGTTTTTTTTGTATATTCTTTAAAATGACGAGGAGCCGGCAACCACTCTCTGTGAGGTGCTTTTTGCATAGAAAATAACATAAATGGTTGATCATTTTCTTTGTTTTCTTTTAACCAATCTAAGGTCATATCCATAATAATATCAGTAACATAACCTTCAACAGTAATTTGTCCTTCATTGGTATTAAAAATTGGATTGTAATACCGCCCTTGCCCTGGTAAAATTTTGAATTCATCTATGCCTTTAGGGTTGTTTCCAAAGTGTAATTTCCCAAACATTGCAGTTTTATAACCAGCTTTTTGCATAATTTGAGGGAAAGTTGTTTGAGACTCATCAAAAGGAAATACATTATCAACTTTTCCATGCATATGACAATGTTTACCTGTTAATATGGTAGCTCTTGCAGGGGCACAAATTGAGTTTGAAACACAGGCATTAGTAAACTTTATGCCTTTATTGGCAATTCTATCAATATTTGGTGTTTCTATTAAATGATTACTGTATGCACTTATTGCTTGATATGCATGGTCATCAGACATCATAAAAATAATGTTTGGTCGTTCAGGTAATTTTTTAGCCTCAGCTTTTACATTTTTTATAGATTGACAAGAAATTATACATATAAACAATAGAACAGGTAGTAATTTTGATAAACTTGATTTTATTTTCATAATTTTTATTAATTCAATGAATACTAGTGTAAATGACTATTGCTTTAAAATTTGAATAGCAAAGCCATTATTACTTTTTATGTTTAAATCTAATTTTGAAGTGCTTGTTAATTCTAATTCTTCAATTTTAACATGCGTTCGTGTTTTTACAGTTTTATCATCTGTAAATAATTTAGCTTTATAGGTTTCATTAGCTTCTAAAAATGAAAAATCTAAATCAACACTACGTTCTTTTACTCCATTAATTCCTCCAATAAACCAATCTTCACCTTTTCTTCTGGCAATAACTCCAATTTCTGCTATTTTAGCTTCTAACACTTTGGTTTCATCCCAAGTAGTTGGCACATTATTAAAAAATTCTAATTCTGGCTCGTTACCAATAATGTTGGTGTTACCCCATAAACCATCTTCTTTTATTGGAGCTGCCGGAGCTTTATCATACCAATACAAAAATTGGATAGGGCTAAACAAACAAACTGTTTTAGCTAATTGCGATGCTCTAGAGCCCATTCTGTCAACTCGTTTATTGTAATAGCAAACGGTATTATCTGCAGCTCCAGCTAACATTCTTGTAAACATTGTTATTAATGTGTGCTCGTTAGGAACTGTTTCTTCATCTCCTCGAATTCCTTCTTGAGTTAACAAGTTAGGATAGGTTCTAGAAAAACCTGTAGGTCTATATTCATCGTGAATATCAATAACCAATTTATATTCTGCTGCTTTTTTAACTGCATTGTGCATCCAAGTTGTAGCATCTTCGTCACCCACTCTTACAAAACCATACTTTACTCCTGAAACTCCCCATTTTTTAAGTACTGAAAAAACCTCATCTACCTTACCTTCTAAAGCTCTACGGTTAACATATAGCATAACTTTTATACCTTTTTCTTTGGCATATTTACATATTGCCTCAATATCAAAAGGTCCTTTAGAGCGTTTTGGATCTAAAGTAATTGTTGTAGCATCAGATGCATTGTCCATTTCATTTCCATACCAACCTGCGTCAAAATGCACATATTGCATGTTATGACTTGCCACAAAATCTATAGCTGCTAAACCACCTTGAGTTGTTAAAGTAGCTTCACGTAAAATTTTTCCTGGCTCAACCCATGAGTCGTCAATTGCAGATGGTGGATTTAAATTTTGAATGATATAATTATTTTCTAATAATTCAGCATGGCTTTTTCCTATCATAACAACTCTCCAAGGAGATAGAATTGGTAATTTTTGGTTAACCTTAAATCCTTTTTTGTCTCTTTCAGAAAGATCAGCACCTGAAACAAGATCGTGCTTTACTTCTTCCATTCTTCCATCTAATGAAGAAAGTATGCTAAAGTTTGAAGATGTTCCTTTGTTATAGCTTAATCTTGCAAAATCTACCAATCGAGCTTCTGCTAAGGCAATTTTTATACTATCTGCCACCTCAATAACCAATGGTCTTTCACAACCTTCTTGTAATTGTGTTAACGGATTTTTTTTGTATTCTCCTTGTGCAGTTAAAACTCCTTTACCACGTTTAGGTGTTGACCAAACTAAATAATCTTTAGTAAAATTATAATGAATATTTTCACTTAGTTTTAGCTTCACAATATTGTTTTGTTCTGGAATTTCGTATGCAAAAGCCACACCTTCATTATAAGCTCTAGCTATTAAATTTAATTTAGCATTACCTTGTTTTAAATAGATTTTTACCTGATTATAGTTATCTGGTATAGGGCTTAATTCACTAAACTTGCTTTCCCATTGGCTATTAACCGTTGTACTTTCAACATTTAATACTTCTACATTTCCAGAAAAATCAAGCTGATTTGAAATAAGTTCTAAAGTTGAAGGCAATACAACAGTTTGATCGTTATATTTAATTGAAAAAGTAATATTATTACTATCTCCTTGTTTTATTAAATTAAAACTTTTAGTTTGATCAGGTGATTTCACTTCAATTATTTCAGATTTTTCACAGGCAATAAGATGTACTGCCATTATAATCAATAAAACACAATTTATTTTCTTTAATTTTAAAGTGTACATAATTTAATCTACTATTTTTATTTAAACTAAATGCTAAACGTTTATATTTACTACTATTCCTCGCCGCGTGTCCAAATATGACTACCTGCTAACAATTCTTTATACTGAATTTCAAACTCTTTTTTCATTTTCTCAAAAACTTTTGGATTTTTTAATGCCAAATCTGTTGATTCATTTATATCATCCTTTAGGTTAAATAAAACCAAATCCGTCATCTTTGCGCTTTTAACAAAGTCTTCATTGCCATCATATAAATTATGAATATGCGGTAGTTCTTTATTGTCAACTTCTAAGCGAGCCATAATTTTCCAATCTCCCATTCTCATAGCGACTCTATGATCATTTATAGCATCGTAAAAAGCCCAAATCAAAGGCTTTTCTCTATTAAATTTTCCCTTCTCTATAAGAGATTTGAATGATTCTCCATCCAATTTTCTTTTTGGTAATACTACCCCCGCTAACTCACAAAATGTTGGAAGAAAATCTAAAGAAGAAACAACTGCGTCTGAAGTGCCAGTAAAGTTATTTTTACCCAACCAACTAACAATTCCGGGTACTCTAAAACCTGCTTCATTTGTCCATAACTTCATTCCTTTTAATTCTCCTGGTGTTCCATAAGATTTTTTTGCCTTTTCATACCTCAATAAAGTTTCAGGACCATTGTCTGATGTAAAAATAACTAAAGTATTCTCGTTGTAATTTTTTTGAAGGTATTCTATTAACCGTCCTACAGCAATATCAACATTTTCAACATTTGCAAAATATTCTGCTTCTTCTCTATTTTTTGCTTTTGGCAAATATTTTTTAACTAAATTTTCTGGTGATGCAATTGGCTCATGTGGTTCATGAAAGGCAACTTCAAGAAAAAATGGATTGTTATCTTCATGTTTTTCTAACCAATTAATAGCCTCACTAACTATAATTTGACTACTAAACCCCTCAATTTCACCAACCTCTTGTCTATTACGTACAAAATTTTTAGGGTTTTTATGGCTAGGGCCGGCATTATTATGTGTAGCAAACCAATGATCAAAACCAAAATTATTAGGTTGAGGTTGTAAATCTGAATTAAATCTTGAGCTACAATGCCATTTTCCAACTAGGCAGGTTGCATAACCAACTGATTTTAATAAGGCTGGGATAGTTTCTTCATGAGCTTGCAAATGCACCAAATCTCTATTGTCCTCACTTTTTTTTATACCTGGAATAAAATCGTAAACTCCAGCTCGGTTTGGGCTTCTTCCTGTAAGTAAACCAACTCTAGAAGGTGAACATACTGGTGCCGCTGAATATAAGTTTGTTAGTTTAATTCCAGATTCAGCTAATTTATCAAGGTTTTTAGTTTCTATTATTGGATGCCCAAAAGAAGATAAATCACCATAACCTAAATCGTCACAAAGTAATACTACAATATTTGGTTTATTAGCAACTTGAGTTGTATTTACCTTTTCATTTAATTTGGTAGCTGTTTTTTCTATGCAAGAAATTGTTACTACAAAAATTATAAGTACAAAAAACTTAGTAAATTTAAATTTCATTATTCAAGTGTTTTATTAAAATATTTATTAAAAAAGAGCATTTGATAATCAATTGAATTTCTCCAATATATATTTGTATGCCCTCCAGGACGTTCTGTATAATCATGTGGAATATTACGTTCTAAAAGCTTTTTATGAAGCCTTACATTGGCATCATAAAAAAAGTCATCAACACCACAATCAAAAAGGATTTTTAAATTCTTTCCGTTCAATAAATAAACTAAATTAATTACGGTATTGCTTTCCCATACTTGAGGGTTTTCTGCATAAACTCCTAAACGCTTAGAAATATCCCAACTAAGTGGAAATGGTCTAATATCTACACCTCCGCTCATACTTGCTGTTGCTCCCCAAATATCGGGATGCTTAAAAGCTAAATACAACGCTCCGTGACCGCCGATACTATACCCGGAAATTGCACGGTTTTTATTAGTTGGTAACGTTTTATAGGATTTATCAATTTCCGAAACTAATTCCTTCGTTATATAAGTTTCGTACTGCATGGTTTCATCAATAGGACTATCAAAATACCAACTAGTTTTTTCTCCATCAGGACACACAATAATAACATTGTATTTATCAGCATATTCTTTTATACTAGGCGCTTTACCTATCCAAGCTTTGTGATCACCGCCAGCGCCATGTAGTAAATAAACAACCGAAAATGCCGCTCCTTTTTTTGTGTATGAATCTGGTGTAATTACAATATTTTTTATCTCCTTATTCATTGATTTACTATAAACTGTAAGTGTGTCAATATTTGACGCACTTACAGTAATTACAATAAAATAAAAAACAACTAAACCAATGATTTTTTTCATACTAAAATTTTTTATTTCTTAAGAATAATATCTTCTAATTCCTCTAGGGTTTTCCCTTTAGTTTCTGGCATCATAAACGCCACAAATAATAATTGAAGCACCATCATTCCAGCAAAAACCATAAACACAACTCCTGCCCCAATCATAGGATGATTAAACAAAAATGGAATTGATGACGGAATTATAGCTGCTAAAACCCAATGTGTAGAACTTCCAAAAGATTGACCAGAAGCTCTTAAATGATTAGGGAAAATTTCAGATATAAACACCCATATTACAGCGCCTTGTCCTATAGCGTGAGCTGCTATAAAAATAAATAAGAAAATAGGTACAGCCATACCTGTCCAACCTAAGAAAAACGCTGCAGACACAAGACTTAATGAAATTATATAACCTATAGAACCAATATACATCAATGTTTTCCTTCCTAATTTATCAATTAAGAACACTCCTAATAATGTAAAAACAAGATTTGTAAAACCAATTCCTATACTGCTTAACAAAGCAGTACTTTCTCCTAAACCAGCTTCCTCAAAAATACGTGGTGCATAATAAAGAAAAGCATTAATCCCCGAAAACTGATTAAAAAACGCAATTAAAAATGCTAACATTAACGGAAATCTATATTTTTTAATGAAGATAGTCTCCGTTTTATCACTTTTATCAGAATGACTTTGAATCTCTAATATCTGTTCTTCAACATCCATATCAGGATTTATAAGTTTCAATACTTTTCTAGCTTCTTCAACTCGAGATTGGGATAATAACCACCTTGGGCTTTTTGGAACTTTTACAGCAAATAGTATATATAAAACTGCAGGAATAGCTTCGACTCCTACCATCCATCTCCAAGAATTTTCTCCAATTCCACTTAATAAGTAGTTTGATAAATACGCTATTAAAATCCCAAAAACAATATTAAATTGATACATAGCTACCAAACGACCTCTGTTTTTTGCTGGAGCAATTTCAGAAATATACGCAGGTGCCGCAATGGTTGATGCTCCAACACCAATACCACCAATAAATCTTGCAAAGGCAAATACATATGGATCATTTGCAAGTGCCGAACCTATTGCTGAAACTGCAAATAATACTCCAATTGCAATTAATGTATTTTTACGACCAAACTTATTTGTTGGAATTCCACCAAAGATGGCTCCAAATACAGTACCCCAAAGTGCCATACCCATAACTACCCAACCATGAAATGAATCAGACGATCCCCATAGTGCTTGAAGTTTTTGATCTGCACCAGAAATTACTACTACATCGAACCCAAATAAAAACCCTGCAAGTGCAGCTGTAATTGACCAAAGTAATATTTTTTTACTCATCTTAATATATGTATTATTTATTATTAAATTTTAAACTTGATTCTATTTTAATGGAATAACCATATTCCATGATTTTGTACCACTTTCAAAGCCTCCTGAACCATCCATAGTAGCAAAAAAGATATGTGTTGGCTCTCCATTTTCTACCAAAACAAAGGGACGCTCTAATTGTCCTTGTTTTATTATTTTTCCATTATTCCATTTTACTGTTTTGTCATATGCTTTTGGATTCTTATCTATAATCCAATTAATTCCATCCTTTGAATGTGCCAAAACTCCAGACCCTTCTTCACCTGTAATTAATCCCCTTTGATCTTTAGCAATCATATGATAACCTTTAGCATCACTCCATAAATGTGGATCTTCTATCTCTCCAAATTTTTCCACAGAAAATAATGGTTTGTCACCAATAACTGTATATTTACCATTATATGTTTGTGCCGTAGCTACACCAATACTCATATCACTATGTGTAATAGCATCTTCTTTATAAGTTCTTCCTTTAAAAAGCAAAACTACAGAGCCATCCTCTCTAATTAATGGAGAAGGATTTGAAGTTAAAAAACTGTAATAAGTATTAGGTTCAACATCCAAAATTGGAGCATTCAATCTTTCCCAAGGCCCATAGGGACTTTTAGAAGTTGCTATTCCAATACGTTTTCCCCATCTGGCAGCAATACACCATTTACTTGATAGGTTAAATTCATTAACATTTTCTTTAGTTATATTTTCAAAAGGGTGCGTAGAGCCCATATAATATAAAATGTAAGTATCCTTATACCTTACAATTTTAGGATTATGGCAAGATTTACCATCCCAATATTGCGTCCCTCTTTCTCCCAGTACCACATCTATATATTTATATGGGCCTTCTGGTATTTTTGAAGTTGCATGAACAATTTCTGAAGAAGTCATCCAACCTGGGTGAAAAGGCAGTATTTTTGACCATCTAGATGCGAACATGTGATATAAACCATCTTCCCCCTTAATAACCGAACTTCCCCAAACCCAATAGTCGTCCATTTGCAAACCACCATTAACTGGTGCTTCATCAAAATTATTATAAATAGGATTTTGCGCTATACAATAACACTTAGATATAATAAAAAAAACAAAAAAAAGTGATACTTTCATTTTTATAATTAATTTCTAATTATTTTTTTTATGGTTGAATTTTTATTTCTTTTAAGTTAATTGGATTCTATTTTCCATTTACAGGTATTAAAGAAAATTCATATTTACCCAGTTTTTTAACTGAAAAATTACCAAATACATGGTTTTTAAATCGTTTAGGATTTGCTCCACTTGCAGTTAGGGCTGTAATTCCTAGCTCATTTTGCCGTAAAGCTTCAATTGGCAAAACATTAGGTTTTTCTTTTAATTTTAAAACTATTACAGAAGTAACGTTATCAACAACTTTCCCTGTTAATTTAACTTGAACACTGCTATCTAAAATTTCAGTTTTACAAGATCTATTTTTATCTAGTGCTTGCCCTAAACTTGTATTAAAAATTAATATAACAACTTGTATTATTACTCCAATTCTATTCATAAATATATTTAGTCATGTTGTGCTAAAATATAATTATACAATAGTAACAACTATGGAGTTTTAGTAGTATAAAATATGAATCATACATAATAAAATATAACCCATTTAAAGAAAACATTTAATGGAATTAATTAATACTGGCTTTACTAGTGTAACCTTATGAATACTTATGACCTCTTATTAGAATTTCTATAAAAATTAGGAGTAATAGAACTCATTAATTAACAATTTAGTTTTGCTTTCTTTTCATTTTGTTCAATGTACTGGCTAGGTGTTAAATTATATAACTCACGGAAAGTTTTACTAAAATAAGCTGTAGAATTAAAGCCTGACATATAAGTAACTTCTTTAATAGAATTACTTTGTTGTAATAATAACTCAGAGGCATATTGTAATCGTATTGTTCTTATAAAGCAGCTTGGGTTTTGCCCTGTAAGTGAATTTATTTTTCTATAAAATTGAGAGCGCCCAATATTCATTTCTTCCAATAAATTCTCTTGTTTAAAATCAAAATCACTAATGTTTTTTAAAACTATTCTTGTAGCTTTATCTAAAAAGGCCTCATCTAAATTATTTGTTGTTATTTCACTTGAAGGAGGTACGCCTCCTAATTCAGAAAATCGATCGCGCAATCTCTTTTTTGCAACTAATAAATTATTTATTCTTGCTCTTAAAACACTTATAGAAAATGGCTTTGGTAAAAAAGCGTCAGCACCATTTTCATAACTTTCTATGCGATCTTCTTCTAATGTTTTTGCGGTTAATAAGATAATTGGTATATGACACGTTTCCACATCTGATTTTATCAAATTACACATTTCAAATCCATCCATTTTAGGCATCATTACATCGCTAATGATAATATCTGGATAGTGTTTTTTCACCATTTTTAGTCCTTCTTTACCATTTACTGCCTCTTTAACAACATAAGAATCCTTTAAATCATCGGTCAAATGCAATCTAAGCTCTTTATTATCTTCTACTATTAGTATTACAGGTAGTTTTGTATTACTATCATTTGGTTTTATATCTTTCTTGTCTGTTGGGGAAGTATCGTTTGATATTAACATATCATATTCCACAGCTTTCATAGAGTTGATTAAATATTCATTTTTTATACTTTCTACTTTATCTGGTTTAGAGCTTATATCTAAAGGAATATCTACAATAAATTTACTACCCTTCTTAAATTTACTTTCTAAGGATATTTTACCTCCATGTAGTTCTACTAATGCTTTTGTAAAATGAAGACCTATTCCAGTTCCTGATTTAGATTTGTCTGCATTATAAAATCGAGAAAAAATATGTTTTTGTTGCTCTTTATCTAATCCAACGCCAGTATCTTCAACAATTATTTCGATATAATCACTTAATTTATCTCTGTTAAAAAACCAATTTATCGATTTCCTTTTTTTGGCTTTTATTTTATTTACTGAGACTATAATATCTCCACCATTTTGAGTGAATTTTATAGCATTAGAAATTAAATTGGTAATAATTTTCTCTACCTTATCAAAATCGAATAAACATTTGATATTATTAGTTGAGCTTTTAAACGTAAAATTAATCTCTTTTTTTTGAGCCAAATCATCAAAAAGTGAAAAAATATCGTAACTGAATTTTACTATATCTCCTTTTTCTAATTGAATTGGAGACATTCCAACGTCCATTTTTCTATAATCTAATAATTGGTTAACTAAGTGTAATAAACGCCTAGAACTGCGTTGTATTGAAATTGCTGATTTTTTAATGACTTCGGGATCGTTATTAAAATTTGATAATATTTTATTTACGGGATTTAATATTAAGGTTAACGGTGTTCTAAACTCGTGAGATACATTAATAAAAAATTGCAGTTGCTTTTGATCTAAATCATGTTGTTGCGCTTCTCTTACTTTTAATGTATAGTAGTACATTATAAACCAAAACACAAGAATACCAATAGTGTAATAAATAAAATAAGCCCCCCAAGTTTTCCAAATTGGTGGTGTAATTTCAATATTAATGAAGGTAGCTTTAGCTGTTTCCCAATCTCCAGTAGAAGTTGCTTTTATTTCAAAAGTATACTTTCCAAATTCTAAGTTTGAAAGATTGACAACTCTATTTGAACCTAAATTTATAAACTCTTTATCTAAACCTTGCATTCTATAAGCATATTGAACCTGCTCTTGGTTATCAAAATATAATGCTACAAACTCAAAAGAGATATAATTCTCATCATATCTTAAGGTTAAATCCTTTATTTCAGAAATAGCTCTATTTAAAAGTACTCTTCCGTTTATAGAATCTCCCGGAACTACTGTTTTGTTACTTAACTTAAACTTTGTTATTTTAGGAAGTAATGATACCGAAGATCGTTGTTTAATGTCATTAGGTTGAAATATGTTAAACCCGTTTATACCACCTACTATAATTCGTCCGTTTTTTGTTTTTTCTATGGATTTACTTTGGAATTCTGTTCCTTGTATTCCATCATGAGCATTAAAATTTTTAATTTGATGAGTTTGCGGATTTAATAAAGTTAAACCACCTTTTGTGGTTATCCACATATTGTAATTATTATCTTCTTTAATTCCAACAACCAAGTTATTAGGCAATCCATTTTGAGAAGAATAAGATTTTATTAAATTTAACTTAGAATCTAATTTGTAAACCCCACTATCTGAACCTAGCCAAATATTTCCAAAATGGTCTTCTGTAATATAATTTACACCACCTTCTTCTATTTTTTTTTCTTTAATATTTATAAAATCAATATCATTAGGTATATATTCTTTAAATTTATTTAATTCTACAACACTTACCCCAAGGGAAGTACCTATAAATAACCGGTTTTTAGAATCTATAAATGTACAAATTACAGAATTACTTATTAAACTGTTTTTCTTTCCAGCTGTACTTTTATAATTAGTAAAACGTTCATTTTTAGGATTATACAC
>NZ_JBFHHX010000002.1:0-89798 GCF_041596795.1 Lutibacter sp.
GTTCCAAATCCCCAAATTAAATCAATTGCGCTAATTCCTATAATTTCTCTATCAGGGAAACATTCAGCAATTATATTAAGAGCTATTCTATCTTTAGCGTCATTAAAAGTTGGTACTAAAACCGTTTTATTTAATATTAAAAAGTTGGCGTAGCTAGCAGGAATTTGAATACCATCAAAAATTAAAGGTTTTGGCATTGGTAACTCAACTATGTTTGGTGTTTTACCAGTTTCTAGTTTAGCTTGCTGTAATCGCTTTAAATTATCTTGAAGCGGTGCATAATTAGCATCGTTTTTATTTTCTTCAACTACAGTAATTATGGTGTCTTCATTTACAAATCTGCATAAATCATCAATATGACCGTGTGTGTCATCGCCTACAATTCCATTTCCTAGCCAAATAACATTGGTTACACCTAAATACTGTTTAAAAACGGTTTCATAATCCTCTTTTGTAAAGCCTTCATTTCTTACTTGAATGGTGGGATGTAGTAAACATTCTTCACTTGTTAGTAAGGTTCCTTTACCATTTACATCAATAGCTCCTCCTTCAACAATTACAGGTTTTCCTTTATAAATAACCTGAGTTAAAGGAATATTTAAATGTTCCGAAACTTGTTTTGGAACGTATTTATCTAGTTGATAATTAGTGTATTTTGCCCAACCATTAAAGTTAAAGTTTAAGGCTTCTCTCTTTCCATTATTGTAAACTACAATTGGTCCAGAGTCGCGCATCCAACTTCTATTTGTTTTATAAATAATAAATGAAACGTTAGAAATTTTAACCGTAGCCGTTTCTAACATTCCAATAACTTTTTCCTTTAATTTTTCTGAAGCTACTACTAAAATAACTTCTTCAACAGCAGCTACTTTTTTAATAAATTCTACAAATGCCCACTGAATGGCTTCGTATTTACCTGGCCAATCATTTCCATTATGCGGAAAACACAATAAAATTCCTTGTTGTTTTTCCCATTCTGCAGGAAATCTTCTTGTTGAATTTGCCATAATTAGTCTATTGCTCTTTTAGTAATATCTCCAAAGACATCAATTCTTCTATCTCTAAAAAATGGCCAATTCTGACGTACATTTTCTTGTAAATCTAAATCTACTTCAGCAATTAAAATTTCTTCTTTATCATGTGAAGCTTGTGCTAAAATTTCACCTTGTGGACCAGCTATAAATGAAGAACCCCAAAATTGAATTCCTTCTGTACCTGGAATATATTTTTCCAAACCAACTCTGTTTGCTGCAGCAACATAAACGCCATTTGCAACCGCATGACCTTTCATAACATTCATCCACGCACCGTGTTGATTTTCACCATATTGCTCTTTTTCAAGCGGATGCCAACCAATGGCTGTTGGATAAAATAACACTTCAGCTCCTTGCAATGCTGTTAAACGAGCAGCTTCTGGATACCACTGATCCCAACAAATTAAAGTTCCAATTTTTCCTTTTTTAGTTGGAAATGTTTTAAACCCAATATCTCCAGGAGTAAAATAAAATTTTTCGTAAAAATGAGGGTCATCTGGAATGTGCATTTTACGGTATAAACCCGCTTCACTTCCATCAGTATCAATAATATACGCGCTGTTGTGATAAATTCCAGCCATTCTTTTTTCAAAGAAAGGAACAATTATTACAACGCCTAATTCTTTTGCCAAAGCACTAAAAGCAATAAATGACGTACTGTATAATTCTTCAGCAATTGAAAAATTATCAGTGTCTTCACTCTGACAGAAATAATGACTGCTATACAATTCGGGTAACGAAATTACTTCAGCTCCTTGTGCTGCAGCATCTTTTACCCAACTAATACATTTTTTAAGATTGTTTTCTGCAATATCATTTAAGTTTAATTGCAATACAGCAATTTTGTAGGTTTTATTTGGCATTTTTTGAATTTTAAAATGTAAAAATAAAAAATTTTATTTGATTGAACGAAGATAAAGATTCTCTACTTTTTCGCGCGCCCAAGGTGTTTTACGTAAAAATGTTAAGGTAGATTTTATAGTTGGATTGGAACGAAAACAATTTATTTTAATTCTATTTCCTAATTCCTCCCAGCCATAAGTTGAAACTAAAAATTGTACAATTTCAGCTAATTTAACTCCGTGTAACGGATTATTTGGTTGTTCTGTACTCATAATATATTTTACCAATCAATTGGCTTATAATCTTTTAAAAACTTTCCACACCAATGTTTTCCTGTATTTATTCCATCAATTAACGGATCCATAACACGGGCTGCTCCATCTACAATGTCTAAAGGTGGTTGAAAATCGTGTACTTCTGCTTTATGCTTAGATAAATCTACTGGATCTTCATCTGTTACCCAACCAGTATCTACAGCATTCATATAAATTCCAAATTTAGCTAATGTAGATGCAGATGTATGCGTTAACATATTTAATGCTGCTTTTGCCATGTTGGTATGTGGATGTCTGTCTTGTTTTCTAAATCTATGGAATTTTCCTTCCATTGCAGATACATTAATAATGTGCTTTTTACCTGTATTCTCCTTCTTCATTAACTCAGCTAAACGGTTACACAACACAAATGGTGCTATAGAATTTACCAATTGAACTTCCACCATTTCGGTAGTTTCAATTTCACCAATTTTTAAACGCCAACTATTTGTTTTGCGCAAATCAACTTGCTGTAAATCAGCATCTAATTGTCCTTCAGGAAAAACTTCACTAGCTGATAATGAATTGTCAAAACTATACGGAATTTGAGATAATTTAGCCGAAGCTCTTAACCCAATTCCTGGTTCTACACCGTGCCAAGTTACAGGCATATTTTTAGTTGCAGAAGCACCACTTGTTAATGTTTTCAATTCATTTAAACAACTAATATGATTTGATAATAAATCTTGTGCTGATTTTGGCAAACTTTCAAATGGCATTTCTTCTTTTTCCATTAAATGATGAAAAAATCCGGCAGGTCTTCTTACTGTTTGCGCTGCGTTATTAATTAAAATATCAAGTCTATCGTATTGTTGTTCAATATAGTTACAGAAAATTTCAACACTAGGAATATGACGTAAATCTAATCCGTGAATTTTTAAACGATCTTTCCATTTGCTGTAATCATCTTCTTTTGAAAAACGCAAAGCAGAATCTACAGGAAAACGAGTTGTAGCCACAACGGTTGCTCCAGATCGTAATAACATTAATGTAATATGATATCCAATTTTTAAACGAGAGCCCGTAATTACAGCTACTTGACCTGTTAAATCTGCAGTTTGAAAACGTTTTGCATAATTATAGTCTCCACATTCAACACACATTGTATCGTAAAAGTGATGTAATTTTGTGTACAATTTTTGGCAACAATAGCAATTTCTAGGAGATTCTAACTCAAGTTCCTTTTCACTTTTACCTGTTAAATCAATCATTAAAGGTGCTACAAAAACACTTGCTTCACGAGCACTTCTTATTCCAGTTTCTTTTCTTGCGTGCCTGTCTTTGGCTATCATTTTGCGCTTTTCGGCTTTTTTCGCGTCCTTTTTTCTTCGTGAGAATTCATCTCTATCTGGGCGCGTTAGTTGACCTGCAGCTTTTATAAGTGCAATTCTTTTTTCTTCTGAAAGTTCAAAAACCTGATTGGTATCTCCTATTAATTGTTGTAAAACAGCAATACAGGAATCCAATTGTTCATCAGTAATTTTAGAAGGATTTGAATGATTCATTTTTTGAAATTAAAGCGGCAAATATAATTGAAAAAGTTTGTTAAATATCTAAATGTTATAATTTTAAAACACTGAATATCAGAAAAAAAATATTTAAATATTCTCTATTAATCTTCTGGTGGATATCCATTAATTTCTTCAAAAACTGTATCAAAGTTTTCTAAAAGATAGGCTCTTAATTTTTTTCTATAATCATCATTCAACCAATCAATAAAATTCTTGGTGCTTTTACAAATGCATCTAATATATTGTTGAATTCTATACTCAATATCTTCGCCTAACTGATTCATTAAAATTAATGCATCGTAAACATCTTCACTATTTTCTATACAAATATAGGCATGTTGTTCAATAGAACGTTTTAGAACTTCTTTTGAAGATTCGCCATTTTGAATAGCATCTACATAGGTTGCTTTAATATCAAAATAAACATCTTTTGTTTTTACAAACTGCGCTCTTAATTCTGGAGGCATTTCATATCTAAAATTATTCTCTAATTCTTCATCATTAATTAAAGTATCTAAATAATAATTAGGAGATTTAAATATTTTTTGCCAATTAAGATCAGATCCCCACATTCCAAATCTGTGAAAATTATTTCCTAAATCTATTACATTAAAAGTTGATTTATCTTTTAATATACGTGATCCTCTACCAATCATTTGGTAGTATAATGTAAGTGATCTGGTAGCTCTATTTAATATAATTGTATCAACAGTGGGTTCATCAAAACCGGTTGTTAAAATACTTACAGAAGTTAAAATAGCATTTGGTGTTTTTTTAAACCACCTTAAAATATGTTCTCTTTCTTTTTTAGATGATGTGTTATCTAAATGCGCAATTTCGTAACCAGCGGCTCTAAATGTATGATACACGTTAAGCGATGTGTTAATACCATTATTAAAAATTAATGTTTTTTTACCTTTAGAACGTTCTTCGTAGGCTTCTAAAAGTTTGCTTAACATTTCATTATTGGTATATAAATCATCCGATGATTTTACGGTATAATCTCCATTTGCACCAACCACTAAAGAAGTTAATCCAACATTGTAAGAATACGTAATTGCACGTGATAAAAACTTATTTTCAATTAATGATTCTATAGATTCTCCAACAATTAATTCCTCATAATTATCATTCATTGGTAATTGAATGTTAGAGCTTAAAGGAGTTGCGGTAACACCTAAAAAGAATGCTTTTGAGAAGAATTTAAATATTTTTGTAAATGAATTATAATGCGCTTCATCAATAATAACCAAACCAATATCAGAAATATCTAACTTATTATCATTTAGCCTATTATTTAAGGTTTCAACCATTGCAACAAAGCACGAATACAATTGTTGATCATCTAAATTTGCTTTACTATGAATCACTTTATTAACAACATCAAACTCGGTAAGCATTTTTGAAGTTTGCTTACACAATTCAATTCTATGTGTTAATATTAAAACCTTTTTATTGTGATTTTTTAAATATTGCCTTACAATTTCGGAAAAAATTACTGTTTTCCCACCACCTGTTGGTAATTGAAATAACAAATGATAATCTTCTCTTGCTTCATCAAAACGTTTAAAAATTTTATCAATAGCTTCTTTTTGATAGCTATATAAATCTTTTCCTGCTTTTCTTTCCTCTAATTCCGTTGTTCTTACTGACACATTTCTAATTTTAATAGTAGCGTGTAAAATTACAACGAATTATAGGTTTATGCATTATAAATTTAAAAAAAAATAAAAATTTTACTTTTAACTTAAATTGAGATTTGCATAAATTTAATACCTAGCTCCTTTTGAATTTCTTGAATTCTATTAATTTCATTAGGTAAAATTAAAGCAATAGAAAACCCTGTTTTGCCAGCTCTGGCAGTTCTTCCGCTTCTATGTGTGTAATATTCAAGTTGTTCCGGAAGTTGATGGTGAATAATAAAAGCTAAGTTGTTTACATCAATACCACGTGCAGAAACATCTGTAGAAATTAATACTTGTAAACTACCATTTTTAAAAGCGCGCATAACTTTATCTCGTTCTTTTTGCTGCATATCACCTTCTAAAGCTTCTACCGAAAAACCTTCTTCTTTTAAAGTAGCTGTTAAACTTTGTGTTCCCGCTTTTGTTCTACAAAAAATAATTCCTCTATCTGATTGCCTGCGTTCCAACAGTTTAATTATTAAATTTACTTTTTCTTTAATATCTGTTTGAATAAATTGATGGGTAATTTTTGCATTTACCAAAGCGTTTTTATTTACAGCAATTTTTGGAGCTTCACTATCTATATATGTTTTTATTATTCGCTGAATTTCATCGGGCATTGTAGCTGAAAATAACCACGTATTTCTAGAACCGCTTGTGTATTTTAATATTCTATTTAAATCTTGTTTAAAGCCCATATTTAGCATTTCATCGGCTTCATCTAAAATAAGAGTATTAATTTTCTTTAAATCTACTTCACCTCTTTCAATTAAATCTATTAATCTTCCTGGAGTTGCAACAATAATATGTGTAGTTCTTTTTAAAGAACTTAATTGTTTTTCTATTTTTTCACCTCCATAAACACCTTCAACAAATATTTTCTTCTCAGAATATTTTGTGAATTTAAATAACTGCTTTTTAATTTGTTGAACTAATTCACGAGTTGGAGCTAAAATTAATCCTTGAATTGAAGGTAGATCTGGGTTTATAGTATGTAATAAAGGAATACCAAAAGCTGCCGTTTTTCCGGTTCCTGTTTGCGCCAAACCAATAAAATCGGTTTTAGATTTTAACAAAATTGGAATGGTTTTTTCTTGAATCTCTGTTGGATTTTTAATTCCAAGTTCTTTCAATGCAACTACATACTCTTTTTTTACTCCTAGTTCTAAAAATGTTGACATACCTAATAATTTAAGGCTGCAAATGTACACTTTATTAAATTAGCAATTTAAAAGATGTTATTTTTGAAAATTAAAGATTTTACAACTCAAAATCATCCATATTTTTTTAGTTACTTTGTAAGTCAAACATTTTAAAATGAAACTATCTTTTACCTTATTTTTAAGTCTTTTTTTATTGATTTCTTGCAAAGAAGAATATACATCTAGAGAAACTATAGCTGTTTCTATAGAAAAATTTAAAATAGATAGTACAAGTATTAGAGCAATTGAAATTGTAAACGATTCAACAATTATTTATGCGGGCTCAATTGGTGATATTGGACTTGTTTCTGTTGATGGAAAACTAAAAGAAAATCAAAAAATAATTACAGATACCATTGTTCCTCATTTTAGAGCTTTGGCGTACACTAAACAAGCTGTTTATGCTTTAAATGTTGCAAATCCTGCGTTGTTATATCAAATTAAAAATAATAATATTGAAATTGTTTATAAAGAAGAAAACGATAAAGTATTTTATGATTCAATGCAATTTTTTGATGAATTAAACGGTATAGCAATGGGCGATCCAACAGATAATTGCCTTTCTGTTTTAATAACTGGTGATGGAGGAAATACTTGGAAAAAAATAGATTGTGAGCAATTTCCTAAAATAGAAAATGGCGAAGCCGCTTTTGCCGCTAGCAATACAAACATAGCTATTGTGGGTAAAAATGCTTGGATTGTTACAGGTGGTATAAAAGCAAGAGTTTTCCATACTTCAGATATGGGTTTAACATGGAAAGTTTATGATACGCCAATAATACAAGGAAAACCAACAACTGGTATTTATACTGTTGCTTTTTCTAGTGAATTAAATGGTATTATTTGCGGTGGAGATTATACCAATAAATTTGGAAATTCTGCAAATAAAGCAATTACCAAAGATGGTGGAAAAACTTGGAAAGTTGTAGCTGAAAATAGTGAACCTAAATATGTGAGTTGCGTACAATATGTACCTGAAACTAATGGAAAAGAAGTTTTTGCAGTCTCTACTAATGGTATTTTTTACTCTAATAATTCTGGTGAAAATTGGCAAAAAGTAAGCGAAGAAGGTTTTTATTCTATTAGAATTGTAAATAAAAATTTGGCTTGGCTTTCTGGTGAAGAAGTAATTGCTAAAATGATTATTAAATAAATTATAAAAAATTATTATGAAAAAAATTGGTGTTTTAGTACTAATGTTAATTGCTGTTATAAGCTGTAAAAAGCAATCAGAATTACAAAAAGAGTTTAATTGTAGATCAACTGAATTAAGCAATTTAAAACAATACTCAGATTTTAAAAACAACTTTAAGTTGTCTGTTCCAACATCTTGGAAAACAAGTAAATATTACACCGAAACTTCTTCTGAAATTTTCTCAGCAGATACTATAAAACAACTTTCTGAAACGTATATTTTAAATGTATCGTATGCTTTAGGAACCGTAAATTTTGATGCTGATTTTCATCAAAAAACAGATTCAATTATTACGCAAAATGGATTTGAAAAAATAAAATCGGGTTCCGCTACTTTTATTAATTCACCTTGTTATTGGTATGTTTTAAAAGGTGAAAAAAACGGATTTACATATCATCAATTTAATATTATTTCAAAAAAAACGGAAATGGCATATTTTTCTGCAGCTATAGATATTTATGGCAATTTAAATATTGATGACAGAATTTGTGAATCGTTAAGCTTATTAGAAAAAATTGAATTTTTACAATAATTTAAGATATATACATTGTAAATACTTTTTTGAATACTTACTTTTGATGAAAATTTATAAATAATGCAAAAAATAATAGATCGCTTCGTAAAATATATTAAAGTTGACACACAATCTGATCCAGATAATCCTGCGTTTCCAAGCACAGAGAAACAATGGGATTTAGCTAAAATTTTGGTGGAAGATTTAAAAGAGATTGGAATGAAAAATGTAACCTTAGATGATAACTGTTACATTATGGCAACATTACCATCAAATGTTGATTTTAAAGTTCCTGTTATTGGCTTTATTGCTCATATTGATACAAGTCCAGATTATTCTGGAACCAACGTAAATCCTCAATTTCATCCAAATTATGATGGAAAGGATATTGTGTTAAATGCTGATGAAAACATAGTATTATCACCTAGTTATTTTGATGATTTATTATTGTATAAAGGTCAAACTTTAATTACAACTGACGGATCTACGTTATTAGGTGCCGACGATAAAGCTGGAGTTACAGAAATAATTTCGGCAATGGAATATTTAATTCAACATCCAGAAATTAAGCACGGAGAAATTAGAATTGGCTTTACACCAGATGAAGAAGTTGGGAAAGGAGCGCATATGTTTGATGTAGAGAAATTTGGTGCAGAATGGGCTTATACAATGGATGGAAGTCAGGTTGGTGAGTTAGAATATGAAAACTTTAATGCTGCAGGTGCAAAGGTAATTATTAATGGTAAAATTGTGCATCCTGGTTATGCAAAAGGAAAAATGATTAACTCTATGTTAATTGCAAATGACTTTATTGCAAGCCTACCAAAAAATGAAATTCCTCAAGAAACTGAAGGCTACGAAGGTTTTTATCACTTGCATAGTATGGAAGGTGAAGTAGAAAAAACAACGTTAGAATATATTATTAGAGATCACGATTTAAAATTATTTGAAGATAGAAAAGCTACTTTTCAAAAAGTTGCAGATACTATTAATAAAAAATTAGGTTCAAACTTAGTAACTGTTGAAATAAAAGATCAATATTTTAATATGCGCGAAAAAATTGAACCAGTAATGCATATTGTAGATATTGCTGAAGAAGCAATGAAGCAATTAAATATAAAGCCTATAATTAAAGCAATTAGAGGAGGAACTGATGGTTCTCAACTATCTTACAAAGGTTTACCTTGTCCAAATATTTTTGCTGGTGGACATAATTTTCACGGAAGATATGAGTATGTGGCTGCGGAATCTTTACAATTAGCTACAGATGTAATTATTAAAATTGCTGAAATTACTACTGAAAGAGCTAAGAAGTAAATAATTGTTATTCCCGTGAAGGCAGGAATCTACAGAAATAAAAAAAAACCTCTGAATTTCAGAGGTTTTTTTATGGTTTTTATTGAAAACTATCTTAACGTAGCTCCTAAATTCTTTTCAAAAGATTGTTGTAATTTTTGCATTATTTTATCTATTTGAACATCGTTTAACGTTTTTGTTTCGTCTTGAATTAAAAAACTTACCGCATACGATTTTTTTCCAGCATCTAATTTATCTCCTTCATAAACATCAAATAAATCCACATCTTTTAGTAAATTTTTCTCTGCCTGAAATGCTAAATTGTAAATCTCATTAAATGAAACTTCAGCATCTAACAACAATGCAAAATCTCTTTTTACTGAAGGGAATTTAGGTAGTTCAGTTACTTTAATCTGTCCTTTACCTCCTACTTTCAATACATTTTCCCAATCAAAATCAGCAAATAATACAGACTGCTTTATGCCAAATTCTTTTAAAATTGATTTTTTAACTACACCAATATCAACTAGTTTAATTTTACCTAAACTTAAAGTAATTCCTTCAGAAAAAACATCATTTTTTGTAGGTGAAGTTTTTAAATTTTTAATTCCTAAACGTTCTAATAAAGTAATAGAAATTCCTTTTAAATAAAAGAAATCAGAAGGTTTATCGGAAGTGTTCCAACGTGTTTTTGAACGATTTCCAGAAACAAATAATGTTAGGTGTTTTTGCTCGCTGTATCCGCTATCAAAGTGTTGATATGTTTTTCCAAATTCAAAGAATTTTAAGGAACTATTTTTTCTGTTAATGTTATATGCTACAGATTCTAACCCGCTAAATAACAGCGATTGACGCATAACACTTAAATCATTACTTAAAGGATTTAAAATAGTTACATTATGCGCTGGATTTAATGTTTCTGATAATGAAACATAGCTTGGCTTAGTTAAAGAATTTGCCATAGTTTCATTAAACCCTTGTGCCATTAACTGGTTGGCTGCAATGTTTTCAATCTTAGTTGGATCAAAATCAGAAAAAGAAATTGAAGTGTTTAATTTATGAGAAAACTCAACATTATTATAACCATAAACACGTAAAATTTCTTCAATAACATCTGCTTCTCTTGTAACATCAACTCTATATGATGGAATAGTTAAACCTAACCCTGTTTCCGTTACATTATTAAATTTAATATCTAACGATGCTAGTATATTTTTAACAGTTTCCTTTGGAATTTCAACACCAATTAATCGATTCATTTTTTCAAAAGAAAGGAATACTTGAAAATCTTCAATTTTTTTAGGATATAAATCAACAATTTCAGAAGAAACTTTACCTCCAGCTACTTCTAAAATTAAATTTGCTGCACGTTTTAAAGCATATTCAGTAATATTAGGATCTATTCCACGTTCAAATCTAAAAGAAGCATCTGTATTTAAAGCATGTCTTTTTGCAGTTTTACGAATTGCTACTGGGTTAAAATATGCGCTTTCTAAAAATATTGAAGTTGTATTATTTGAAACGCCAGATTCCGAACCTCCAAAAACACCAGCAATACACATTGGTTCTTCATTTCCGTTACAAATCATTAAATCTTCTTCGTGTAATTCTCTTTCTATACCATCTAGCGTAGTAAATTTAGTGCCTGTTGGTAAGGTTTTAACAATTACTTTATTTCCTTTTACTTTTGATGCATCAAAGGCGTGTAATGGTTGTCCTAATTCGTGTAACACATAATTTGTTACATCAACTATATTGTTAATTGGTGATAAACCAATAGCTTTTAATCTGTTTTTAATCCAATCTGGAGATTCTTTTACTGTTATACCAGAAATGGTAACTCCTGCATATCTTGGTGCTTTTTCAGTATCTTCTACAACAACATCAAATTTTAAGGTTCTATCGTCTACATGAAAATCACTAACAGATGGTGAAATTAATTCTAAAGAAATTTTATTTTGAATTAATCCTGCACGTAAATCTCTTGCAGTACCTAAATGACTCATTGCATCTGCTCTGTTAGGTGTTAATCCAATTTCAAAAACCTGATCAGATGCAACATTAAATACAGTTGCGGCTGGTGTTCCTACTTTTAAAGAATCATCTAGCACCATAATACCATCGTGGCTAGTACCTAAACCTAATTCGTCTTCGGCACAAATCATTCCATGACTTTCTTCTCCTCTTATTTTTCCTTTTTTAATAACAAATGGTTCTCCTTTATCATCATATAAAGTAGTTCCAATAGTTGCAACTGGCACTGTTTGACCAGCTTCTACATTTGGAGCACCACAAACTATTTGCAATGGTTCCTCTCCTTCTCCAATACTAACTGTTGTTATTTTTAATCTATCTGCATTTGGATGTTGTATACAAGTTAAAACTTTACCTACAACAATTCCAGATAAACTTCCTTTAATTGATTCAACGGTTTCTATACCTTCAACTTCAAGTCCTAAATCGGTTAACAATTCGCCTGTTTTCTCAGCTTCCCAATCTACTTTTAAAAACTGCTTTAACCAATTATATGATATTTTCATTTCTATTTTATTTTTTTACGAATTGCAAAGATAAATAATACAATTTAGAATGATAACTTCAATAGTTACTTTTTACTATAAATTTTAAATCAAAAAAAATGATTTCTTTATGTGTTTTTGTAATTTTTATATTTTTTTTAACATCTATATCGTTTTCGAAATCGTATAATTGTAGCAACTAAATGAAAAACCAATTTTATACTCATAATTGTTTATAAATTAGAGTGTAAAAATTTGAAAATATAACTTTTTGATTGATTGTTATCGAAGGTTTTTGTGAAGTAAAATGGTAGATTACTATCACTTTACTTCATATTAACCTTCTTCTTTTTTAGCTAATATTAGCCCAAAGTGTACTTTTTTTACTTATTTCTATATACGCAGTTTTAATTGCTAAATTATCTGATTTAGAGAGAGATGGATCAATTGTAAGTAATTCTATAGCTTGTTTTCTAGCTAATTTTAAAAGTTCGCCGTCTTTTATTATATCTGCAATTTTCAAGTTTAACACACCGCTTTGTTGGGTTCCCATTAAATTTCCTGGACCTCGTAATTTTAAATCTACTTCAGATATTTTAAAACCATCGCTAGTATCTACCATAGTATGCAATCTAATTTTGGCATCATCAGATAATTTAAAGCTAGTCATTAATATACAGTAACTTTGCTCTGCTCCACGTCCAACTCTACCTCTTAACTGATGTAATTGCGATAAACCAAAACGTTCTGCACTTTCAATAACCATAACACTGGCATTTGGTATGTTAACACCAACTTCAATTACTGTAGTTGCCACCATAATTTGAGTTTCACCTTTTAAAAACCGTTGCATTTCATATTCTTTATCATCGGCTTTCATTTTACCATGAACAATACTTATTTGGTATTGAGGTTTTGGAAACTCACGAGAAATACTTTCATAGCCATCCATTAAATCTTTATAATCCATCGCTTCAGATTCATTTATTAACGGATATACAATATATATTTGACGGCCTTTACTAATTTCTTCTTTTAAAAATTTAAAAACAGATAGTCTATTTTTATCATATCTATGCGCAGTAACAATCTCCTTTCTTCCTGGAGGTAACTCATCAATAACAGAAATATCTAAATCGCCATAAACACTCATTGCTAATGTTCTTGGTATTGGTGTAGCTGTCATAACTAAAACGTGCGGAGGCAATTCGTTTTTCTTCCACATTTTAGAGCGTTGTTCTACACCAAACCTATGCTGTTCATCAATAATTGCTAATCCTAAGTTTTTAAACTGTACTTTATCTTCAATTAATGCATGTGTTCCTATTAGTATATGTAACTCGCCAGATTGTAATTGT
The DNA here is from genome assembly GCF_041596795.1 of Lutibacter sp. GTDB lineage: Bacteria > Bacteroidota > Bacteroidia > Flavobacteriales > Flavobacteriaceae > Lutibacter. Next base: position 13,472 of record NZ_JBFHHX010000002.1, read on the forward strand.
TCATGAATTAATTTGCGCTCTTTTGTTTTGGTTGAACCTGTAAGAAGTTGTACCGTAACATTCATTCCATTAAGTAATTCAACTACCGAATTATAATGCTGCGTAGCTAAAATTTCTGTAGGTGCCATAAAAGCCGTTTGAAAACCATTATCCATTGCAATTAAAATACTTAACAACGCAACAATTGTTTTACCCGAACCAACGTCTCCTTGCAATAACCTGTTCATTTGGGCATTGGAACCCATGTCTTTACGGATTTCTTTTAAAACTCGTTTTTGAGCATTGGTTAAATCAAATGGTAATTTATTAGTATAGAAATGATTAAAATACTCTCCAATCTTATTAAAATTATACCCTTTAATTTTTGCTTTTCGAATCATTTTTTTTCGAATCAATTGCATTTGAATAAAAAATAATTCCTCAAATTTTAAACGCTGTTGGGCTTTTGTAAGTAACTCTTGATTTTTTGGAAAATGAATATTTAATAACGCCTCTGTTTTAGAAATAAAACCAAAGTTTTGAAGTATTTCTTTTGATAAAGTTTCTGTAAATGAACCATTTACTTCTTCAAATAAACTTTCAACCATTTTAGAAACAACTCTGTTTGTTACTCCCTTATTACTTAATTTTTCTGTAGATGGGTAAATTGGTTGTAAGGCTGTGCGTAAACTTTTTTTGTAATCAGCTAACAATTCCATTTCAGGATGTGGCATTGAAAACGAACCATTAAAATAATTTGTTTTTCCAAAAATAACATAGGGCGTATTTACTTTTAAAGAAGTTTTAATCCATTTTACACCTCTAAACCAAACCAACTCCATTGCGCCAGTATCATCAACAAAAGTAGCTACTAACCTACTTCCTTTTTTTTGTTGTACCGTTTTTATATTAGTAATTTTTCCAACAATCTGAATTTCTGCCGCATTTTGTTGTAATTGACTTATTTTATAAAACTGGGTTCTATCTAAATATCTATTCGGGAAAAAATTCGCTAAATCTCCATAGGTATAAATTCCTAACTCCGATTTTAATAAATCTGCTCTGTTAGGGCCAACACCTTTTAAGTAAGCTATAGAAGTATTTAGTGTGTAAATTGCCATTTTTTTTTAAAATACGAAGGTAACAATTCAATGTACAATAAACAATTGCAAAATCTTATAATCTATTTATGTATATTTGCAGTCCAAAATTTTAATATGAGATTACACAGAAATTTAGTGTTTACGGTTATTGATTCGATGAAATTAATTTTTAATGAAGGAGAATATGCCGATAAAGTTGTTGAAAAAGCATTAAAAAGAGATAAGCGCTGGGGAGCTAGAGACCGTAAATTTGTTGCTGAAACTATTTATGATATGGTACGTTGGAAACGATTGTACAACGAAATTGCAGGAACAAAATCTCATTATACTACAGAGAACGTTTGGAAAAATTTTGCAGTTTTAGCTGTATTAAAAGGTTATAAATTACCAGATTGGAACCAATTACAAGGAGTTCCAGAACGTAGAATTAAAGGAAAATTTGATGAACTTCAAAAAGAACGTGTTTTTAAAGAATCTATTCCAGATTGGATGGATGAATTATGCGTAAAAGAATTGGGTGTTGAAAAATGGACAAATGAAATTAGTGCGTTAAATGAACAAGCTGAAGTTATTTTACGTGTAAATACCTTAAAAACAACTAAACTAGCATTGCAAAAAAAGCTAGAAGATGAAGGTATTGAAACTGAACCTATTAGAGGTTATGAATTTGCATTAAAATTAAAAGAACGTGCCAATGTTTTTACTACAGAAGCGTTTAAATTAGGCTTTTTTGAAGTGCAAGATGCTTCATCTCAATTGGTTGCAGAATATTTAGATGTAAAACCTGGAATGAAAGTTATTGATACTTGTGCTGGTGCTGGAGGAAAATCTTTACATTTAGCTGCTTTAATGGAAAATAAAGGTCAATTAATTGCTACAGATATTTATGAAAGTAAATTAAGAAAACTTAAAATTAGAGCTCGTAGAAATGGAGTTCATAATATTACTACCAAAGAAATAGATTCTTTAAAGGTAATTAAGAAAATGAAAGGTACTGCAGACAGAGTTTTAATTGATGCGCCTTGTAGCGGGATTGGAGTTTTAAAAAGAAATCCTGATAGTAAATGGAAATTACAACCAGAATTTGTAGATAATATTATTAAAACGCAAGCTGAAATTCTTGAAGAATATTCGCAATTAGTAAAAGTTGGTGGAAAAATGGTGTATGCAACGTGTTCTATTTTACCGTCAGAAAATGAAAAACAAGTTCAATTATTTTTAAAAAATCATCCAGAATTTCAATTAGAGAAACAAAATAAAGTTTCTGCTTATAAATCTGGTTTTGATGGTTTTTATATGGCTTTGTTAGAAAGAACGAGTTAAAAATTAACTATATAATTTATAAAAAGACCAAGACTTGAAATAGTTTTGGTCTTTTTTTTGTATGTTTTTGTTTTAATCTATAATTGAAACTCCGTTTAAATCGGTAGTTAAAACCTCGCTCATGTAGTTAAAATACGGACGCATAGCTTTAAAACTTTTGTTTATTTCATCTAAAAAATCAGGAGACAGAACTTCTTGATCGGTAAAAGAGCGCGTAACAATAAATTGTTTCATTTTAATTAAATCCATATCCGGATGATCCTTATCAAAACCACGAGGTGCAGTTTTTAGAGATTCACCTTCTAATTTTCCAAAATATTTTATAAATGTAGGGTTGTTTAATATTTCACGAATTTCAGAAGTATCCATTTCAAACTCTTTTCTAATACGCAGTAAGTCTTCTTTATTTGGTTCCCAAAAACCACCAGCTAAAAAACTTTCACCTGGCCTTATTCTTAAATAATATCCACCTCTTAATTTATTTGTTGCTCTTACAAAATTTCCGGCAAAATGCGGCTTATACGGAGTTTTATCTTTAGAAAATCGGACATCTCTATAAATTCGAAACATTTTTAAACTCTCAATTTCATCATGTTCTTTTAATTTTTCTTGTAGAGAAACATAAAATTTTTTAATAAGTTTTTGTTCACTTTCAAAAATAGATTTATTGTTAGCAAACCAATCTCTATTGTTGTTTTGCTTTAAATCTTTAAGAAAATTTATGGTTGTTTTTGAAATTGAATTCATATTTAGTTTTTTATCATTTATAGTTAATAGATTGCTTTTACAAGCAATTAATCGTTTCCATAAACAAGATTTATAAATTCTGAGTTTTCTAATTTCCCAAAATAATTTTCAACTGCTATAGTACTCAGCTTATTACTAATTTCAGTTTTATCGTACGGAACTCCAATTAATAATTCTTCAATATCTGAAACTGGTTGTCTTCCAAAAAAATCTCCAAAAATTTTAAAATCTGAAATAAGTCCTTTTTCTACAAAAATACGTAAATCAATTTCACCTATTGAAAAACGTTTGTTTCGCTGGATATTAAATTTAGGAGAATTCCCAAAATTCCAATCCCATAAATCATATTTTTCAGCTTTTAATTCGTGAACAGCTTTCCATTCAGCTTCGGTTAATTTATAAATTTCAAAATGTTCACGAGCTTCATATAAACCAGTAAGCAATTGATTTTTAAAACTTTCCATTGAAATAGGTGTGTTTAAAAACTCACTAATATTTGCAACGCGACTTCTAACCGATTTATGGCCTTTAGACTGAATTTTACTCATTTTTACCTGAAGAGCTTTAGATACTTCACTCATATCAGTATTGAACAATAAAGTTCCATGACTAATCATTCGTTTTCCGGTAGAAAATTGAGCTGTACCAGAAATTTTCTTTTCATTAACCAAAATATCATTGCGCCCTTTTAATTCGGCAGCAACTCCCATAGTATTTAACACACGTATTACTGGCTCAGTAAATTTTTTAAAATTACTAATACTTTTTCCATCGTGGTTGGTAATAAAACTAAAGTTTAAGTTTCCTAAATCATGGTAAACAGCTCCACCTCCAGAAATGCGTCTTACAACGTGTATATTTTTCTCAGTTATATATTCCTGATTAATTTCTTCTAAGGTATTTTGGTTTCGCCCAATAATTATAGATGACTCGTTAATATAAAATAATAAATAATCTGTAGAAGCATCAAAATTTCTTAATGCATATTCTTCTAAAGCTAAATTTAATTTAGGATTAGTACATCCTTCATTGTCAATAAAAATCATAGAATTTGTTTTTTTTAGAAAAAAAGTGCGCAATAATTAATACTTGTTATTTATGTCTTCCTTCTAAAACCTTTACAATATCTTTTAAACTGAATCCTTTTGCTTGTAACAAAATTAAATAATGAAATAACAAATCTGCTCCTTCATTTAAAAACAAGTCATCATTATCATCTTTAGCCTCAATAACAATTTCAACAGCTTCTTCCCCTACTTTCTGAGCAATTTTATTAATACCTTTTTCAAAAAGAGAGGCAACATAACTTTTTTCTGAGTTAGAGTTTAAGCGTCTACTTTTAATTACATTTTCTAATTCAGTTAAAAATCCAAACTGCTGATAATTAGCTTCATCCCAACAAGTATCCGTACCTTTATGACACGTTGGACCTACAGGTTTAACTTTCACTAATAAAGTATCGTTATCACAATCATTTTTAATAGAAACAAGGTTTAAAAAATTTCCGCTTTCTTCTCCTTTTGTCCAAAGTCTATTTTTAGTTCTACTAAAAAAGGTCACTTTTCCAGATTCTATGGTTTTTTTGTATGCTTCTTCATTCATATAACCTAACATTAAAACTTGTCTGGTTGTAAAATCTTGAATAATTGCTGGTACTAAACCATCACTATTTTTATTAAAATCTATTGTCATAATTGTATGTTTTGGGTGATTGAGCGGAGTTGAAATCACAATTAATAGTTGCGTTTCGGCTCCGCTCAACGACCAGTAAATTTATAGCCTAACCGGAATATTATTCCTTTTTAATTCCTTTTTTAAATCTTTTATTTCAATTTCTTTAAAGTGAAAAACACTTGCCGCTAATGCAGCATCTGCTTTACCTTTAATAAAAGTATCTGTAAAATGTTGCATATTTCCTGCTCCACCAGAAGCAATTATTGGAATATTTACTAAAGTGCCTAAATGTGCTAATGCTTCATTTGCAAAGCCATTTTTAGTACCATCGTGATCCATAGAAGTAAATAAAATCTCTCCTGCACCACGTTTTTCAACTTCCACAGCCCATTCAAATAATTTAATATCCGTAGGAACTTTTCCTCCAACTAAATGAACCATCCATTCTCCATTAATTTGTTTCGCATCAATAGCAACTACTACACATTGACTTCCAAATTTTGCAGCTAAATTATTTATTAATTGTGGATTTTTTACTGCAGAAGAATTGATAGAAACTTTATCAGCACCTGAATTTAATAATATTTCTACATCTTCAACCGATGAGATTCCGCCTCCAACAGTAAAAGGAATATTTACTTTTTCAGCAACGTGCATTACCAATTCTGCTAAAGTTTTACGTTTTTGCTCGGTAGCCGTAATATCTAAAAACACTAGTTCATCTGCCCCTTCATTTGCATAAATTTCTGCCAGTTCTACTGGATCACCAGCATCGCGTAAATCTATAAAATTAATACCTTTTACAGTTCTTCCGTTTTTTATATCCAAGCAAGGAATAATTCTTTTTGTTAACATAATTTCGTCACCCTGAACTTGTTTCAGGGTCTCATATTTTTATAAATCCAACGTTCTTATCAATGGATTCTGTTGTTTAATTAAATTTATTTTCCAATCGTAATGCCAATTTTTCAATTGTTTTTCTCTTAAAATTGCCTGTCTAATATCCATAAATTCTTCAAAATAGACTAGATTCTTTGTATTATATTTATTTGCTAATATGTAAACAAAACTAATTTTTATTAATTAACGCGATTCTGAAACAAGTTTAGAATGACGAGCACTTTAATAGTTGCTTAAAATAAATTTTTCTATCTCTTTCATACTAATTTTATGCTCGTAAATTGCTTTACCAACAATGGTACCTTCACAACCCATTTCAGCTAATTTTGGTAATTCATTATATGTAGAAATACCTCCTGAAGCTATAAGTTTTATATTTGAAATTTCTTTTAGCATTTTTTTATATAATTCAAACGAAGGACCTTGCAACATTCCATCTTTTGAAATATCTGTACAAATAACATAACTCACTCCTTCTTTTTGGTAACCTTTTACAAAAGGTATTAATTCTTTATCAGATTCTTCTAACCAACCACTAACTGCAATTTTTTCATCCATAGCATCGGCACCTAAAATAATTTTATCAGCACCAAATTTTAGTATCCAGTTTTTAAAAATTGCTGGATTTTTTACTGCAATACTCCCACCTGTTATTTGTTTAGCTCCACTTTCGAAAGCTATTCTTAAATCATCATCAGACTTTAATCCTCCACCAAAATCGATAGATAAACTTGTATTGTTTGCTATAGTTTCTAATACTTTATGATTTACAATATGACTCGCTTTTGCTCCATCTAAATCCACCAAATGTAAATGTTTTACACCGTGCGCTTCAAACATTTTAGCTACTTCTAACGGATTTTCGTTGTATATTTTTTGTGTTGCATAATCTCCTTTTGATAAACGAACACATTTACCGTTAATAATATCTATTGCAGGGATAATTCTCATTTCATTATAGTTGTTGGTTGGTTGATGGTTTTATGTTGTTGGTCTATAACTCCAAAAAATTCTTTAAAATTTGTGCTCCTGCTTTGCTACTCTTTTCTGGGTGAAATTGCACACCAAAAAAGTTTTTTTCTTGTAATGCAGAGGCGTAATTTATACCGTAATTTGTTGTTGCTATAGCCTCTATATTTAAAGGAACATAAAAACTATGTACTAAATACATATATTCTTTTTCTTTAATTCCTTTAAATAAATCGGACTTTAAATTTTCTATTTGATTCCATCCTATTTGAGGAACTTTTTCACGAGTATCAAATTTTACAACATCGCAATCAAAAATTCGTAATCCTTGAGTATCACCTTCTTCACAATAATTACACATTAATTGCATACCCAAACAAATACCTAAAACCGGCTGTTTTAATGTTGGAATTACTTTATCTAATCCTGTAGCTTCTAACATTTTCATGGCGCTACTTGCTTCGCCTACTCCTGGAAAAATAACTTTATCGGCATTTCTAATTTCCTCTTCGTCCTTACTTAAAACAGCCTCATAACCTAAACGTTGAATAGCGAATTTTAAAGATTGAATGTTTCCTGCTCCGTAATTTATAATTACTATTTTCATTTATTTTATTTTGTTGTTTGTTATTAGTTGTTAGTTGATTGCTAAAAACCAAAAACCATTACAGCATTCCTTTTGTACTAGGTAAAATCATTTTTTCAGAATCTCTTTTTACCGCTACTTTAATTGCTTTGGCAAATGCTTTAAAAATTCCTTCTATTTTATGATGTTCATTAGTACCTTCTGCTTTTATATTTAAATTACATCGTGCACCATCTGTAAATGATTTAAACAAATGAAAAAACATTTCTGTTGGCATTTCTCCAATTTTTTCACGTTTAAAATCTGCATCCCAAACCAACCAATTTCTACCTCCAAAATCAATAGCAACTTGTGCTAAACAATCATCCATTGGTAAACAAAAACCATAACGTTCTATGCCTAATTTGTTACCCAATGCTTTGGCAAACACTTCACCCAACGCAATCATAGTATCTTCTATAGTATGATGCTCATCTACTTCTAAATCTCCTTCTACTTTTATGGTTAAATCCATACTTCCGTGACGAGAAATTTGATCTAACATATGATCAAAAAAAGCAATTCCTGTAGAAATATCACTTTTACCAGTTCCATCTAAATTTAATTTGATATAAATTTTAGTTTCATTGGTATTTCTAGTGAGTTCTGCGGTTCTGTTTTCAAGCTTTAAAAACTCATATATTTTTTGCCAATCGTTACTTTCCAACGCAATAAAATTGTTTAAAGATTCCCTTTTAACAGTTATTTCATCAGTTCCTAAATTAGTATTGTCATTAATAAAAATTCCTTTAGCGCCTAAATTTTTAGCTAGCTCAACATCTGTTAATCTATCTCCTATTACAAATGAATTTTCCAGATCATACTCTTCCGAAAAATACTCAGTTAACAATCCTGTATTTGGTTTACGTGTTGGAGCATTATCTTTGGCAAAAGTTCTGTCAATTACAATATTTTCAAATTTAACACCTTCATTTTCAAAACATTGAAGTACAAAATTATGAACCGGCCAAAAATTTTCTTCTGGCATACTTTCTGTTCCTAAACCATCTTGATTAGTAACCATAACCAATTCATAATCAAGTTCTTTTGCTATTTTACCTAAATAAGTAAATGACTTCGGGTAGAAAATTATTTTCTCAAAAGAATCTACTTGCTCATCTGCAGGTTCTTTAATTATTGTACCATCACGGTCTATAAATAATACTTTTTTCTTCATTTTATAGTTCATTTAAAACTCTGCACATTAATTTATTTTCATTTTTTGTCCCTATGGTAATTCTAAGAGTATTTTCACATAAAGGTTGGGTTGTTCTATTTCTTATAACAATACCTTTTTTTAATAATTGATTATACCTTTTAACAGCATCATCTACTTTTATTAGAACAAAATTAGCATCAGATTCATATATTTTCTCAACAAAATGTAATGTCTTTAATTTTTCAATCATCTTTTGTCGCATTTGAATAATAGCCTCAATTTCTTCTTGTACCTTTTCAATAACTAACAATCTTTTAAGTGCTCGTTGTTGAGTTAACTCATTAATATTATAAGGTGGTTTTATTTTATTTAAAACGGCAATTATTTCTGAAGAAGCATAACAAATTCCTAATCTAATTCCGGCTAAACCGTAAGCTTTTGATAAGGTTTGGGTGATAATTAAATTTGGAAATTCATTTAAACGTTCCAACCAACTTTTTTGAGAAGAAAAATCTATATAAGCCTCATCAATAACTACTAAACCTTTAAATGTAGTTAACAATACTTCTACTGCTTCATTTGAAAACGAATTACCTGATGGATTGTTTGGAGAACACAAAAACAAAATTTTACTGTTTTTATCCACAACTTCCAATATTTCCTTTACTTTAGGTTGAAAACAGGTTGTTAATAGCACTTCTCTTTCTTCAACATTATTTAAATTTGCAAGTACCTTATACATTCCATACGTTGGCGGAAGCGTAATTACATTGTCTACTTTTGGCTCACAAAAAGCTCTGTAAATTAAATCTAAAACTTCATCACTTCCGTTACCTAATAAAATTTGATCTACAGGAACATTTTTTAGTTTAGAAAGTTCTCCTTTTAAAGTTTTTTGCTGAGGATCTGGATACCTATTTACACCACTTTCAAACGGATTTTCATTGGCGTCTAAAAAAACCATATTGGTAACATCATCTTTAAACTCATCTCGCGCCGATGAATAAGGCTGCATTTTTTTAATGTTTTCTCTTAGTAGTTTTTCAATTTTCATATGTAACAATTATTTATTTTCAAATTTAAAAATATTTAATTTTTATTTTAAACTATTCAACCTTAAAGTAACAGCATTTTTATGAGCATCTAATCCTTCTTCTGTAGCTAAAACTTCAATTGCTTTGCCTATTTTTTGAATTCCTTTTTCAGAAATTTTCTGAAATGAAATAGCCTTTAAAAACGAATCTAAATTTACACCAGAATACGCCTTAGTATAACCATTTGTAGGTAAAGTATGATTTGTTCCTGATGCATAATCTCCAGCACTTTCAGGTGTATAATTTCCTATAAATACAGAACCTGCGTTTTCAATTCCGTTTACATAAAACTCATTATCATTTGTGCAAACTATAAAATGTTCTGGACCATATTCATTAATTAAATCCAAGGCAATTTCTTTTGTTTCAACATAAATTAACTTCGAATTTTCAATAGCTTTTTCTGCTATTTTTTTTCTTGATAATTGTTGTAGTTGATTTTCTAATGCACCTTCAACATTTTTTAATTTTTCTAATGATGTTGAAACCAAAATAACCTGGCTATCAACTCCATGTTCTGCTTGACTTAATAAATCAGATGCTACAAAATCTGCATTGGCACTATCATCTGCAACTACCAATAATTCACTTGGTCCGGCTGGCATATCAATAGCAACTCCATATTTTGTTGCCAATTGTTTTGCTACTGTAACAAATTGATTTCCAGGTCCAAATATTTTATAAACTTGTGGAATTGTTTCTGTACCAAATGTTAGAGCTGCAATTGCCTGAATTCCACCAACTTTTATAATTTTTGTAACTCCACATTGTTGGGCTGCATAAATAATTGCTGGATGTATTTTTCCTTTTTTATTTGGAGGTGTAGATAATACAATTTCTTTACAACCTGCAATTTTAGCGGGAATAGCTAACATTAAAACCGAAGAAAATAAAGGTGCCGTTCCGCCTGGAATGTACAATCCTACTTTTTGAATGGGTCTTTTTTCTTGCCAACACTCAACACCTATTGTAGTTTCCACAATTACTGGCTCTGTTTTTTGAGCTGAATGAAATGTTGTTATGTTTTCTTTTGCTAGCGCAATAGCTTGTTTTAACTCTTCTGTAATTAAGGTGTTTGCCTCCTCAATTTCTACTTGTGAAACAAATAAGTCATCTAATTCAACACCGTCAAAAATTGAAGTGTAACGCTTTACACCATCATTTCCATTTCTTTTTACATCAGCAAAAATTGCAGTTACCGTTTCTTCAATAGATTCTACAGTTTGTGTTGGTCTTTTTAATATTTCTGACCATTCACTTTTTGGAGGGTTTATTATTTTATTCATTTTTTATAATATTAGAAGTTGAATATTAGAAGTTGAAAGTTTAAATGTTTTTAATTTAAAACTTTTAATATTAACTATTGTACTATATATATTTAAAGTACCATTTTTTCAATTGGCACAACTAACAATCCTTCGGCTCCATTTGCTTTTAATTCATCAATAACTTCCCAAAAAGAATTTTTTTCAATTACTGTATGAATAGAACTCCAGCCTTTTTCTGCCAAAGGCAAAACAGTTGGACTGCGCATTCCTGGCAACAATTTAATTATATTCTCAACTTTATCGTTAGGAACATTCATTAATATATATTTTGAGTTCTGAGCTTTTAAAACAGATTTAATTCGGAATTGAAGTTTGGCTAATATTGCTTTATTTTCGTCAGAAATTGTAGGAGAAACTGCTAACACAGCTTCACTTTTTAGCATTACTTCAACCTCTTTTAAATTGTTTTTAAATAAAGTACTTCCGCTAGAAACTATATCACAAATAGCATCTGCTAATCCAATATTTGGTGCAATTTCAACCGAACCGCTAATAATATGTATATCTGGTTTTACATTAAACTCACTAAAATATTGTTTTACTGTATTAGGATATGATGTTGCAATACGCATTCCATCAAGATCCTTAATGCCTTTGTATTTTGTACCTTTTGGAACAGCTAAAGAAACACGACATTTAGAGAAACCTAAACGTTCGGCAATAACAATGTCATCGCCTTTTTCTATTAAAACATTTTCACCTATAATAGCAATATCTACTACACCATCTCTTAAATATTGTGGAATATCTCCGTTTCTAAGGTATAAAACTTCTAATGGAAAGTTACTTGCTGAAGCTTTTAATTGATCTTTTCCATTATCTATAGAAATGCCACAATCTTTTAATAATTGCAAAGAGTCTTCGTTTAATCTCCCTGCTTTTTGAACTGCAATTTTAATTTTACTCATTTTTTTTAGTTGTTATGTTTGAGCAACCTTTAAGTTTATAAAATAATAAACCCGCCTGATTAACTCAAACGGGTTATAAATATATCTTTTTTTAAATTCAATTCAATACATTTTTAGCTCGCTCGAGTGCAAGTATGAAAATGATGATGATGTAATTGAATAAAACGCATTGTTTTCTAATTTTTGTTATGCAAATATATACATTTGTTTAAAATACAACTATTAAGTTTAAAAAATATTTACAAAAATTAATGCTTTGTTAACTATTTAACAACATTCCAAAATATACAGGCTAATTATTAAAAATATATAGTTGATAATTACCGATTTACTGCAATACTAATTTTTACCCTAAATTTTAATTGAACAAATGTTTAAAACTATATTAATAAGTATCTACAAATTCAAAAATAGGTACACTCTGTTTCTAAATATTTGATTAAATTTGCATTTTCTTATAAATCACTAAAAAAAATCGACATATGATTCATTTCTTTGGAAACACAAACAGTAAAATTTATGCTGTGCAAACGTCAAAAGAACTTACCCAATCAGCCGCAAAAAAATTATTTTGGCTTTTTGGAAATCAACCACAAATAAATGAGGCATCAATCGATGCTTTTTTTATTGGTCCTCGTGCCGCAATGGTAACTCCATGGAGTACAAATGCCGTTGAAATTACTCAAAACATGGCTATTGAAGGCATTATTAGAATTGAGGAATTTACAGCATCATATAAAGAAGCTGAATTTGATTATATGATTTTTCAAAAATACAGTAGTCTAAATCAAGATATTTTTGATATACACATTAATCCTGCTCCTATTTTAGAGATTGAGGATATTGCTGCGTACAATCAACAAGAAGGTTTAAGTTTAAGTGATGATGAAGTTGAATATTTAAACAATTTAAGCACTAAAATAGGTAGAAAACTAACTGATTCTGAAGTTTTTGGGTTTTCTCAAGTAAATTCAGAACATTGTCGTCATAAAATATTTAACGGAACTTTTGTAATTGATGGTGAAGAAATGCCTACTTCATTATTTAAATTAATAAGAAAAACTTCAGAAGCACATCCAAACGGAATTGTTTCTGCTTATAAAGATAATGTGGCTTTTGTTGAAGGACCTATTGTTGAGCAATTTGCTCCAAAGTCTCCAGATAAACCTGATTTTTATGAGAAAAAAGACTTTAAATCTGTTATTTCATTAAAAGCTGAAACCCATAATTTCCCAACAACTGTTGAGCCTTTTAATGGTGCTGCTACTGGTAGTGGTGGTGAAATTAGAGATCGTTTGGCTGGTGGAAAAGGTTCATTGCCGTTGGCTGGAACAGCTGTTTATATGACCTCCTATTCTCGTTTAAAGCAAAATAGAACTTGGGAAAACGGAATGACTGAACGTCCTTGGTTGTACCAAACACCAATGGACATTTTAATAAAAGCATCTAACGGAGCTTCAGATTTTGGAAATAAATTTGGGCAGCCTTTAATTACAGGCTCTGTGTTAACTTTTGAACACCAAGAAGAAGCGCGTAAATTAGGTTTTGATAAAGTAATTATGCAAGCCGGTGGAATTGGTTACGGAAAAGCTAATCAAGCTTTAAAAGATAAACCAAAAGAAGGTGACAAAATAGTAATTTTAGGTGGAGATAATTACCGAATTGGAATGGGTGGCGCTGCGGTTTCATCAGCTGATACTGGTGAATTTGCAAGTGGTATTGAATTAAATGCTGTGCAACGTTCTAATCCTGAAATGCAAAAACGTGCTGCTAATGCCATTCGTGGAATGGTAGAAAGCGATAACAATTCAATTGTTTCTATTCACGATCACGGTGCTGGTGGACATTTAAATTGTTTATCGGAATTAGTTGAAGAAACAGGTGGATTGATTGATTTAGATAAATTACCAGTTGGTGATCCTACACTTTCTTCAAAAGAAATTATTGGAAATGAATCTCAGGAACGTATGGGATTGGTAATTGGAAAAGAAGATGCCGCGTTTTTACATAGAATTGCAGATCGTGAGCGTTCTCCTTATTATGAAGTTGGTGATGTTACAAATGATGATCGTTTTACATTTAAATCTAAAACTACCGGTGTAAAACCAATGGATTTAGAATTAAATGATATGTTTGGAAGTTCTCCAAAAACAATTATGAATGATAAAACGGTAACGTATAATTATTCTGATTTAGAATATTCAATTCAAAATATTTCAACGTATTTAGAGCAAGTACTGCAACTAGAAGCTGTTGCTTGTAAAGATTGGTTAACAAATAAAGTAGACCGCTGTGTAGGTGGTAAAGTTGCCAAACAGCAATGTGCCGGACCATTACAATTACCTTTAAATAATGTTGGTGTTATGGCATTGGATTATAAAGGCGTTGAAGGTGTTGCAACAAGTATTGGACATTCGCCAATTGCAGCATTAATAGATCCTGCTGCAGGAAGTAGAACTGCCATTGCAGAATCTTTATCTAACATTGTTTGGGCTCCAATAAAAGATGGTTTAAAAGGTATTTCATTATCTGCAAACTGGATGTGGCCTTGTAAAAATGAAGGTGAAGATGCACGTTTGTACAAAGCAGTAAAAGCTGTTTCAGAATTTGCTATTGAATTAGGAATTAATGTACCAACAGGTAAAGATTCCTTATCTATGAAGCAAAAATATCCTAATGATGAAGTTTTATCTCCAGGAACTGTAATAATTTCAGCTGCAGGAAATTGTACTGATATTAAAAAAGTTGTAGAACCTGTTTTACAAAAAAATGGTGATTCTATTTATTATATTAACCTTTCTCAAGACGATTTTAAATTAGGAGGTTCTTCATTTGCACAAACGCTAAATAAAGTAGGAAACGATGCGCCAACTATTAAAAATGCTGCGTTTTTTAAAAATGCATTTAATACAATTCAAGAATTAATATCTGAAGATGCTATTGTTGCCGGACATGATATTGGTAGCGGCGGTTTAATTACCACTTTGTTAGAAATGTGTTTTGCTGATATTAATTTAGGTGCAAAAATAGATTTCTCAGTATTTGAAGAAAAAGACATTATTAAATATTTATTTGCTGAAAATATTGGAATTGTTTTCCAAGCCAAAAATGATACAATAATTGAACAAAAATTAAATCAAAACAATGTTTCATTTTACAAACTTGGTAAAGTTACAACGGAAGCTACGTTAGATTTTGGACCATGTAAATTAGATATTGCAAAATACCGTGATATCTGGTTTGAAACTTCGTACTTATTAGATAACAAACAAACTGCTAATGGATTGGCAAAAGATCGCTTTGATAATTATAAAAATCAACCATTAAAGTTTACGTTTCCTAAGCATTTTACGGGTGCTTCTGCACCGCTTAGCAATCAGAACAAACCTAAGGCAGCAATTATTCGTGAAAAAGGTTCAAACTCTGAACGTGAAATGGCAAATGCTATGTATTTAGCTGGTTTTGATGTAAAAGACGTACATATGACCGATTTAATTAGTGGTCGTGAAACGTTGGAAGATATACAATTTATTGGTGCTGTTGGTGGATTTTCTAATTCTGATGTATTAGGTTCTGCAAAAGGTTGGGCTGGTGCATTTTTGTACAACGAAAAAGCAAAAACGGCCTTAGACAATTTCTTTAAAAGAGAAGACACATTATCTGTGGGTATTTGTAATGGATGTCAGTTATTTATGGAATTAGAAGTTATTAATCCTGAACATAAAGTACACGGAAAAATGTTACATAACGATTCTTATAAGCACGAAAGTAACTTTACATCTGTAACCATTCAAGAAAATAATTCAGTAATGTTGTCAACATTAGCAGGAAGCACCTTAGGTGTTTGGATTTCGCATGGTGAAGGTAAATTTAATTTGCCAATGGAGGAATCAGCCTATAATATTGTTGCAAAATATGGATATGAATCGTATCCTGCAAATCCTAATGGATCTGACTATAACACTGCTATGTTAAGTAGTAAAGACGGTCGACATTTAGTAATGATGCCACATATAGAGCGTTCTATTTTTCAATGGAATTGGGCAAATTATCCTGAAGGAAGAAAAGATGAAGTTTCTCCTTGGGCAGAAGCTTTTGTGAACGCCAGAAAATGGTTAACAAAATAAATTTATTAGTTTATATTTAAAAAGAGGCTTTTGATAAAGCCTCTTTTTTTATTAATAAATTTCAAGAAAAATAATAACAGTTTTTTTCCAAAATATTATTACTTATTTGCACATTTGTTATGTAAATTTTAAAAGATTGAAATAATGGAAAATAAAGAAAAAAATGAAAGTATTGATACTTCAGCAATAGTAAAAGAACCTTCAAAACTTTGGGTTTTTATTAAAAAATACAAGTATTATGTATTTTTAATTATATTGCTTATTGTAAGTATTTTATATCATATTATAAGTGTAAAAATGCTTCAAAGTACCTTTACAAAAGAAAAAAATACTATTACAAACACTTACAAAATTAAGTTAGACAGTTTAAATAGTAATCGTTTACAATTAACTGCTAAAACTTTTTCCTGGGCAATTAGAAGTGAATTAATGAGAGAAAATTCTGAACAAGTAAATCAGTTTTTTAATGATTTTGTGAAAAATGAAGATATTATAAAACTTCAGTACATTAATGCTTCTACGTCCAAAATTCAAATTTCAACAAATAAAAAAGATGAAGGAACATCTGATTTAAAATTTATTGATATAAATGAACAAACTGTTTTACAAGATTCTACAAGTATTGAATTAGCAACACCAATTAATGGATTAAACACTAAATTAGGTGTATTTGTAATGAGCGTTAAAAAATTAAATAAATAATTGTACTAAAAATAAAAGCCTTTTCAATTGTAATTAGAAAAGGCTTTTAAAAATATTTTAGTTTTTATTTTATTCTTATTTAAAAGAAATTACTTTTCTTTTCCAAATAAATATCCATAAAACGTTCCAACAAATAGTGCTCCACCTACAATATTACCTATTGTAGCCGGAATTAAGTTTTTTACAATAAAAGTTTCCCAAGTTATTGGAGCTCCTTCAAAAATTGCTAAAGGAATAAAATACATGTTTGCTATACTGTGTTCAAATCCCATGGCTACAAATGCCATAACCGGAAACCAAATTGCAAATATTTTACCTGTAGTATCTTTGGCTGCCATACCTTGCCAAACAGCTAAACAAACTAACCAGTTAGCTCCTATTCCTTTTAAAAATGTAACCAAAAAAGTATGACTAGTTTTGCCTATTGCTATTTGATGAACAGAATCTACAAACGGAGAACTGCTTACTAAATGAGTTAAGTGTGTAATAAAATATGCTACAAAAACAGCTCCAATAAAATTACCAACATAAACTAATCCCCAGTTTTTTAGTACCGTATTTATGCCTTGTTTTTTATTTAAAACATTTGGTATAAAATAAGCATTATTACCCGTAAAAAGCTCCGCTCCTACTATTACAACCAAAATAAGTCCTAACGGAAACATGGCTCCAAATAAAAATTTAGTAATTCCAGGGTTATGTTCTGCAATACCTGGTGATCCACCACCAACAATAATTGCTAATAAACCTCCAAAAGCAATGTAAGCACCAGCTAAAAATGCTAACATTAATGTTTTACGTACTTTATATTCTCCTTTAGTATGTGCTAAATTACTAACTATTCCAATAACTTCTTTAGGTGTATTCATTTTAAAATAGGTATGTTTTTATACTACACTTTTTAATTTATTTTTACTTCTTTAAAATATTGTTTTAAAATAGCAGCCGCTTCTTCTAATTCTTTTGGTGTATTTTCTCGAGCATCTTTTAATTGATATTCCCAACCTAAAGCTTCCCATTTATGAATTCCTAATTTATGATATGGCTGTATTTCAATTTTTTCAATTGTATTATAATCTTTAAAATAGTTTCCCATTGCGTGCAATAATTCTGGTTTATTTGTTATATCTGGAATTAGAACATAACGCAACCACATATTTTTACCTGATGCTTCTCGGTACGCTGCAAAATTAAAAGTAGTTTCTTTACAACTTACGCCTGTTAAAGCTAAATAACCTTCCTCAGTCATATGTTTTATATCTAACATTACCAGGTCTGCATATTCATCAATTAGCGTTTTTGTATAGCTATTTAAAATTCTTCCGTTAGTATCTATATTGGTATGAATTCCTTCTTCTTTTAATCTTTTAAAAAACGGAATTAAATCTTTAGCTTGTAATAAAGGTTCTCCGCCTGAAACTGTTACACCTCCTTTTTTACCAAAATAAGGTTTCATTTTTAAGGCAATTTCAACAAGTTCTTCTATTTTATATTCTGTTCCTCCTGAGGTTTCTATAGTATCAGGATTATGACAATACAAGCATTTTAGTTTGCAGCCTTGTAAAAAAACCACCAAACGAATGCCTGGACCATCATGAGTTCCAAACGATTCAATCGAATGTACTCTCAATGTATTTTCTTGTGTTTTGATAATCTTAAGTTTTTAGTAGTAATAATAGTAGTAGTCAGTAAAAAAAAAGCATTGAAAAATTACTGAGTAATCTTTCAATGCTAAAAATATAAAAAATAATTACATTGATTCGTGGAACGAACGTGTAATAACTTCTAATTGTTGTTCTTTTGTTAAACGAACAAAGTTTACAGCATAACCTGAAACACGAATTGTTAACTGTGGATATTCGTCTGGATTTTCCATAGCATCCATTAACATTTCTTTATTTAACACGTTTACATTTAAATGTTGTGCATTTCTAGAGAAATAACCATCTAAAGTAGTTGCTAAATTTTCTATTTGCTCTTCTTCATTTGATCCTAAAGATTTAGGAACAATTGAAAATGTGTTAGAAATACCATCTTTAGAATCGTTATAATCAATTTTTGACACTGAATTTAACGAAGCAATTGCACCATTACAGTCACGTCCGTGCATTGGATTTGCACCTGGAGCAAATGGAATTCCTTGTGCTCTACCATCAGGTGTTGCACCTGTTTTTTTACCATAAGAAACGTTAGATGTAATTGTTAATACTGATAATGTTGGTTCAGCATTTTTATAAATTGGCAATTGTTTTAATTCTGCATTAAAATCATGAACAACGCTACTTGCTAATGTATCAACTCTATCATCATCATTTCCATAATTTGGAAATTCTCCTTCAATTTCAAAATCAACTGTTAATCCAATTTCATTACGAACAGGTTTAACTTTAGCGTATTTAATTGCTGATAATGAATCTGCTACAATTGAAAGTCCTGCAATACCGTATGCTAAATTAATACTTGGATTTGTATCAATTAACGACATTTGTGCTTTTTCGTAGTAATACTTATCGTGCATATAATGAATAATATTCATAGAATCGTTGTACACACGTGCAACTTCTTTCATGGCTATTTTAAAGTTTGCCATTACTTTATCAAAATCTAAATATTCATCTTTATACTCCTCAATACCTTCAATCATTTGAGTTCCTGTAAATTCACATCTACCGCCATTTAAAGCCAATAATAATGTTTTAGCTAAATTGGTACGTGCTCCAAAAAACTGAATTGATTTACCAACTTCTTGATATGAAACACAACAAGCAATACCGTAATCATCAGAACCTCTGTGAAGACGCATTAAATCGTCATTTTCAAATTGAATTGATGAAGTATCTATAGAAACTTTAGCGCAATAATCCTTAAAGTTTTGAGGTAAGTTAGGCGACCATAAAATAGTAATATTTGGTTCTGGTGATGGGCCTAAATTATATAATGTATGTAAGAAACGGAATGAAGTTTTAGTAACTTTTGTTCTACCATCTTCAAACATTCCTCCTATTGCTTCTGTAACCCAAGTTGGATCACCTGCAAAAATTTCATCATAAGCTTCCATACGTAAATGGCGAACCATACGTAGTTTCATTACAAATTGATCTATATATTCTTGCGCATCTACTTCAGTAATTAAACCGGCTTCTAAATCTCTTTCAATAAATATATCTAAAAACGAAGAAACATTACCTAACGACATTGCAGCTCCATCTTGTTCTTTTACAGCCGCTAAATATGCCATATATGTCCATTGAACTGCTTCTTGAGCATTTTCAGCTGGGCGAGTTAAATCTAAATTGTAATAGTTACCCATTACAACCATATCTTTTAATGCTTTAATTTGCTCAGCAACTTCTTCACGTAAACGAATTACATTGTCAGACATTGGGCCTTTAATTTCGGCTAAATCTTTCTTTTTTGAATCAATTAAACGGTTAATTCCATATAATGCAATTCTTCTATAATCACCAATTATTCTACCACGTGCATAATTATCTGGTAATCCGGTTAAAAAACCTAATGATCTAAACTTTTTAATTTCAGATGAATATACATCAAAAACACCATCATTATGAGTTTTTACATATTTTGTAAATAATGTAGAAACGCTATCACTTGGAGTTAAACCATGTTCTGATAATGCTTTTTCAACAACTTTATATCCACCAAAAGGTTTCATTGCTCTTTTTAACAATTCATTTGTTTGCAGACCAACAATTACTTCATTTTCTTTATCAATATATCCAGCTTCAAATGAGCTAATTCCAGAAATAATTTCAGTATCTACTGATCTAACTCCATTATTTGCTCTTTCTTCTTTGGTTGCTGCTTTACATATATCCCACAATTTTTGTGTTTTTTCACTTGGACCTACCAAAAAATGATATGTACCGTGATAAGGAGTGATATTTTTAGTAACAAAGTCTCTTAAGTTAATAGTACTATTCCAAATACCATCTTTAAAATTTTTAGTTTTCATAATTATATTTTATAATTTAATTTTTTTTTAAATATTAAAATTATCAATAATGCCGCAAAAATAGGGCATTTATAAATGAAAAATATGATAAATATCATATAAAAAAAGAGTTGTTTACCTTTTTAATTTTTAATATTTTACTAAAACGTTTGAAGTTAATAGTTGATGAAAAAAAATAATTTTGTTAAAAAAAATAAAAAATGTTTTTTTTTATTAAACAAGTCCGTTTTGCAGTAAAAACCTTTATTTTTTGATTGAAAAAGTATTCAATTATTTAGCAACTAGCCGTATATTAAAAAAGCTTCTTGTTTAACAAGAAGCTTTTTTATATTTAGTATAAAATTTGTTTAATTGTCTTTATCTAAATAATTAGGAATTCCATCTCCATCGGTATCTTCAGTTAAACTTTCGTTTTTGGTTAATATTCCATCTCCGTCATCATCAACATCCAAATAATCTGCTATTCCATCTCCATCGGTATCATCATTTTTAACATTTCCATCATTATTTCTATCTTCATTACTTGATAAAATTCCATCATTATCATGGTCGGCATAATTTATATCGTGTAATTCAATTTTAAAAACTAAAGGTGAATTTGCTTTAATAATATTTTGTTCAACATTTCCATATCCCAATCCTGAAGGAATAAATAAAAATCCTTCTCCATAATTTTCATAATAAAAAGATTCGTCAATATTAATAATTTTAGAACCTCCTTTAAATTTTGTAAAACCATAACTCCAACCATCAATTAAACTGGTAAGTGAAAACCAAACTTTTGATGTACTAGTATCAAAAATGGTACTATCAAGCATCATTCCATAATATTTTGTAAATATAGAATCTGATCTTTTAGGTGCATTTGTTGTTCCTTCATTTAATGTTAAATAGTACAATTTATATTCAATATCATTTTCGGTAATATCCATTTTTTGAACTTGGTCCATTAAGGGTGTTTCACCATTTGTAATTGTCCAAATTGCACCATCATCATTTAAATAATGCGATTGTAAATATGCTATTAAACTAGCATCATCAATTTCAGCTTGTGCTTCTGCATCAAAATTATCGTTATCATCTTTTCTACAACCAAACGCTATAAAGCCTAATATAGCAATAAAAAGCAACTGTTTAATTTTCATTTATTTGATTTTTAAGTAACGCAAGATACTATTTTACTACCTTTGGAAAAAGATAAAAAGTGAATTTTAACTTTTATGTATGAGAATTGATAAATATTTATGGTGCATCCGTTTTTATAAAACTAGAAGTATTGCAACTGAAGCATGTAAAAAAGGCCATGTGAAAATTCATGGCGATAATGTAAAGCCTTCTAAAATGGTTTTTAGTGGAGAAAATATAACTGTTAGAAAGGATCAAATTAACTACCAAATACAGGTTTTAGATTTACCCACAAGCAGATTAGGAGCTAAATTAGTGGATTTGTATAGAAAAGATATTACGCCACCTGAGGAATTTGAAAAATTAGAATTATTAAAATATTCTAAAGATTTTTATAGAAAAAGAGGAACTGGTAGACCTACAAAAAAAGATAGACGTGATATAGATGATTTCCAAGAAGATGATGAAGATTAATTTAGAAAATAAAAGAGCGCTGGTTGGTGGTAGTACTCAAGGTTTAGGAAAAGCAATTGCTTTAGAGTTAGCTAATTGTGGTGCTTCGGTTACTTTAATGGCCCGAAATGAGGAAAAATTAAAAGCTACTTTAAATGAATTAAACACAAATTACCATCAAAAACACTCGTATTTGGTTGTTGATTTTAATGATTTTACTAGTTTTGAAAATATAACAACTTCTTTTTTTAAAAATAATACAGTTGATATTTTGGTGAATAACACTAATGGACCTGATGCTGGAGGTGTTTTTGAAAAAGAAATTAAGGATTATCAAAAAGCTTTTGATTTACTGTTTAAAACAACCACTCATTTAACAATGTTGGCATTACCACAAATGAAACTAAATAACTTTGGAAGAATTATTAATACGGCTTCCGTATCTGTAAAAATTCCGTTGTTACATTTGGCGCTTTCAAATACCATAAGATCTGCAGTTATTATGTGGGCTAAAACATTATCTATAGAAGTTGCTCCGTATGGAATAACTGTAAATAATATTTTAACCGGAATTTTTGACACTGAAAGAATTAAGCAATTAAATGAATTTCAGGCTAAAGCAAAAAATAGTACACTTGAAGAAAATTTGAAGGTAATTACTAATGACATTCCAATGGGAAGACTTGGAAAACCAGAAGAATTTGGTAATTTAGTTGCCTTTTTAGCATCTAACTATGCAGCGTACATTACTGGAGCTAATATTCCAATAGATGGTGGATTTATAAAATCTATTTAATAAATGAACTCGAAATTTAATAAAGAGTATTGGGAAAATAAATATAGAGAAAATGCAACTGGCTGGGATATTGGCTATGCTTCCACTCCGCTTACAACTTATTTTGATCAACTAACAAATAAAGAATTAAAAATATTAATTCCGGGTGGAGGAAATTGTTACGAAGCCGAATATTTATTTGAAAAAGGTTTTAAAAATGTTTTTGTGATTGATATTGCGCTACAACCTTTAAAAAATTTAAAAAAACGTTTTCCTGAATTTCCTGAAGACCATTTAATTTATGATGATTTTTTTAACCATACCAATACTTATGATTTAATTATTGAACAAACATTTTTTTGTGCATTAGATCCAAATTTAAGAACTGCTTATGTTAATAAAACTCACCAATTACTTTCCAATACAGGTAAAGTTGTTGGGTTGTTTTTTAACTTTGATTTTACCCAAGCTGGTCCACCTTTTGGAGGTAGCATTGTGGAGTATTTAAGTTTATTTTACCAAAAATTTAATGTTGATGTATTAGAAAGATGTTATAATTCTATAAAACCAAGACGTGGAAATGAATTGTTTTTTATCTTTGAAAAAAATTAACCATCATGAAAAGTTCAATTATTTTAACTAAAGAGCAAATTGAAAATAAAACACGAAGAATTGCTTACCAAATTTATGAAACCAATAGCAATGAAAAAGAAATTGTTATTGCTGGTATAAATGGTAATGGTTTTGTTTTTGCACAAAATATTGCTGAAATTTTAAAACAAATTTCAGGAATTAAAGTGGTGCTTTGCGAAGTTATAATTGATAAAAAAAATCCATTAAAACAAGTTACAACTAACATACCTTCAATTGATTATAAGAATAAATCTCTAGTTTTAGTTGATGATGTTTTAAGCTCTGGAACTACACTAATGTATGGTATAAAACACTTTTTAGAAGTACCTTTAAAAAAGTTTAAAACAGCAGTTCTTATTAATCGTAACCATAAAAAATATCCTGTAAAAGCCGATTTTAAAGGAATTTCTTTATCAACTTCAATGCAAGAACATGTAGCCGTAGTTTTTGAGAAAAATAACGCATTTGCTATTATTGAATAATTAAGAATAGAAATTATTTAGATTCCTGTATTTTATTATCTAATAATTCTCTAACTTTTTTACCATTCCAATCTGCAGATCCAACTTTATCAATTACTATAGTTCCTTTACTATCAATTACATAGGTTGCTGGAATACTATTTGTTTTTGTAAAATATTCTGGAGGGTTACTAATAGAATTATATGTTGGTAAATTATAGTTGTTTTTAATAAAAAAGGACTCAACAGTAGGCCAATTTTCTGTTGTTACAAAAATAAAAACTACTTTGTCTTTATAATCATTATATAATTTTTGAATCATTGGCATTTCAGCTCGGCACGGTGGACACCAAGTAGCCCAAAAATTAACAAATATAACTTTATCTTTAAATTCAGTAAAATTTACATCTTCAGTATTTAATCCTTGTAAATTCCAATTATAATCTTCAATAACTAGTGTAGAATCGTTATTTATTGAAGGAGAAAATGCAATTTGACGCATAAACCACTCTCTAGATGGAGGATATAATAAAACCGCTAATGCAATTATAAATATAATGTTAGAAATTCTATTTTTTGTAAATAATTTTTTCATAAAACCTTTTAATCTTTAATTAATTGCTAAAATATAACAAATACAATTTTCTGTAAGTAACAAACTATTCTTATCTAAAGAAGTTACTTTTTTGTAGTCGTTAACTTTTTTATTGTTTACAAAAAAAAGCTTCTTAATTTCTTAAGAAGCTTTAAAAAATTTTATACTATTAAAATTATTTTGCAATAATATATATTTCTCTAAACTCTTTAGTAACCTCAAAAGTTACTTTTCCATT
This sequence comes from Lutibacter sp., assembly GCF_041596795.1. Lineage (GTDB taxonomy): Bacteria > Bacteroidota > Bacteroidia > Flavobacteriales > Flavobacteriaceae > Lutibacter. The sequence continues at coordinate 38,366 of NZ_JBFHHX010000002.1, forward strand.
TATTTTAGATATGTCTATTTCCTCGTTATCAACTTCAATTTTATCAATTTTAAATGGTAACCCGTAAATATTTATTTTAAAAGTGTTATAACCTGTAATAAATTTCCCTGATTTAAATTGTTGAATAGTTAACGATTCTTCTTTTCCAACTTGTGTAAAATTACGCAAACTATATCTTCCTTTTTTATAATCGTATCCATCACCAGTATCTTCATAAACTTCAGAAGATTCTTTTCCTAATTTATAATAAACATCTAGTTCTAGTTGCTCAATTTTCTTTTCACCAACGTATTGTTGAACCGGATACTTTGGTATTATAGCACCTTCTTTTACAAAAATTGGCATACTATCTAAATCTGCATCTACCCAAACTTCTTCACCTCCAGAAATAATTGACTGATCCCAGAAATTATACCATTTACCAAAAGGAATATACATTCTTCTTCCTTTTGAATTGGCTTCAAGTATAGGACAAATTAATATTTTCTCTCCAAAAACAAATTCATCATTTCTATAATGCGTATTCGCATCTTCTTGATCATAAAGCACTAACGATTTTAAAATTGGAATACCTTCATCTGCATATTTCCAAAAAGCACTGTATAAATATGGTAATAATGTATATCTTAATTCAATAAATTTACGAACTATATCCGTAACTGTTTTACCAAAAACCCAAGGTTCTTGATCTCCGTGATCTCCAGACGAATGTACTCTACAAAATGGATGAAAAACACCTAATTGAATCCAACGGGCAAATAATTCTCCGTTTGGTTGTTCAGCAAATCCACCAATATCAGATCCTGCAAAAGAGAAACCAGACATACTCATGCGTTGTGCTTGTAGGTTTGCAATTGAAAGGTGATCCCAAGTTGCAACATTATCGCCTGTCCAAGTAGATGTGTATCTTTGAGTTCCTGAGTAGGCAGATCTTGTAATTACAAATGGCCGTTTTGGGTAGCTAAATTTCTTCAATCCTTGGTACGTTGCACGTGCCATTTGCATTCCGTAAATGTTATGAGCTTTTCTATGGCTACAAGGGTTTCCATCATAATCATGACGAACGTCATCTGGAAAAGTTTTACCAGGAACATCCATTACTGCTGGCTCATTCATATCGTTCCAAACACCAGCAACTCCTATATCTTCAATTAATTCTTTAAATAACTCACTCCACCACTCTCTTACTTCGGGCTTTGTAAAATCTGGAAAATAACATTCTCCAGGCCAAACTTTCCCTTTCATATATGGTCCGTCTGCACGTTTACAAAAATAATCTTTTTCTAAACCTTCTTTAAATACACTATATTCATTATCTATTTTAATTCCTGGATCAATAATTGCAATTGTTTTAAATCCATCATCTGCCAATTCTTGCACCATCCTTTTTGGATCAGGAAAATATTCTTTGTTCCAAGTAAAACATCTGAAACCTTCCATATAATCTATATCTAAATAAATGGCATCACAAGGAATTTGGAGCTCTCTAAATTTAGACGCAATTTCTTTTACATTAGACTCTGGGTAGTAACTCCATTTACATTGATGAAATCCTAATGCCCACATTGGTGGAATGTGATGCGGTCTTCCTGTTAGATCGGTATAATTAGAAACAACTTCAGTCATTTCCGGACCATAAATAAAATAATAATTCATTTCACCACCTTCAGCCCAAAAACTAGTTATATTTCTGCGTTCATTACAAAAATCAAAAAATGTACGGAATGTATTATCAAAAAATATACCGTAAGATAATTTATTTTGAATAGCTGTATAAAACGGAATTGCTTTGTAAATTGGATCTGTACCTCTAACATACGCAAAAGAATCGGTTACCCAATTTTGAAATCGTTTCCCTTTTAAATTATTATCTACTGGCTTATCTCCTAAACCATAATAATTTTCTCCTTGCTGAGATTTTAAAGACATTTTTACAATATCACCACCAATTTCATAACTTTCTTCCCAATGAAAACCTAGTTCATCTTCACAAATTAATGAATTGTCTTTTACATCAAAAATAGATTTACGCATATCTTGTTTTGAAATATGGCAAATTAATTTTGAAGTTGTAATTATATACTTTTCATCATCTTCAGTAATTTCTAAATGATTGTATCCTTTACTAGCATACATAGTTATAGCATATGAAAAATCTTTGTCAAACATTCCTGTTGTACTATATCTAAATCTTAAAACGCTATCTCTTTCTATTGTTAATTGTAGAACAACTCCGTTTTCACTTTTAAAATATAAAACATTCACATGTTTTTTATAAAAAACTATTTTTGAAGGAAATAAATTTCCTTTATGCTCTAATTCTGTGTTTAATATCATATTCTCTTCATTTTATCGAAATGCAAACGTACTAAAAAACAACTTGAATGTTAGTCTCTTTTTAATAAAAAAACACCCTTAATATTTACGAATTTGTAAAATTAAAGGTGTAAAATTTTATACTTGAAAAAATGACTCTATTTTATGCTTAATACAGTAATTCCTAGTGGTGGGAGTGTTAATTCAACAGAATATTCACGTCCATTCCATGATGATTTTCTAACTGTTAATGAGGTGTTTTCTACGCCACTTCCTCCATATTTTTTATCATCACTACTAAATATTTCTTGTAATTTACATTTAGTAGGAATTCCAACTTTATAGTTTTGTAGCGTTGTTGGTGTAAAATTACAAATTACCAATACGTTTTCATTATTTCCTTTTCTGATATAGGAAATTACGGAGTTTTCAGAATCATCTAAACTAATCCATTCAAATCCATCTTGTGTAAATGGTTTTTCAAATAACGGAGGAGTTGCTCTATAAAACGCATTTAATGCTGAAAAATATTCTTTCATTTGTTTATGAGGTTTAAATTCTAATAAATTCCAATCTAAACTCTCTTGAAAATCCCATTCATTATATTGCCCAAATTCACTTCCCATAAACAATAGTTTTGTTCCTGGGTGTGTAAACATATAACCATACAGTAATCTTAAATTTGCAAAACGTTGCCATTCATCACCTGGCATTCTTCCTAAAATGGAATTTTTACCATACACAACTTCATCATGAGATAACGGCAACATAAAATTTTCCGAAAATGCGTACGCCAAACTAAATGTTATTTCATTTTGATGGTATTTTCTGTACACTGGATCTTTTCCAAAATAATCTAAAGTATCGTGCATCCATCCCATCATCCATTTCATTCCAAATCCTAAGCCTCCCATAAATGTTGGTTTTGAAACCATTGGAAATGCTGTTGATTCTTCGGCTATGGTTTGTACATCTGGGAAACATTTGTATACTTCTTCGTTTAATTCTTTCAAAAACCTAATAACATCTAGGTTTTCTCTTCCTCCAAATTCATTTGGTTCCCATTCTCCATCTTCTCTTGAGTAATCTAAAAATAACATAGACGCCACTGCATCAACTCTTAATCCATCTGCATGATATTGGTCTAACCAAAATATGGCATTACTAATTAAAAACGATTTTACTTCGTTTCTTCCATAGTTAAATATCAAACTTTTCCAATCTTGATGGTATCCTTTTCTTCTATCAGGATGCTCATATAAATGTGTTCCATCAAATAAACCAAGTCCGTGTGCATCTTCGGGAAAATGAGAAGGTACCCAATCTAAAATTAATCCAATACCATTTTGATGTAATTTATCAACTAAATATTTAAATTCATCAGGATATCCAAAACGCGATGTTGGCGCAAAATATCCTGTTAATTGGTAACCCCAAGAAGGATCGTATGGATATTCCATAATTGGCATAAACTCTACATGTGTAAAGTTCATTTCTTTTACATAGCTCACCAATTCATCTGCTAACTCTATATAAGACAAAGATCTATCTTCTTCTGCATTTTTTCTCCAGGAACCTAAATGTACTTCATAAACAGAATAAGGAGCATCTAGTTTATTATGTTCCTTTCTGGTTTTCATCCAATTATCATCTTTCCAGTTATAATTATCTTCCCATACAACCGAAGCTGTTTTTGGAGGATGCTCACAACGGCGTGCATACGGATCTGCTTTTTCTGTTTTTATATCATTATTATTACTATGAATTTTATATTTATAAACCGTTCCTTTTCCTATATTAGGAATAAATCCTTCCCAAATTCCGCTTTCATCCCAACGTACATTTAACCTATGTTCACCTTCTATCCAATAATTAAAATCTCCTACTACTGATACAGATTTTGCGCTTGGTGCCCAAACTGCAAAATAGGTTCCTTCTCTCCCATCTATTTCAATTATATGAGAACCTAATTTTTCATATAATCTGTAATGTTTTCCTGCTTTAAAAAGATATATATCGAAGTCTGAAAATAGACTAAAAGCTTCTACTTGTGCCATAAATATTTTAATGATTTATACTGTTTAAATTCCAATATTGGAATTAATATTGTTTAAATTTCTTTAATTTAATTTTAATAATTTAAAACTTTATAGGATTGTTACTTTGTATTTTAAAAACAACCCTATAAAGTTAAGTTTTAATTTTGTAGATAGTTAATTTCTTATTTTTTAATTTTAAATATATGAAATGGCAAGGTTGGATGTAACTCTACAAAGTTCCACTCATCTTTCCAAGTATATGTATTACTAGTAATTAAATCTGTTAAGGCTATTGGGTGACCATTATTAATACCTAAATCTCCTAATGGAAGCTGAACCATTCCTTGTTGTGAAGAATGATCATCTAAACTAATTATTACTAATACTTCACTTGATTTAGAATCGTTCCATTTATAAAACGCAATTAAATTAGAGTTTTCTACATAACAGAATTTTATATTATTGGTTTGTTGTAAAGCTTCGTGTTGATGCCTAATCTGATTTATTTTTGTAATTACAGTAATTAATTTATTTTCAACATTCCAATCGTAATGCGTTACCTGAAATTTTTCAGAATTCAAATATTCCTCTCTACCTATTAACCCTTCACTTTTCATATATTCAAAAACAGGTCCGTAAATTCCAATATTAGAACTTAACGTTGCCGCAAGTGCATAACGCTGAATGTGTTTAGATTCATTTGCGCCTTGTAAATGATGTGGATTTATATCAGGCGTATTTGGCCAAAAATTTGGGCGCATATACTCTTTCTGATCTGTTTTTGTTAATTCTTCTACATATTCTATTATTTCATGTTTAGAATTTCTCCAAGTAAAATAAGTATACGATTGTGTATACCCTTGTTTACCTAGTTGATGCATAACTTTTGGAGCTGTAAATGCTTCCGCTAAAAATAACACATTTGGATGTTTTGCTTTTACTTGAGTTATTATCCAATTCCAAAAATGATATGGTTTTGTATGCGGATTATCAACTCTAAATATTTCTATACCGCAATCAATCCAGTACAATAAAATATCTAAACAAGCTTTCCATAAATTAACATAATCTTCACTTTCCCAATAAATTGGTAAAATATCTTGGTATTTTTTTGGAGGATTTTCAGCATATTGCACCGTTCCATCTGGTCTCCATTTAAACCATTGTGGATGTTCTTTAACCCAAGGATGATCTGGCGCAGCTTGTAAAGCATAATCCATTGCAATTTCAACATTATGTTCTTTTGCTTTATGTATTAATGCTTTAAAATCGTCTATATTTCCTAAATCTGGATGAATATCTTTATGTCCACCAAACCTAGAACCAACTCCCCAAGTAGAACCCACATCTCCTTGTTCAGCAGTGGTTGTGTTATTTTTACCTTTTCTGTTTACTTCACCAATAGGATGAATTGGAGGTAGATAAAGCGTATCAAATCCCATTCTTTGAACTCTAGGCAACAAGCGCTCACAGTCCTTTAAAGTTCCGTGAACTCCATAATGTTCAGATGAAGAACGAGGGAAAAATTCATACCAAGTACTAAACCTCGCTTTTACTCTATCTACATAAACTTTTAATTCTTTTGAATATGCAGTTAATAATTTTTTTGGATGATTGGCAAAAATATGATGCAACCTGTCGCTCATTGCTTCTCTAATTGCTTCATCATAAGATGCTTCGTTTCCAAAAATATATATCAGATGTAAAAAGTAATTTTTTTCTTCAAAATTTTCTTCATCAACTAAATTTTGAAGAAATTGTATTCCTTCTAATAATTCAGATTTTACATATTGATTATCCTGAATTTTCCTAATAATACCATGTTGCCAATTTAAAGCATAATCTACCCAAGCTTCAATTTTATAACTATAATATCCTTGTTTATCAACTGAAAATGATGCGTTCCATTCATTATTATGTTGTGGAGTCATTCTAGTTTCGCTCCAATTTTTATCTTTTTCGTGTTTATAAAGAACGGAAGAAGCTATAATATCATGGCCATCAACTAATACAACAGCACTTACATTAACAATTTCATTTACAACTCTTTTAATATAAAATTCTCCACAATTTATTTGTGGACGTACATCTTCTATTACTATTCTACTTTGATTTTTCTGCATATAAAAAATATTACTTAAGCTATTTTATAGTGTAAATCCGTGTGGTATGGTAACTCCTTTTTTAATTACAATAATACCATCTCTAATAACATATAAATCTGTTTCCGTATCTACCATTTTTTTATCTCCAATTAATCTAACATCATTTCCAACACAGCAATTTTTATCTAAAATAGCATTTTTTATAAAGCATCTGGCACCAATACCCATGGTAACAATATTTGGATCCAATATTTCCTCTAATGGTTGATAATGGTCTGCTCCCATCATATATGTATTAATTACTGTACTTTCCTTATCTATTCTTGACCTAATTCCAATTACAGAATGCTCAATTTTACCAGCATTTATTATACAACCATCTGCAACCACAGTTTTATCTAAAACAGTACCAGAAATTTTTGTAGTTGGAAGCATTCTGGCGTGTGTATAAATAGTTCTTTCTTTACAATATAAATCAAATTTTGGAAAATCATCAGTTAGACCTAAATTGGCTTCAAAAAACGATTCAATAGTTCCAATATCTGTCCAATATCCTTCGTATTGATAACTAAATACTTTCTTTTTCTCTATGGCTCCTGGAATAATTTCTTTCCCAAAATCATTTGTTGAAGTATCTTTCATTAATTTAACTAGTAAATCTCTATTAAAAATATAGATTCCCATAGATGCTAAATAGTCTCTACCCTGGTTTTTCATTTCCTCACCAGTATCTGAAGTCCATTCTGGCAATAATTCTGCCGCTGGCTTTTCTATAAATGAAGTGATTACATTTTTATCATTTGTTTTTAAAATTCCAAATGAAGTAGCATCTTTAGCTTTTACAGGAATAGTTGCAATTGAAATATCGGCTTTGCTTTTTATATGTGCTTCTACCATATCATCAAAATCCATTTGATATAATTGATCTCCAGAAAGTATTAAAGCATACTCAAAATCATGACTTAAAAAATGGTGCATACTTTGTCTTACAGCATCTGCTGTTCCTTGAAACCATGTGCTATTTCCTGGTGTTTGTTCTGCTGCTAAAACATCTACAAACGCAGAACTAAAAAAACTAAAATGATAGGTATTTTTAATATGTTTATTAAGCGATGCTGAATTAAATTGAGTTAAAACAAATATTCTTTTAATTTCTGAATTTATACAATTAGAAATTGGAATATCTACCAATCTATATTTTCCGGCAATTGGTACCGCTGGTTTTGAACGTGTTTCGGTTAATGGATACAATCTTGATCCTTGTCCTCCTCCTAAAATAATCCCTAAAACTTTATTATTAATCATAACCTATTTATTTTTATTGTTTAAACTTTATGAGCTTTGTTTGTATTTTCTAAATTAATGATTGGTATAATTCTTCTACTTGTTTTGCAATAGCTACCCAATCAAAATGTTCTTCCACTCTTTTTCTTCCATTATTACCCATTTTTATTCTTAAGGTATCGTTTTTAATTAAACTATTAATTCCGTTCGCTAAATCTTTTGAAAATTTATCTGGATCAACAGGTTCAAATGGTGCTTCTGTTTGTTGAATAAGTGGTACTAAAATTCCGGTTTCACCATTTACCACAACTTCTTTAATTCCACCAACAGCACTGGCAACTACCGCTGTATTACAAGCCATTGCTTCAATATTTATAATTCCAAAAGGTTCGTAAATGGATGGGCAACAAAAAACATCTGCATGAGAATATAATTGAATTACTGATTTTTTATCAAGCATTTCATCAATCCAAATAACATTTTTTCTTGTTTTTTTAACTTCATCAACACTATCCTTCATTTCTTTACCAATTTCAGGAGTATCTGGCGCTCCTGCACATAAAACAATTTGAGTATCCGGATCTATATATTTAATGGCATTTACTAAATGAATAATTCCTTTTTGTCGTGTAATTCTACCCACAAAAAGTACAAATGGTTTTGATTTATCAATTCCATATTTTTCTAATGTTGAAGTTTCTGATGTTACTACATATTCTTGAAGATTAATTCCATTATAAATTACCTTCACTTTACTTTCATCAACATTAAAATATTTTAACACATCTTCTTTAGTTTCATTGGATACCGCAATTAAAGCATCTGCCATTTCCAATGCTGTTTTCTCAACCCAAGACGAAGCGTCATAACCTCTTCCTAATTGTTCTCTTTTCCAAGGTCTTAAAGGTTCTAAAGAATGTGTTGTAATTACCAAAGGAATACCATAACAAAGTTTGGCTACAATACCGGCAAAATGAGCGTACCAAGTATGACAATGTACAATGTCTGCATCAATTTCTTCAGCATTCATTAATAAGCCAGTACTTAAGGTTTCAAACACTGCTTTTAGTTTTTCATTGGAATTTTTAAATGCGGGATTTTTAGAAGGAAAACCTTTTACGTTTAAATTTTTACTTGATTCATCCTGATCTCCAAAACATCTCACATCAACTTCCATTAATTTTGCAAGTTCAGTAGCTAAATATTCAACATGTACACCTGCTCCTCCATATACATAAGGAGGGAATTCTTTTGTGTAAAAAAGTGCCTTCATAAAATAATTTTCAGTTTAGTTTTTTGATATTGAAACATCTTAAATAAAAAAATAAATACTCTAATCTAATAATTAACCCGTTAAAAAAGCATAAATTATTAGCTTTGATATATTTAAAAAATTCAATGATATTTCAAGTAACTATATTAAGAAAAATAGCCTTTAAAACCAAATAAAGAGTCCTAAAAATAGAAAATAAATTCAAAAAAAAAGAGGAGCTAAAAAAAGCTCCTCTAAAATTATAAAACTAGGTACTTTAGACCTATTTCTGATTTTCTTTTTTAATTAAATTTAATGCAGATCCTTCATTATACCATTCAATTTGACCTTGATTATAAGTATGATTCAGTTTAATTATGTCTTTACTACCACTTTCGTGAACAATTTCTAACGTTAATTGTTTTCCTGGAGCAAATTCATTTAAATCTAAAAAGTTAAATGAATCATTTTCTTGAATTAAATCATAATCTGCTTCATTGGCAAAAGTCAACCCTAACATTCCTTGTTTTTTTAAGTTTGTTTCATGAATTCTTGCAAAAGATTTAACTATTACAGCTGCTACACCTAAATGACGAGGTTCCATTGCGGCATGTTCTCTTGAGGAACCTTCTCCATAATTATGATCTCCTACAACAATTGTTTTAACTCCAGCAGCTTTATATGCTCTTGCAGTATCAGGAACTGGACCATATTGGCCTGTTAATTGATTTTTTACTGAATTTGTATCTTTATTAAATGCATTTACAGCACCAATTAAACAATTATTTGAAATATTATCTAAATGACCACGGAAACGTAACCAAGGACCAGCCATAGATATATGATCTGTTGTACATTTACCAAAAGCTTTAATTAATAATTTTGCATTATTAATTGTATTACCAATAGGTGCAAACGGAGTTAATAATTGAAGCCTATCTGAATTTGGATTTACTACAACATTTACTCCAGAACCATCTTCGTAAGGTGCCTCATATCCAGCATCTTCAACAGCAAAACCTTTTGGAGGTAATTCTAATCCAGTTGGTTCATCAAAAGATACTTCCTCTCCTTTTTTATTAATCAGCGTATCTGTCATTGGATTAAAATCTAATCTTCCAGCAATTGCAATTGCAGCAACCATTTCTGGTGAAGCTACAAATGCATGTGTGTTTGGGTTGCCATCTGCTCTTTTTGAGAAATTTCTATTAAACGAATGGATAATTGTATTTTTTTCTTGTTTAGATGCTCCTGCTCTATCCCACTGACCAATACAAGGTCCACAAGCATTGGTGAAAATTTTTGCATCTAAATTTTCAAATATTTGCAATAATCCATCACGTTCGGCAGTATATCTAACTTGCTCAGAACCCGGATTAATTCCAAATTCAGCTTTTACAACTAAACCTTTTTCCACTGCTTGTTTTGCAACAGAAGCAGCTCTAGATAAATCTTCATAAGAAGAATTGGTACAAGAACCTATCAGTCCCCATTCAACTTTTAAAGGCCAACCATTTTTTGTAGCTTTTTCAGTCATTTCACCAACAGTAGTACCTAAATCTGGTGTAAATGGTCCATTTATTTGAGGTTTTAATTCTGACAAATTAATTTCAATTACTTGATCAAAATATTTTTCTGGATTTGCATAAACTTCATCATCACCTGTTAAATATGATGCTATTTTATTTGCTTCATCGGCAACTTCATTTCTATCAGTAGCACGTAAATATCGTTCCATAGATGCATCATAACCAAAAGTTGATGTTGTTGCTCCTATTTCCGCTCCCATATTACAAATTGTTCCTTTTCCTGTTGCCGACATGGATTTTGCTCCCTCACCAAAATATTCAACAATACAACCTGTTCCTCCTTTAACAGTTAATATATCCGCTACTTTTAAAATAACATCTTTTGGCGCAGACCAACCCGAAAGTTTTCCTGTTAATTTTACGCCAATTAACTTTGGAAATTTTAACTCCCAAGCCATTCCTGCCATTACATCAACAGCATCTGCTCCACCAACTCCAATAGCAACCATTCCTAATCCTCCTGCATTTACAGTATGAGAATCTGTACCAATCATCATTCCTCCAGGAAAGGCATAGTTTTCTAAAACTACCTGATGAATAATTCCAGCACCTGGTTTCCAAAAGCCAATTCCATATTTATTTGAAACTGAAGCTAGAAAATTAAAAACTTCACTACTATTATTTAAAGCTGTCTGCAAATCTTTATCAGCTCCTATTTTTGCTTGAATTAAGTGGTCACAATGCACAGTTGTTGGCACTGCTACCTTACTTTTACCGGCTTGCATAAATTGCAAAAGTGCCATTTGAGCTGTTGCATCTTGACAAGCAATTCTATCTGGAGCAAAATCTACATAATCTTTTCCTCTTACAAAAGCAGTTGTTGGTTTTCCATCCCAAAGATGGTTGTATAATATTTTTTCAGCTAAGGTTAAAGGTTTTTGAACAACAGATTTTGCTGCATCAACACGTTCTGCCATTCTTGCATAAACACCTTTTATCATTTCAATATCAAAAGCCATAATTTTTTAGTTTTAATTTTTTTTTTGATTAACAATATACAAAATAATAAGGTTGTTGTGAAAAATATTTCGATACTTATTGAAGAAAATAAAAAAGCTATCTAAAAAGAAAAATTTACGTCTGCCTGAACTTGTTTCAGGTTCTCATAGTGATTTATTTTCAATATGATGAAATTCTGAAACAAGTTTAGAATGACAAGTTTCTATACTTTTTAGATAGCTTTTAAAATAAGACAAAAAATCTTATAACTATTTTACTAACAGTTTATGTGATGGTTTAAACTTTGTTAAGTTAATGCCTTCTACCGCCGCTTCATATTCCTGAATGTTTGGTGTTCTTCCTAAAATGGTAGAAATTACCACCACAGGTGTTGATGAAAGCAACGATTCTCCTTTTTTCTCGTTAGAATCTTTAACAACTCTTCCTTGAAAAAGACGTGTAGATGTTGCCATTACAGTGTCTCCAGGTTCTGCTTTTTCTTGATTTCCCATACATAAATTGCAACCAGGGCGTTCTAAATATAGCATATTTTCGTATTTAGTACGTGCTGCAGCTTTGGGATCATTATCATCAAACTCAAATCCAGAGTATTTCTGTAATACTTCCCAATCTCCTTCCGCTTTTAATTCATCAACAATATTATATGTTGGTGGGGCAACTACTAAAGGAGCTTTAAACTCTACTTTTCCTTGTTGTGCCTCAACATTTTTTAACATTTGAGCAAGTATTTTCATATCTCCTTTATGAACCATACAAGAACCTATAAATCCAAGATCTACTTTTTTAGTTCCTCCATAATACGATAATGGTCTAATGGTATCATGTGTATATCGTTTAGATACATCTTCATTATATACATCTGGATCTGCAATCATAGGTTCAATTATCTTATCAAGATCTACAACCACTTCTGCAAAATATTTAGCATTTGCATCTGGAGTTAAAGCTGGCTTTTCACCAGATTTAATTTCTGCAATTCTCTTATCAGCAATTGCAATTAACCCTTTAAGAACTTGCAATTTATTATCCATTCCTTTGTCAATCATAATTTGGATTCTACCCTTTGCAATCTCTAAAGATTCAATTAAGGTAGCATCTTCAGATATGCAAATAGAAGCTTTTGCCTTCATTTCGGCAGTCCAATCTGTAAATGTAAATGCCTGATCTGAAGTAAGTGTACCTATATGCACTTCAATAATTCTTCCTTGAAAAACGTTATCACCACCAAATTGAGAAAGCATTTGTTGTTGCGTTGCATGAACAACATCACGGAAATCCATGTAGCTTTTCATAGTACCTTTAAATGTAACTTTTACCGATTGAGGAATTGGCATTGTAGCTTCACCCGTAGCAAGTGCCAATGCAACTGTACCTGAATCTGCACCAAAAGCAACACCTTTTGACATTCTTGTGTGAGAATCTCCACCAATAATAATTGCCCAATCATCAACAGTAATATCATTTAATACTTTATGAATAACATCGGTCATTGGTTTGTATTTATGCTGAGGGTCTCTTGCAGTTATTAAACCAAAATCATTCATAAATTTCATCAATCTAGGAATATTTGCTTTCGATTTATTATCCCAAACTGAAGCTGTATGACAACCCGATTGGTATGCCCCATCAACAATTGGAGAAATAATAGTTGCTGCCATCATTTCTAGTTCTTGCGAAGTCATTAAACCAGTAGTATCTTGTGAACCTACTATATTTACTTCAACTCGAACATCAGAACCAGCGTGTAATACTTTACCCGGCGTTGTTCCAACCGCATTTTTATTAAATATTTTTTCAACTGCCGTTAATCCTTGGCCTTCAATAGAAATTTCTTTTGATGGAGCGTACACAGGAATAACATCAACTCCTAAAACCTTTGAAGCAAATGTTTGTAGTTTTTTACCAAAAACAACAGCATAAGATCCTCCAGCTTTTATAAATTCAACTTTTTGTGGTGTTAAAGATGCCGAAATATCTATCAATTCTTTATCGCCGTTATATAGTTTTTTCTTTTTAGTATTTACTGTTAACACAGTTCCCGTAGCAACAGAATATGCTTCTTCCAAAACTGGATCTCCATTTTCATCTCTTAATGTATTTCCTTTAGCATCTGTCTTTTTTATCCAATTTTTAAGATCAATACCAATTCCTCCTGTAACACCAACTGTTGTTAAAAATATTGGTGAAATACCATTTGTTCCTGCAATAATTGGTGCAATATTAATAAATGGCACATACGGGCTAGATTTTATACCAGTCCATAACGCAACATTATTTACACCAGACATTCTTGATGAACCAACACCCATTGTCCCTTTCTCCGCAATTAACATTACTCTTTTGTCTGGATGTTCTTTTTGTAAGGCAAGTAACTCGTTTTGTTTTTCTTTATTATGTTCAAATAAACATTGACCATGTAACTCCCTATCTGATCTTGAATGGGCATCACCACCTGGAGACAATAAATCTGTAGAAATATCTCCAATTCCAGCTATAAATGTAACAACTTTTATTTCCTCTTCTACATCAGGAAGTTTAGTGAAAAATTCAGCTTTGGCATAACTCTCAATAATTTCTTTAGCTATTTTATTACCATTCTCAAAAGCTTCTTTTAAACGATCTGTATCTGCCTCATAAAGAAATACTTGTGTTTTTAAAACGTCTGCGGCTTGCTTTGCTATAATGTTATCTGTACCTAAAGCTAAATCTAACAATACTTTAACTGAAGGTCCTCCTTTCATATGTGATAAAAGCTCAAAAGCAAATGACGGTGTAATTTCTTTAACCACTACTTCGCCTAAAATAATTTCCTTTAAAAAAGTAGCTTTTACACCAGCGGCACTTGTAGTTCCAGGTAATACATTATAAATAAAGAAATTAAGAGATTCTTCTCTGTATTGATTATTTATATCTTTTATTTGATTTATTATTTCGCTTAGCAATTCAGCACCATCAATTGGTTGTGGATGTAATCCTTGGCCTTTTCTTTCTTCAATTTGCTTAAGGTAGTCTTTGTAAGTATTCATATAATGGTTGAAAATTTAGTGTTTAAAGCTTTTGATAATTTCAAGAGCGATATGTTATTTTTTAGTTTAGTTTTTTACCGAGCGAAGTTACAAAAAATGATTGCTTTTATTAGAAATGAAATAGGTTGAAAAGCATTTTTAGAGAAATAAATATTTACTATATGATTTTTTTTATTATAAATAAAAACCACCTACGAAAACGTTGTAAATATTAGGAATATGGTAAAAAATTAAGTAGATCTATAAGCCGAATTTTGTACTTTTAAAAAGTTCTTATCATTTATCTAGACTATAAATTACTTTATAGCTCAATCTGCCTACCCCTTGAAATAGAGCGAGCAACTCTAAAATTTCAATATACATGGCATTGCACCGCATAGAGTTTACCTGGTTTCACTACAGCCGAACTGTACTTGCTTTCTGTTGCACTTGTCCTCGACTCACGCCGGACGGATGTTATCCGCTATGCTACTCTGTGGTGTCCGGACTTTCCTCTTCAATAAATTGAAGCGATAAGACGACCTACTTAATTTCTGCAAAAATACATCAAATAAATGTATAAAAAAACCCACTCAAAGTTTGAGTGGGAAAATTGCTATGAAAAAGAAAAAGTGTTACCAGATGTTTCACTGATAACACTTCAAATATAATTTATTTTTTATTAAAATAAAATAAAAAAAATCTTTTTTTTATGAAAACATATCTTTTACTTTTTCAAAAAATGATTTATCAAATTTTGATGGATTTGGTTTAAAATTTTCGTCATTTTCCATTTGCTCAAAAAACTTCTTTTGCTCTTTACTCAAACTTTGTGGAGTCCATACATTTACATGTACCAATAAATCTCCAGTTCCGTAATGGTCTATACTTGGTAAACCTTTACCTCTCAGCCTCAGTATTTTACCTGACTGTGTTCCTGGTTCAATTTTTATTTTCACTTTTCCAGTAACCGTATCTATATTTTTATTAGCTCCTAAAACAGCTTCGGAAAAATTGATGTATAAATCGAAATGTAAATTAGTGCCTTCTCTTTTTAAACTATCATGAACTTGCTCTTCAATAACTACAATTAAATCACCATCAATAGAGTTATTTCCTGGTGCTGCATTTCCTTTACCATTTACTTTTAACTGAACACCTTCTGTAACCCCAGCAGGGATTTTAATTGAAACTGTTTCTTCTTTAAATTCTAATCCTTGAGCATCTGCATTTTTAGAACTTTTATCTAAAATTTCACCAGCACCCTGACATGTTGGACATGTAGAAGCTGTTTGCATTCTTCCTAAAATAGTATTGGTAATACGCATTACCTGACCAGATCCATTACAAGTAGTACATGATTTAAAAGTAACTCCTTCCGCTAAAACTTTTCTTCTAACTTTTACTTTCTTTTCAACACCATTTGCAATTTCTTCTAGAGTTATTTTTACTCTTATACGTAAATTACTACCTTTAACTCTGGCGCGTCCTCCTCTAGAACCACCACCGCCAAATCCTCCGCCAAAAGCACCACCAAATATATCGCCGAATTGACTAAAGATGTCATCCATATTCATTCCGCCTCCGCCGAAACCTCCGTGGCCTCCTCCGCCATTCTCAAAAGCCGCATGACCATATTGATCGTAACGAGCTTTTTTATTTTCATCACTTAAAACCTCATAGGCTGCAGCAGCTTCTTTAAATTTTTCTTCAGCTTCTTTATCACCTGGATTTTTATCTGGGTGATATTTAATTGCCATTTTTCTATAAGCTTTCTTTATGTCAGTTGGAGTAGCGTTTTTAGCAATACCCAATATTTCGTAATAATCTCTCTTCATTTTGTTAAATTATTGTCCTACTACTACTCTAGGATATCTTATTATTTTATCGCCTAATTTATAACCTTGCTCAATTACATCAATTATTTTACCTTTTAAATCTTCTGATGGAGCAGGTATTTGTGTAATTGCTTCGTGTAATTCAACATCAAAAACATCTCCTGCATTTGCTACAATTGGAATTAAACCTTTTTGAGATAATGAATTACGAAGTTTATTATTAATTAATTCCATTCCAACAAGAGCTTCCTCTTGATTAGATTTTTTTAATTCTGCTAAACCTCTGTCAAAATCATCTAAAATTGGCAATAAAACTGTCATTAATTCCTCATTGGCAGTTTTAAATAACTCTATTCGCTCTTTTGAAGTTCTTTTTTTATAATTTTCAAATTCCGCAAATAATCTTAAAAATTTATCTTTTTCCTGACTAACTTCTTTTTTAAGTTGGTCTTCAATGCTTATTTCTTGAACTTCCGGCTGAATATCATCATTTTCAATAATTTCTTTTTCGGCCTTTGTATCTTTCTTTTTGCTCATATTAATTGCTTAAAATTTTTCTTTAGAATGTAACTCAAAAGTGTTGCCAATATTGATTTTATGCCAATATGACATTTGATACTTACTAAATTTTAATTTTTCTGATTTTTAAAATAGAATTATTTAAAATAAATAGAATTTAATTTGCTGCAACTCTTGTTATTTTAGCTCCAATTGCACGTAATCTTTCATCAATATTTTGATAACCTCTATCTATTTGCTCAATATTATGAATGGTGCTTTTCCCGGTTGCAGAAAGTGCTGCAATAAGTAAAGAAATACCGGCTCTAATATCGGGAGAACTCATAGTTGTAGCTTTTAAACTTGACTCGTGATTCATTCCAATTACAGTGGCTCTATGTGGGTCGCATAAAATTACTTTTGCGCCCATATCTATTAATTTATCAACAAAAAACAAACGACTTTCAAACATTTTTTGGTGTATTAATACACTTCCTTTTGCTTGTGTTGCAACTACCAAAATAATACTTAATAAATCTGGTGTAAAACCTGGCCAAGGGGCATCGGAAATTGTTAAAATAGATCCATCAATAAAATTCTGAATTTCATAGTTTTCTTGAGCAGGAATATAAATATCATCTCCTTTTCTTTCTAATTTAATTCCTAATTTTTGAAAAACTCGTGGAATTAATCCTAAATGTTCCCAACTTACATTTTTTATGGTGATGGATGATTTGGTCATTGCTGCCATTCCAATCCAACTACCAATTTCAATCATATCTGGTAAAATTCTATGAGTACAACCTCCTAATTCTTTTACACCTTCAATTTTTAATAAATTAGAACCTACACCAGTAATTTTAGCACCCATACTATTTAACATAGTACATAATTGTTGAAGGTATGGTTCACAAGCGGCATTATAAATTGTTGTAATTCCTCTTGCTAATACGGCAGCCATTACAATATTTGCTGTTCCAGTTACTGAAGCTTCTTCTAGCAACATATCTGTTCCCGTTAAATATTCCGCTTCAACTCCGTAAAATTTTTCATCGGTATTATATCTAAACTTAGCTCCTAAGTTTATAAATCCTTCAAAATGCGTGTCTAATCTTCTTCTTCCAATTTTATCTCCTCCAGGACGAGGAATATATCCTTTTCCAAAACGTGCTAATAAAGGACCCACAATCATAATGGAACCTCTTAATGAACTTCCATCCTTTTTAAATTTATCCGATTCTAAATAATCTAAATCTATTTCATCTGCTTGAAACTCATAGGTGTCGGCATTTAATTTATTTACTTTTACACCTAATTCACCCAATATAAAAATTAGTTTATTTACATCTATAATGTCAGGAACATTACTAATTGTAACTTTTTCTGGTGTTAGAATTACGCTACAAATAACTTGAAGCGCTTCGTTTTTTGCTCCTTGGGGTGTGATGCTTCCACTTAATTTATGACCTCCTTCGATTACAAATGTTGACATTAATTATATATTAATTTAATTACTATTTCTTTTTTTGACGGTTACTTTTTGTGTTTGATTTTCTTTTTCGCATTAAATCTTTTACTTCAGATAGATTTTCATTGCGTTTATCTAAATCAATTTTACCATTTGAAAGTTCTTTTAAATGTTTAAAAATAACTTCATCTTCAACGGTATCTTTATTCCAATTTAAATAACATTTTTTCATGTGGTTTGCTATTGCAAAATACAATGCTGTACGCGCTTCACCTTCTTCCCATGTTAACGCGGTATCAATCATTGTTTGAATATTATTACCATAAAAACGATATTTAGAATCGTAATTTGGATACGCTAAACGTTCTGGTTTTGCTTGTAGTGCTTCTTTTTCCGGTTTTTCATAAGGAGATTCTACATCTAATTTAAAATCGGACATTATAAACAATTGATCCCAAAGTTTATGCTTAAAATCGGGTACGTCTCTTAAATGCGGTTGTAAATTTCCCATTACATGAACAATTGCTTTTGCCATTTTATTGCGCTCTTCAACATCTTCTAAAGCAATACAATGATCCACTAATTTTTGCATGTGTCTTCCGTATTCAGGGATAATTAAATGCGATCTTTCCGCATTATATTCTAAATCAAATTCCATATATCTATTCTTCTTATTTTAATATTGCAAATTACAATATATAAATTGGTTTTACAATGTAATTATTTAGCTAATTATGGTAAGCTTGGCAAATTGTAGTAATAATTTTTTAACTCCTACAGATGCAAATCTAATTTCTGCCTTTTGATTTGCTCCTGAACCTTCTAAACTTATAACTTCTCCTTTTCCAAATTTGGTATGAGAAACAATAGATCCAACGGAAACATTGGAATCGAATAAATTTACAGGATCTTTGGTTGTTTTTACCACCTTCTTTAAGTTTTTTGGTGGCTGAAACTCTATTTTAGGTGCAGATGTTGGCTTTACCGGAGTTCTTTGTACTGGTTTTTTAAAACGAATTCTATCTTGTGGAACACTTCCAAAAATATCTTCATTTATAAATTTATTTTGTACTGGTTTATGACTTAAAGTAGTTAAGTTTTCAATGTACTTTTCGTCTATTTCTTCTAAAAACCTACTTGGCTCACAATCTACTAATTTACCCCAACGATATCGCATTTGTGCGTGACATAAATACGCTTGTTTCTCTGCTCTGGTAAGTGCAACGTAAAATAATCTTCGTTCTTCTTCCAGTTCACTTCTGGTAGTCATACTCATTGCTGATGGAAATAAATTTTCTTCTAATCCAACAATATAAACATACGGAAACTCCAAGCCTTTTGCAAGGTGAATAGTCATTAAAGAAACTCTAGGTTTATCATCTTTTGTAGCCACATCACTACTTGTTTCTAATGCTGCAGTTTCTAAAAAGTGTGCTAAAGAATCATCTTCTGATTTTTCTTTTTGTTCTTCTGTAAAGTTTTTTACTTTATTCAATATTTCTTGAACATTTTCTACTTTACTTACACCTTCTGGTGTTCCATCTTGCTCTAAATCTTTAATAAAACGCACTTGTTTTATAACAAATTCAGCTACTTCAAAGGCATTTTTTGTTTGCGCTTCAATTTGAAAATGATGAATCATTGTAACAAAATTTTGCAACTTTGTTCTAGTACCAGAATTAAAATTTAAATCGGTTTGGTCTAAATTTTCTAATATTTCAAATATTGATTTTTTATAATGATTGGCTGCAACTGCTAATTTATCAATGGTTGTGGCTCCAATTCCTCTTGCCGGATAATTTATAATTCGCTTTAAAGCCTCTTCATCATTTGGGTTTATTAAAATACGCAAATAAGCAACAACATCTTTTATTTCTTTACGTTGGTAAAAAGAAATTCCACCGTAAATTATGTAATCAATATCTTTTTCTCTTAAGGCATCTTCTAAAGCTCTAGATTGTGCATTTGTTCTATACAAAATTGCAAAATCAGAATTTTTTAATTGATCATTCATTTTATGATCAAAAATAGAATCGGCTACAAACCTTCCTTCTGAAACCTCATTTACTGTTTGCTTTACCTTAACTTTATTGCCCTCTTCGTTTTCTGTCCAAACTTCCTTATCTAATTTTGTTTTATTTTTTTCAATTACGCTATTTGCAGCTTGAACAATGTTTTTTGATGATCTATAGTTTTGTTCTAATTTAAATATTTGAACGTTCTCATAATCACGCTGAAAATTTAAAATATTTTGAATATTTGCACCTCTAAATGCATAAATACTTTGCGAATCATCTCCTACCACACAAATATTTTGAAATCTGTCTGCCAATGCTTTTACAATTAAATATTGGGAGTGATTGGTATCTTGGTATTCATCTACCAAAATATATTTAAACCGGTGCTGATATTTTGCTAAAACCTCTGGAAATCTTGTTAATAACTCATTGGTTCTTAATAATAAATCATCAAAATCCATTGCGCCAGCTCTAAAACAACGCTCTACATATTGATGGTAAATTTCACCAACTTTTGGACGTTGCGCCATTTTATCGGCTTCAATTAAATCGGGATTTCCAAAATAAGCTCTAACGGTAATTAAACTATTTTTAAACGAAGAAATACGTGCCAAAATTTGTTTTGGTTTGTATTTTTCTTTGTCCAATTCCATTTCTTTAATAATAGAAGTAAGCAGTCTTACAGCATCTTGCGTATCATAAATTGTAAAATTTTGAGGAAACCCAATATGATCTGCTTCTGAACGTAAAATACGGGCAAAAACCGAGTGAAAGGTTCCCATCCATAAATTTTTTGCTTCAGAAGAGCCAACAACACTGGCAATTCTCTCTTTCATTTCTCGGGCAGCTTTATTGGTAAACGTTAATGCTAAAATATTAAAAGGATCAATATTTTGATTCATTAAATACGCTATTCTATAAGTTAAAACACGTGTTTTTCCAGAGCCTGCCCCAGCAATAATAATCATTGGGCCTTCTTTGTGTAAAACCGCCGCTTTTTGAGATTCGTTAAGTTCTTGTATGTATTTATTCACAGGAATTCTTTAAAGTTCAAAAGTACTATTCAAAATTAAGTTTGGCAATAAAAGTTATCGACAATAAAATTATTAAACCTTTTTATTATTAAAAACTTGGGTAATAAGTACTAAAAATATTCCAAAAAACAAAAAACAACTACTAATTAATAGCAAAATTGTATAATTTGAAATTGGTTTTAATTGCCACAAAATTAAAAATCCTTGACCAAAAAGTAATATTTCAGTAAGTAAAATACCAATTAAAAAAATGAGGATTCCTATTTTTGATAAAATTGTGTTTAATACTATTTTTCCTAATTCACTCATAATCAACATCAAAAGAGTGCTCATAAATGCTAATGTAAACAAATGCAAATATCCTATAATAAAAAAAGGTTTTAAAGCTAAACTCTTTTCTACAATATAAGGGAAAGCCGATATAACCTGACTTATAATTTTTAAACTATATGCTACAATTAAAAAAATTAATAAAACTTTAGAAAGCTTAGTCCATTTTAATTGTGATTTTATTTGATGAAAAATTTTAAATAAAAACAGTAAAGATATTAACTGTAAAATTGCTGCTGAAAAACCTACAACATAAAAAAATGGACTTACATTACTCCATAAAACCGATAGAGAATAGGCTGGAATACACGCAATATTTAAATAGATGAAAAATAGCCTTTTGTATTTTTCTGAAACTACTATTTGTTGGTTTTCAAAAACTTTAAAAAGTGACCCAAATAAAGAAAAAACAAAAAAACCATTGTACAAAAAATGCAAATAAAAATAAATAGTATTATAGTATAAATCTGATTTTCCAAACTTAATTATTACAAAAACTAAAAACCAAGTTGCAATACTTGAAAGTAGATAATAATAAATACTAAACCGAATTAATTTTACTGAAGTATCACTTCCTTTAATATGTTTTAACACTTTGAAAGACAGAACATATGATGAAATTCCAAAAATTGATAATAGAATTATAGAAAATGCTTTGTAACCTGTTAAAGGGAAGCTAAATAACATTAAAAAAACACACACTATATTAATAAAAAGAGTTGTTTTAAAAGCTACGTTATTTCTGTTTTTTTTAGGAATAAATAACATTAAAACTGCACCAATAGTAGCTAAATAACCCCATCCTAAAAAGGCAACATGAGAATGCCCTTGAACCAGGTTTTTATATGAAATTAAATGTGATGGATAAACAAAATTCCATCTAATTAACAAGCCTAAAAAGGCTGAAAACAGAAATAATGCTAATGCAATTATAAAAATATGTTTAGAAATTAATTTATTTAGCATTCTTTTATTTTAAGAATACAAATAAACAAGAAAATTGAGAATAATCAATTATTTGCAAAAAAAAAGCGACTTCAAAATTGAAGTCGCTTTTTAAAATATTTATATTATTTATTTTTTAGTGAAGGTATAAGAGATTCCTAACATAACCATATCAGTTGTCATTTCATATCCTACTTTTGTTCCATCAATTGCACCGTAAGGATTAGAAGCTGTTATAGCATATGGACTTAACATATTTCCTTCTGTTTTTCCATCACTAGCACCGTGGTGATAAACTCCGTTTAAAGTAAAATTATCATTAAAGTGGTAACCAAATCCAAATTGGAAAGCATTTTTTATAATAGCAGTTGCAGGAATTGAGAAGAATGCTAATTCATCATCAATTGGGTTACTACTGTATGTATAACCAACTCTTAAAGGTAATTTTTCAATTCCTTTATATTGGATACCTGCAGAAAGAATATTTACATTTTTCCATCCAAAACCTTTAACAGAACCTGTTGCATTCCATCCTTTTTCCTCAAATCCAGCTGTATTTTCGTAATCAACTTGTCTTAAATCTACTGCAAAATCAAAATTATCTGTTGAATAACCTAAACCAAATGATAAAATTGCTGGATAATCCATATTAAAAGCTACATCTGCAGCTTCAGAACCATCTAAATACGTATTGCTAAATTCGAAATCGCTAAATTTTTGTGCTGTTTTGTAAGATGCTCCTATTTTTATTCCACCATCTGAGTTATAAAATAAACCAAATTGCGCTCCATATCCAAAAGCAGTAGCTTTATTACTTACCGGATAACCTAATGTTGAACTTGGAGATGATAATGGATTTGGTGCTAACTCTAAAGATGCATAGTTTACTGTTGGTTGAATACCAATAGAAAAATTACTAGTAATTTCATAAGCCCAAGCTGCACCAACTTGTAAAAGCATATAATCAGATTCAACAAGTCCAAAACCGGTTGCTTGTTGTGGATAGTTTATAGCATTAGAATTAGCTGTAGGATCAAAACTTGTACCTGCTAAAGGGTTATTTTCTTCTTCTGGAAAAGTAACTCCAAAACCACTAATACCAAATGCTGAAACTCCAAAAGTGTGTTTGCTATCTTCTTTTCCCCAAACCATTGCTGCAGCTGGCATTGGTGATACACCTCTATCATCTTTAGTTATACCAGATACCGCAGGCATTCCTGTACCTAACATTCCTGCTGGTAAGCTTGAACTTAATTCTGGCGATGAGAAAAAGGCTCCAATATCAAAGTTTAAAATTTTGCTATTAAATGTTGAAATAGTAGCTGGGTTCCATTGTAAAGCACCACTAATATCAATAGGTTGTGCGGTTGATGCTCCACCCATTGACATATTAACAGATCCAACACCTTGCATAATATGTCCAGCTTGAGAAAAAGCTGCACTTGTAAATAAGACGATTGCTAATTGTAAAAATTTTTTCATAATATAAATTTAGTTTGTTTGATTTTGCTACAATTGTTACGTACTCTTATGTAAGCACTTACATTGTTTCGTTTCTAACAAAATTAGAATGTTTAACTTCGAAATATACTGACAATTATCAGTAAATCATACACACGTTGTAACATTTGTTACATCAATATTGAACTTTAGTAATAAACTAATTAAAATCAATAACTTGAAGAAAGTTATAAAGCTCCTAATTAATTTTATGATAATATTTTATAATTTTTAGTTCAAAAAACAATAAATTTGAAATTCATTAAATTTTATAAAATTGGATCAAATTTTACAATTATTAAGTTTTACAATTCCTGCTATAATTACCGGAGCAGTTGCCTATTATTTTTTTTTAAATCATACTAAAAATGAAGAAAATAAAATAAAACTTTCTATGGTAAAAGCTAATAGAAAACAGGTTTTACCTATTAAATTACAGGCATACGAACGAATGACTTTGTTTTTAGAACGTATAAATCCATCTAATTTATTAATACGTATAAATTCGGTAAATAATGATAAAAATGCATATATGCATAGTTTAATTAATACCATAGAGCAAGAATTTGAGCATAATTTAGCACAACAAATATATATTTCGGAACAATGTTGGAGTGTAATTGTTGCATCAAAAAATGCTACTGTTCAATTAATTAAAAAAACTGCTGAAGATACTGCTATTACAAATGCACAGCAATTACGTGAAGGAATTTTAAAAAGTGTTTTAAGTAGTTCCTCTCCTTCTACCGCAGCATTATCATTTATTAAAGAAGAAGTTAGAGATTTTATATAAATACAAAAAGCCACTTTAAAGTGGCTTTTTGTATCTTTTTCATAGTAAAATTCCACTAGTTAAAATATATCTTTGAAGCTGCAATTGGTGCTTTAAATGATTGTATTTTAGATTGTGTAGTTAAATCGTAAATTAATAAATCGCCTTCACTTGCAAAATCCCCAGCGTCAACTACATATAAATTATTATCTTTAATTGCTAACCCATAATGAGAACCTGCAGTTGTTTGAAAATAAACACTTGTTGGTAATACTGTTGCATTTTCTTCAACTTTATAAATATTGTTGTATACACTATAATATAGGTTTCCACTTGCATCTATATCTAACAAACTTGGCTGAGTTCCAGATGGAAATTCTAATTTTGATGCTACAGTATTTGTTGAAGTATTTATGGTTGTTATAGATGCTAATGTTTGCTCTGTTATTGCCCAAGTTGTTGGATCGTATGTAGTTTTACCCTCACACAAAACAATTAAATCTCCAGAGTTATCAAAAAATATTTCATCTGGATTATCATTTACAGTAATTTCTGTAATTGCTTCTGTAGAAATATCTATTACAGAAATAATATTATTTGTATCGTTTCCTCCTTTATGAGAAACATATAATTTTCCATTATTTGCAATAATTCTTTCAACACCAATAGAAAGAGAGATTGTACTTGTAACTTCAAAAGTGTTTAAATCTACAACAGCAATATAGTCATCGTCTACATCTGCTCCCCAAGAACCTTCTGCCCAGTTTGTTACATAACCTTTATCTCCAACAATAGCCATATATCTAGGTTTTTTTAAACCTGTAGTAATAGTTCCAATTTTTTCAAATGTATATCTATCCACTACTGTAATAGTATTTTGATTATCAACAATTAAATAGGCGTTATCATCATCAAAAGCAATTGATTGTAAGTATTTTCCTAAATCTTCGTTATTTACGTTTTTATAAATTAAACTTTCTGTAATACTAAAATCGTTAGACACATAATAAACAGAACCAGTTGATCCACCTTCTCCAGAAATAAGAATACCATTATCATAGGCTCCTTCAGTTTTTTCATCATCATTATCATCATCACATGATATAAATAAAACGCTTAGCAACAAAGTGCTAAACAACAGTTTACTAATTTTCATAATTTAAAATTTATAGTTTATATTAAAGTTTATATTTCTATTTGGCATTGGTCTGCCAGGTAACACTTGGTAAGCTTTATTAAATAAATTATTTATTTTTAAACCCAAGTCTAATGTTGAGTTTGTAGTTTTTAAAAGACTATAACTACCTCCTAAATTTCCAATTGAAAAAGCAGGTACAGTATAATTTTCAGAATTATCTGTGGTTGTAAACACTTTACCAGTATATAATTGCTGATAAAAAATATTGATTTTTTTAAATGAATAACCCAAATTTGAATTAAAAAGATGTTTTGGTATATATGGCAATAACTCTTTTGTTATTTTATCTTTAGATATAGTATAACTATAATTAGCGTTTAAGTTAAAATAATGCTTATTTAAATTAATCTTATATATTACTGTTAGTTCTAAACCTTTATTTAAAACTTTATCAAAATTTATAGGCACCCAAACTCCAGGTCTGTCTGGATCACCTCCAGGAGTCCAAACAATTTTATCTTTTGTATCAATAAAAAATCCCCCAGCATCAACTTGTAAATTCTTAGTTTTATATCCTACTCCTATTTCTGCTTGGTACGAAGATTCTGGAATTAAATCTTCATTCCCTAAAGCTGGCCAATACAAATCATTATAACTTGGCACTCTGTAATTTCTAGATCCATTTACTCTAACAAAAGTATTTTTAGTAGTATTTAATTCAGCTCCAAGTGCAAAAACAACAGGCATTGTATAATCAGAATTAAAATCTTTACGCAATTTTGCGTTAAAAGAACCTAATGTATTTACTTGTTGATTAAAAATAAATGACTGTGAAAATTGTCTTCTGTTTTTCTCTAACATTTGATCTGTTTCACCAAAAGTAGATTCATATTCGGTAAAAGATTCTATGCTTGAATTTGACGTAATTTTATAACTAAAATCGTAATTTATTAAATATCTTTTTGATTTTCCATACGAATAACTTGAAGCGTTTTTATTAGCAAAATATTGATATTCTTGAGTTAAATAAGCTAATTTTAACCTTTGTGAAGTTGCATTTTTATTGTAATTAACATCAATTAAATTTTGAAAAGAAAGGTCTTTATATTTTTCATTTGCAGCAGAAGGATTTGGCAATTCCCCTGAAAACTCACGAGATCCAGTATATTTAGATGAATGAAAACTAATTTTAGTAAAATTGCTTAGTTTTTGAGCAATATTAAAACTAAAATCTGTATTGTGGTAGGCTCCATTTTCATTTTTTAAATCGTAACCCAGCCATTTATAATCGTTTTCCGATTCATTATATGAAAATCCAAATTTTACAGCTGTTTTTTTACTTCCAAATGAAAATTTATACAAATTATGATACGTATCAAAACTACCAATAGAAGCTACAAGCTCATTTTTTAAATATTTACCAAAATGTAAATCATTATTTAAATGAATTGTACCGCCTACAGCACCAGAACCAAACTCTATACTTCCACCGCCACTTCTAATATCAATATTATCAAACAAACTTACGTTTAAAGAATTAAATCCTGTTTGACCATTATTTATGGAATTTATATTAATACCGTTCCAAACAACCGCTGTGTTTGATGCGCTTGTTCCTCTAAAACTAGCAGTACTTGTACCTCCAGAACCATATTCTTTTATGTAAATTGGTGTATTATATCTTAATAAAGATGAAAATGATTCGGTATTATTAACAATTAAAGAATCTGATAATTTTAAAATTTTATAGCCTTTAGAATGCTTTTTTAAAACAATGCTATTAATATTTACAACATTTAAATGCTGAACGCTATCAAGTTGTGCATAACTGCTAAAACCAATTAAAAATAAAATTAAAAAAGAAAATATTTTCATCATATTTAATACACTTTTCTCCCGAAAGTTTTAATTAATATAATTATGGCAGGTCTCCTGGCTTACGTATTGTTATTTACCTTCCCATTCTTAAAGAACAGTGGTTCAGAGCTTAATAACAACCATCGAAAAAAATTCGACTAAGTTTACAGTTGCGGGTACAGCATTGGAATTAAACCAATTTCCCTTTTTCATTTATGAATATAGATATAAACATAAAAACCATAATTCGGCTGCAAAAATAACTAATTAAACTTTCATTAGTACTATTAAATTTGTAAAATAGTACATTTGCAAAAATTTATTACAATTATGATTCATTATATTACTGGAGGTGAGCGCTCTGGAAAAAGTTTTTACGCACAGCAACTAGCTGAAAAACTGAGCAATACACCTTTTTATTTAGCTACTGCAAGAATTTGGGATGAAGATTTTGAAAAAAGAGTAGTTAGACATAAAAATGATAGAGATGAACGTTGGACTACTATTGAAGAAGAAAAAGAAATTGCAAAAGTAATTCCTAATAAAAGTGTAATAGTTATAGATTGTGTAACCTTATGGCTTACTAATTTATATATAGATTTTGATAATAATGTTGAAAAATCTTTAGCATTTGCTAAAAATGAAATAGACCAATTGGCCCAAATAAATAGTGAAATTATAATAATTTCAAATGAAATAGGTATGGGAGTTCATGCACAATCTCATTTGGCAAGAAAATTCACTGAATTACAAGGCTGGGTTAATCAATACATTGCAAAAAAATCTGATAAAGCCATTTTTATGGTTTCAGGATTACCACTCATATTAAAATAAAAAACAACTTATGAAAACTTTTAACATTACCCCAACAAACAAAGAATTTATTACAAAAATTTCTCATAAAATTAATAATTTAACAAAACCAATTGGATCTTTAGGAACCTTAGAAATTATTGCTCAAAAATTGTGCTTAATACAAGAAACTTTATCTCCTAAATTAACCAAACCAACTATGGTTGTTTTTGCTGGAGATCACGGAATTGTAAACAATCACCCTGTAAGTTCTTGTCCGCAAGAAGTTACACCTCAAATGGTTTTTAATTTCTTGGCTGGCGGTGCAGGAATAAATGTTTTTTGTAAACAACATGGTTTTAATTTAAGTGTTGTGGATGCAGGTGTAAATTTCGATTTTAATTATGATGAAATACCTAATTTAATTAATGCTAAAATTGCGAAAGGAACTAAAGATTATACACTAGAACCAGCAATGACAGAAGAGCAATGTAAAAAGGCATTTGAAACTTCTGGTGAAATTATTACCCAAAAATTCAATACAGGCTGTAATGTTATTTCGTTTGGTGAAATGGGTATAGGAAACACATCATCATCTTCATTATTAATGAGTTGCGTTACAAAAATTCCAATTGAAAATTGTATTGGAAGAGGTGCAGGTTTAACCGATGAAGCTTTACAAAATAAAATAAATGTATTATCAAATGCTCAAAAAACTCACGGTATTAGTGAAAACCCTTGGGTAAATATGCAAAATTTTGGTGGTTTTGAAATTGCAATGATGGCCGGAGCTATGTTAAAAGCTGCAGAACTTAAAATGGTAGTATTAATTGATGGTTTTATTGCTACTTCTGCCCTATTAATTGCTCAACAAATTAATAAAAACGTTTTAGATTATTGCTTGTTTTCACACGTTTCAAATGAGCAAGGACATATTAAAATGTTAGAATTTTTAAACGCAACTCCAGTGTTACATTTAGCATTACGTTTAGGCGAAGGAACCGGAGCTGCAATTGCATATCCAATAATCCAATCGGCAGAAATAATGATAAACCAAATGGCTAGTTTTGAAAGTGCTGGTGTAGTTAACCCAGCAGAATAATTTAGTATGAAAAAAGAGCTCGATATTTTTTTTACAGCTATTATGTTTTTTACAAGAATCCCTTGTCCAAAATGGATAGATCATTCTCCTGAAATACTTAATAAAAGTACTCGTTATTTTTCTTTAGTTGGAATAATTGTTGGTGGATTTTCCGCTTTAATCTTTTGGGGTTTTTCGTATATTTTTCCGTTATCGTTAGCTTTACTTTTTAGTATGGTTTTTACTATTTGGTTAACTGGTGCTTTTCATGAAGATGGTTTTGCTGATGTTTGCGACGGTTTTGGAGGTGGTTGGACAAAGGATAAAATTCTAACCATTATGAAAGATTCTAGACTAGGAACCTATGGAACTATTGGTTTAGTTGGAATGTTAGTTTTTAAATATACAGCTTTAAGCTACCAACCAAATCAAATACTTGTTACATTAATTGCCGGACATAGTATTAGTAGGTTTATTACTTCTTTCCTACTTTACTTATATCCATATGTACGAGACGATATTTCTAGCAAATCTAAACCAATGGGACACGCACAAAATTTTTCAGTGGTTATGTACAACGGAGTAATAGGCATAATTCCGCTATTTTTTTATAATTCGTACTGGGTATTTTTATGTTTATTACCGCCTTTTATAGCAATGTTATTATTGGGTCGTTTTTTTAAAAAATGGATTGGCGGACAAACCGGAGATTGCGCTGGTGCAACACAGCAAGTAACTGAAGTTGTATTTTATTTAAGCTTACTTATTTTATGGAAATTTATTTAGTTAGACATACAACTCCTAATATTGAAAAAGGAATTTGCTACGGACAAACCGACCTAGATATATCCGAAACTTTTGAACACGAAGCAAATAAGGTTATTACAAATTTAAACAGTGTAAAAGGTGCTAAAGTATATTCAAGTCCGTTAATTAGATGTAAAAAATTAGCCCATAAAATCAATCCTCAAGTCACTTTAGATGAAAGATTAAAAGAAATTAATTTTGGCGATTGGGAATTAATAAAATGGGACGATATAAATAGAGCTGACCTTGATTTTTGGATGAATGATTATGTAAATGTTCAGGTTCCAAACGGAGAATCTTGTTTGCAATTATTTGAAAGAAATATTACTGTTTTTAATGAAATTGTAAATTTAAACCATTCAAAAGTTATCATTGTTTGTCATGCAGGAGTAATCAGATCTATTTTAAGTTATGTACAGCAAATTTCAATAGAAGAATCGTATAATATAACTATTGAATATGGCCAGGTTTTTAAAATATTAAAACAAAATAATACCTTTACTACACTCTAATATCTAATTATGAAATTAAAATATTCTAAATTTTTACTACTAATATTATCAATATTATTGCTTTCATGTAAAAATGAAAAAGCAAAAAATAAAACTATAGAAACATCATCTACAATTAAATACGCTAAAGGTTTTGATATTATTAAAAACGGAGAAAATTTTAAATTACTAATTAAAGCTCCCTATCCAAATTCAACTGAAATTATTGAATATAATTTAACTAAAAAGAAGCAATCAAATTCAACCAAAGAAATTCAAATACCAATAAATTCTATTGTTTTAACAAGTACAACACATGTTCCTTTTCTAGAATTACTAAACGCAGAAGAAAAAATTGTAGGATTCCCTAACACCAATTTTATATCTTCAGTAAAAACAAGAAAATTGATTGATGACAATAAATTAAAGGAATTAGGACATCCTGAAAATATTAATACAGAAACATTGGTCGATTTAAAACCTGATGTTGTTATAGGATTTTCATTAACAAGTAACAATAAAATGTTTAATACTATTGAACAAATTGGAATTCCGGTTATTTTAAATGGAGATTGGTTAGAAGAAACACCTCTAGGAAGAGCAGAATGGATAAAATTTTACGGTATTCTTTTTGATATGGAAAAAGAAGCTGATAGTATTTTTAAATCTATTGAAAAAAATTATTTAGAAGCATCAGAAATAGCTAAAAAATCTAAAAACAAACCAACTTTATTGGCTGGTGGATTATTTAAAGATGTTTGGTATTTGCCTGCAGGAGATAGTTTTGAAGCTACTTTTTTAAGAGATGCAAATGTAGATTATTTGTGGAATAATTCTGAAGGAAAAGGAAGTTTAGCACTTAATATTGAAAGTGTTTTTGAAAAAGGAAAAAACGCATCTATTTGGATATCACCAAGCTTTCATGAATCTTTAGATGAATTAGCTGAAACCAATGCAATTTACACCCAATTTAAAGCTTTTGAAAATAAAGAAGTGTATTCATATATGAAAACAAAAGGCGCGACTGATGGTATAATTTATTTCGAATTATCACCAGTTAGACCAGATTTTGTACTAAAAGATTTAATTAAAATTGCGCACCCTGAATTGTTAAAAGATTATGAATTTACGTTTTACAAGAAATTAAATTAAAAATGAAAAAATTACATCCAAAATCAACGCTTGATGAATTATGCTACCCTTATATTTATGAAGAATCATTGCTTTGTGATTATGAAATTTTAACAGACGATTTAACAAGAATGGTTGGTTGGGCTATTAATGATTTACAATTACTAATTAAAAATTATCCTGATAACAAAAATTTAAAAAATCTTGAATTACAACTAAATTGGATTCTTCCAATGTGTTATCATTTAAATGGATCTATTAGAGGAAATTTGGCAATTTCTAATGAAGATCATTTGCAACTACTAAATTATTATCAACAAATAAAAGAAATTACAAAAGATAGCATTAACGGATTTGTATTACCTGGTGGTATTTCTCCAGTTGGCATTTTAAATAAATGCTCGTCAATGTCTAAACAAGCAATCCGATTAATGGTGTTAATCCATAATAAAGAACAAAAAGAAGTGGCTGAAATTTTACCAAAATTCGCAAATGTTTTATGCAACTATTTTTTTACTGCTACTATTTTAATTAATCAAATTACAGGCTTTAAAGAAACTCCGTTTGTGAGTAAAAGTTATAAATAATTTTGTGAATTATTTCACTAAACAATAAAAAAAAAGACTGCACACAATTGCAGTCTTTTTTTATTGTTTTTTATAGATTCACCAAAAGCTAAAACAGTTTTGTTTGGCCTTTATCATCCTTATCATCTTCTTTATCATCTTCTTTATCATCTTCAATTTCACCATCTAATTCAAAAGTAATATCTTCGTTATCATCCGCATCAAAAACTTCTTCGTCATTTACTTCTACATCATCTAGTTCTTCCGCTTCATACGGTAAAGGATCTAACAAATTAATTTGTTTAATTTTATCTGCAGTTAATTGATTTCCAACAGCTTTAATTCCTTTTACAGCTATAAATTCTTCTAAATTTACCGTAATATTTTCAATAGATCTTTTAGAGAAAATAATTTCTGCCATTGGACGATAATCAGTTGAAATAATCTCTAATTGTGATTTTGGATGTTCTGAAATTATTAATTCCTCTTTATTTGGGTTATCCACCATAAAGCGTTTAATAAAATACTTTTCCTTTTCACCATCATAATGAATTGCCGAAATTGGTTTTTCCGGAATCCATTTTTCCAACACAATCATATCACTATCAAAATGCGTAGTTAGTTCAGGCTTAATAGTTTTTACAATTCCTTTTTGATTGATTATCAGT
This sequence comes from Lutibacter sp., assembly GCF_041596795.1. Lineage (GTDB taxonomy): Bacteria > Bacteroidota > Bacteroidia > Flavobacteriales > Flavobacteriaceae > Lutibacter. Next base: position 71,850 of record NZ_JBFHHX010000002.1, read on the forward strand.
AACCTATCTTCTGCTTTAAACTCTCCTAACAACTCGCCTCTATCATCTACATTTAAACGCTGAACAGTATCATCAAACCAAATTTTACGCGGTTTTAAAGTTGATACTCCTTCGCTTTTTAATTCTATACGTTTAATTCCATATTTGGTAACTCTGTTCCCTTTTGAACTTCTTCCTTTTATAGCTAAATCAGAAAAATCTATATCCCAACGCAATTTTTTTATGGAACCTACAGATCTTAAAATAATAGAAATTATTTCTGCTTCACCATTAGGATTTGCAGTAAAATACAACACTGATGATCCTTTTGTTCCTGCAGTTAAATCGTACTCTTTATCACGTGTTACTCCAGTAACATTAAAACGTTTCATATAACTCGGACCCGTTTTTCCATCACGATAAATCATATTATACACCGTACGTTTATCATTCTTTTTAAATACCGCAACGTGAATAATATCTTTTCCAACAAAGGTTTTAGAATCTACTTTGGTAATCATCATTACTCCATCACTTCTAAAAACTATAATATCATCAATATCAGCACAATCATCTACATATTCATCTTTTTTTAATGATGTTCCAACAAAACCTTCTTCTCTATTTACATACAGTTTTGTGTTACGCATTACTACTTTTGTAGCAACAATATCATCAAATAAACGAATTTCAGTTAATCGTTCTTTTCCTTTACCGTATTTTTCTTTTAGATTTTTAAAATAATCAATAGCAAAGTCAATTAAATTTTCTAAATGATGTTTTACCTCTGCAATTTTATCTTCTAAACTTTCAATAAATTGTTTGGCTTTATCAATATCAAATTTTGATATTTTTTTAATTCGTATTTCCGTTAATCTAACTATGTCTTCCTCAGTAATTGCACGTTTTAAATGTTTTATGTGCGGTTTTAATCCTTCATCAATAGCTTTTATTACACCATCCCAAGTTTCTTGTTCCTCAATATCACGATAAATTCTATTTTCAATAAAAATACGCTCTAAAGAAGCAAAATGCCATTGTTCTTCCAACTCGTTTAACTGAATTTCGAGTTCTAATTTTAGCAATTCAACGGTATGATCTGTACTACGTCTTAAAACTTCAGAAACACCAATAAATACTGGTTTATTATCATCAATAACACAACATAACGGAGAAATTGAATTCTCGCAATTGGTAAAAGCGTACAACGCATCTATTGTTTTATCTGGTGAAATTCCTGGTGGAAGATGCACCAATATTTCTACATTTGCCGCTGTATTATCTTCAATTTGTTTAATTTTAATGGTGCCTTTATCGTTTGCTTTTAAAATAGAATCTATTAAACTAGAAGTTGTAGTTCCAAATGGTATTTCATTGATTACCAGTGTTTTTTTATCTAACGATGCTATTTTAGCACGAACACGTACTTTTCCGCCTCTTTTTCCATCATTATAATTAGAAACATCTGCAATTCCTCCTGTTAAAAAATCTGGAATAATGGTAAAACTTTTACCTTTTAAATGCTTAATAGAAGCATCTATTAATTCATTAAAATTGTGTGGTAATATTTTTGTTGATAAACCTACCGCAATTCCTTCAGCGCCTTGAGCAAGTAACATTGGAAATTTTACGGGTAAATCTATGGGTTCTTTTCTTCTACCATCATAAGAAGATTGCCACTCGGTAGTTTTTGGATTAAAAACAACATCTAAAGCAAATTTAGATAAACGTGCTTCAATATATCTGGAAGCTGCAGCACTATCTCCGGTTAAAATATTCCCCCAGTTTCCCTGCATATCAATCAGCAATTCTTTCTGACCAATTTGTACCATTGCATCGGCAATTGAAGCGTCTCCGTGTGGGTGATATTGCATAGTATGCCCAACAATATTGGCAACTTTATTATAACGACCGTCATCTAAATCTTTCATAGAATGTAAAATTCTACGTTGTACTGGTTTAAAACCATCTTTAATACCAGGAACTGCACGTTCTAAAATTACATACGATGCATAATCCAAAAACCAATCCTTGTACATTCCAGTAACTTTGGTAATGGTTTCTTGGTTTCCAAATTCTTCGCCAATTGGTTGGTTGTTTTCTTCTTGCATATTATGCTTCTTCTACTATATCTAATTCAACTTTTAAATTTCTGATAATAAACTTTTGCCTGTCTGGAGTATTTTTACCCATATAAAATTCTAGCATTTTTTCAATTGACATTTCTTTGTCAAGCATTACAGGATCTAACCGAATATCTTTACCTATAAAATGTACAAATTCATCAGGTGAAATTTCCCCAAGTCCTTTAAAACGTGTTATTTCGGGCTTTCCTTTTAATTTGTTTATGGCATCTTGTTTTTCTTCCGGAGAATAACAATAAAAAGTTTGTTTTTTATCTCTAACTCTAAATAAAGGTGTGTCTAAAATATACAAATGTCCTTCCTTAATTAATTCTGGAAAAAACTGTAAAAAGAAGGTTATTAATAACAACCTAATATGCATTCCATCTACATCGGCATCAGTTGCAATTACTATGTTATTATAACGTAATTCATCTAAACCATCTTCAATATTTAAAGCTGCTTGTAATAAGTTAAATTCTTCGTTTTCATACACAATTTTTTTACTCATTCCGTATGAATTTAACGGTTTACCACGTAAACTAAAAACTGCTTGTGTATTTACGTTCCTAGATTTTGTTATAGATCCACTTGCCGAATCTCCCTCGGTAATAAATAATGTGCTTTCTAAACGGTCTTCCTTTTTTAAATCGTTAAAATGAGTTCTACAATCGCGTAATTTTTTGTTGTGTAAACTTGCTTTTTTAGCTCTGTCTCGTGCTAATTTTCTAATTCCAGATAATTCATTACGTTCGCGTTCTGCTTGTAATATTTTTTTCTGAATTTTATCTGCAACATCTGGATTTTTATGTAAATAATTATCCAAATTTGTTTTCACAAAATCTGTAATATATGTTCTAACAGTTGGTAAACCATCACCCATTTCTGTAGAACCTAATTTTGTTTTGGTTTGACTTTCAAAAATAGGTTCCATTACTTTTACACTAACTGCAGAAACAATGGATTTTCTAACATCGGCAGAATCGTAGTTTTTACCAAAAAATTCACGTACAGTTTTTACTACAGCTTCTCTAAATGCATTTTGATGCGTTCCTCCTTGTGTTGTATGCTGACCGTTTACAAATGAATGATATTCTTCACTGTATTGTGCTTTGCTATATGTAATTGCAACCTCAATATCATCGCCTTTTAAATGAATAATTGGGAATAATTTAGATTCATCGTCTATATTTTCATCTAATAAATCTCTTAAACCATTTTCTGAATAATATTTTTCGCCATTAAAAATAATTGTTAAACCTGTGTTTAAGTACACATAGTTTTTAATCATTTTAATAATGTATTCATTTCTAAATTTAAACTTGGCAAAAATGGTTTTATCTGGAACAAACGTTACTTTAGTTCCTTTACGTTGCGAACTTTCCTGAGGTTTTTCTTCAAGTATAATATTTCCTTGCTCAAATTCAGCAAAAACAGTTTGATTATCTCTATAAGATTGTACTTTAAAATACGATGAAAGCGCATTTACAGCTTTAGTTCCTACCCCATTTAATCCAACAGATTTTTTAAAGGCTTTAGAATCGTATTTTCCTCCTGTGTTCATTTTAGAAACCACATCAACTACTTTTCCTAAGGGAATTCCACGACCATAATCTCGTACGGAAACTGTTTCGTCTTTTACAGATACTTCAATAGTTTTTCCAGCACCCATTACATACTCATCAATAGAGTTGTCTAACACTTCTTTTATAAGAATGTAAATACCGTCATCAGGCGATGATCCATCACCTAATTTACCGATATACATCCCCGGACGCATTCTAATATGTTCTTTCCAGTCTAATGAGCGAATATTATCCTCGGTATACGATGTTTGTTCTGTCATTTATATTTGTAAGGTTCTTGAAGAGTTGCTAAAGTACTATTTTACCTACGAAAATAAAAAAAAGTCTGCTAAAATTTTTATTAACAGACCTTCTTTTATTTTTGATGGAAATTTTTAAATTATACATTAAAACGGAAATGCATTACATCTCCATCTTTTACAATATATTCTTTCCCTTCTACTCTCATTTTTCCAGCTTCTTTAACTTTTGCTTCACTTCCAAATTTCACATAATCATCGTAAGCAATAACTTCGGCTCTAATAAATCCTTTTTCAAAATCGGAATGAATTACACCTGCAGCTTGTGGCGCAGTATCTCCAATGTTAATAGTCCAAGCTCTAACTTCTTTTACACCTGCTGTAAAATAGGTTTGTAAGTTTAATAATTTATACGCAGCTCTAATTAAAACCGCTGAACCTGCTTCGTGTAAACCTAAATCTTCTAAAAATAACTGGCGCTCTTCAAAAGATTCTAATTCAGTAATATCTGCTTCTGTTCCAACTGCTAATACAATTACTTCTGCATTTTCGTTTTTTACAGCCTCTTTAACAGCATCTACATATGCATTTCCGTTAACTGCTGATTTTTCATCAACATTACAAACATATAATACTGGCTTATCTGTAATAAATTGTAACGGTGTTACATATTCTTCTCTTTCTTTTTCCGATAATTCAATAGCTCTAACAGAAACCGCAGCTTCTAAACCTTTTTTAAGTTTTTCTAAAACTTCTAATTCTTTTTGAGCATCTTTATTACCTGTTCTGGCAGTTTTTCTAACTTTTTCTAATTTTTTATCTAAAGATTCTAAATCTTTTAACTGCAATTCTATATCAATTGTTTCTTTGTCTCTAACCGGATTTACAGATGCATCTACGTGTACAATATTATCATTATCAAAACAACGTAAAACATGTATAATAGCATCCGTTTCTCTAATATTTCCTAAAAACTGATTTCCTAAACCTTCACCTTTACTAGCTCCTTTTACCAATCCAGCAATATCTACAATATCAACTGTTGCAGGTAAAACTCTTTCTGGTTTTACCAATTCTTCTAGTTTTACCAATCTTTTATCTGGCACGTTTACAACACCAATATTTGGTTCTATTGTACAAAAAGGAAAGTTTGCACTTTGCGCTTTTGCGTTTGATAAACAATTAAATAAAGTTGATTTTCCAACGTTTGGTAATCCTACAATTCCTGCTTTCATGATTTTATTTTTTTGCGGTGCAAAGATACTCTTTTAATTACGAATTATAAATTATGAATTATGATTTTTTTGGATTGAAATTAATTCTGTATTTATACCATACATACAAGTAAACTTTCAATCTTCAGTAATTTATATTTTGCCTTTTCTGTTTAAACTTTTAAAACTAAGCGTCCTTATGTAAAAAAACTTGTTTTGCTAATAATTGTTCTTCTGTTTCTTCATTATCTTCATCAGGAACACAACAATCTACTGGGCAAACGGCAGCACATTGTGGCTCATTATGAAAACCTTTACATTCGGTACATTTATCTGTAACAATAAAATAATACTCGTCATTTATTGGTTCTTGATTTTCATCTGCATTTATTTTATTTCCGTTTGGTAAAACTACAGTTCCTTCTAGTGTTGTTCCATCGGCATAACGCCATTCTTCAGAAGCTTCATAAATTGCATTATTAGGACATTCTGGTTCACAAGCCCCACAATTTATACATTCGTCGGTTATTTTTATTGCCATACTACGTAATTAGATTAATTTTGCTGCAAATATAAAATTTTAAATCAAAAAATTTATTTCAATGAATTTAACACAACGAATAGATGCATTTCACAAACTAGGCATTTTTTTTCAGCAATTTTCAACTTCAAAAATTGAAAAATGTGATAATTCTGAAATGAATACTCTTTTTTTTGATGCTTTTAAAATGCAAATTAATAGAGCGCAAGAATTTAATGGTTGGTTTACAAAAGACAATGTTTTAAAAGCTTTTGAAAGCTGGAGTAAAGCTTTAAGTAAAGAAAATTTAGAAAAATGGACTTCTATGTATCATTTTAATGAAGATTCTAAACCAAAAACAATTGCCATAATTATGGCTGGTAATATTCCGTTGGTTGGTTTTCATGATTTTTTATCGGTTTTAATTTCAGGAAACAATGCTTTAGTTAAACAATCATCAAACGATAAACATTTTTTACCCTTAATTGCAAAATTTTTAGAACATACAAATACAGCTTTTAAAGAAAAAATAACTTTTACAGAACAAGCATTAACAAATTTTGATGCTGTTATTGCTACTGGAAGTAATAATACTGCACGTTATTTTGAGCATTATTTTGGGAAATATCCTTCTATAATTCGCCAGAACAGAAATTCAGTAGCTATTTTAACTGGAAAAGAAACCAAAGAAGAGCTAGAATTATTGGGTGAAGATATTTTTCAATATTTTGGATTGGGCTGCAGAAGCGTTTCAAAATTGTTTGTTCCAAAGAATTATAATTTTGATTTACTTTTTAACGCCTTGTACAAATTCAATACTATTATAAATTATAAAAAGTACGAAAATAACTACGATTACAATAAGGCTGTTTATATAATGAGTTTGTTTCATGTATTAGAAAACGGATTTGTAATGTTGAAGGAAGATAAAAGTTATGCTTCTCCAATTGCAACTCTATTTTACGAATACTACGATTCTATTGATGAATTGCATAAAAAACTAGAAACGGACAAAGAACAAATTCAATGTATTGTAAGTAACGAAAACGTTGTAGATTTCGTAAAATTTGGTCATACCCAACATCCTAAATTATGGAATTATGCCGATAACGTAGATTCTGTTGCATTTTTATTAAAATTATGACGTTTTTTTTACAAAAAAAATGAGTATACTTCTTCTTTTTTTTACGAAATTTGCACCACTAAATGTATAAACTATTAAAATGAAAAAACATAATTTTAGTGCAGGACCATCTATCTTGCCACAGGAAGTGATACAAAAAGCTGCAGATGCAGTACTAAATTTCAATAATTCAAATTTATCATTAATAGAGGTTTCACACAGAAGTAAAGATTTTGTGGCTGTAATGGAAAATGCTTGTAGTCTTGTAAAAGAATTACTAAACTTACCTGAAGGTTATTCTGTGCTTTTCTTACAAGGTGGTGCAAGTTTAGAATTTTTAATGACTCCTTATAACTTATTAAAAGTTGGTGGAAAAGCTGGATATTTAGATACAGGCGCTTGGAGTTCTGCTGCAATTAAAGAAGCAAAAAAATTAGGTACAGTTGAAATATTAGCTTCATCAAAAGAACAAGGTTATAACAATATTCCAAAAAACTATACTATACCAACTGGTTTAGATTATATTCATACTACTTCAAACAATACAATTTTTGGAACTCAAATTAAAGATTTCCCTAAATCTGATAGTTTATTAGTGTGTGATATGAGTTCTGATATTTTTTCAAGAGTTTTAGACTTTTCACAATTTGATTTAATTTATGCTGGCGCTCAAAAAAATATGGGTCCTGCAGGAACTACATTAGTAGTTGTAAAAGACGAAATTTTAGGAAAAACAGGAAGAGATATTCCTTCAATGTTAGATTACCAAGTACACATTGCTAAAGAAAGTATGTTTAACACACCTTCAGTATTTGCCGTGTACACTTCTATGTTAACTTTAGAATGGTTAAAAAACTTAGGTGGTGTTGCTGCAATTGAAAAAATAAACAATGCTAAAGCTGCTTTATTGTATGCTGAAATTGACAGAAATCCACACTTTAAAGGATTCGCTGCAAAAGAAGACAGATCTACAATGAACGTTACTTTTAACTTAACTGATGAAGCTACAGCTCCTATTTTTGATAAAATTTGGAATGCAGCTGGTATTAGTGCTTTAAAAGGTCACCGTTCGGTTGGTGGTTACAGAGCTAGTATTTACAACGCTATGCCAATTGAAAGTGTTCAAGTATTAGTAGATGCTATGCAACAATTTGAAAAAGAAATCTCATAATTATAAAAATCTAAATAAAATGAAAGTATTAGCAAATGATGGTTTGGCAAAAAGTGGTATTGCTGCTTTAGGTTTAAATGGTTTTGAAGTTGATTTAACTACAGTAGCTCAAGATCAATTAGTAGACTATATTAACAAAAATAACATTGTTGTATTGCTTGTTAGAAGCGCAACAACAGTAAGAAAAGATATTATAGACAACTGTCCATCTTTAAAAATTATTGGTCGTGGTGGTGTTGGAATGGACAATATTGATGTGGAATACGCACGTGAAAAAGGAATAAAAGTTATTAATACTCCTGCTGCATCGTCACATTCAGTTGGAGAATTAGTTTTCGCTCACCTTTTTGGAATGGTTCGTTTTTTACCAGAATCTAACAGAAATATGCCTTTAGAAGGTGATACTAAATTTGGTACTTTAAAAAAGAATTACGCTAAAGGAATTGAATTAAAAGGAAAAACTTTAGGTGTTTTAGGATTTGGAAGAATTGGACAAGCAACAGCAAAAATAGCTTTAGGATTAGGAATGAAAGTTATTGCTTTTGATCCTTTTATGGATGCTGCTAATTTAGAAGTAGAATTTTTTGACGGACAAGCTTTATTCTTTAATATAAATACCATATCAAAAGAAGAAGTTTTAAAACAAGCAGATTTTATTACATTACACGTTCCTGCTCAAAAAGAGTACGTTATTTCAACTAAAGAGTTTGAACTAATGAAAGATGGTTCGTTTATTGTAAATGCTGCACGTGGTGGAGTTATTGATGAAGTTGCTTTAGTAAAAGCTATTGAATCTGGTAAAATTACTGGTGCTGCGTTAGATGTTTTTGAAAAAGAACCAAAACCTGAAATTCAATTATTAATGAATCCAGCATTATCTTTAACTCCGCATATTGGAGCTGCAACTGCAGAAGCACAAGATAGAATTGGTACTGAATTAGCAGAACAAATTGTAAGTATTTTAAAATAATATATTATTACATAAATTTAAAACCATTAATAGCACTTTCTATTAATGGTTTTTTTATTAAAAAGAAAAAAACCATTGCAATATTTAACATTCCGTTAAATTATGTTATTTTATAAAATTATATTTTTAAAACTAATTTGGTTTTATACATTTGAAACTTCAAAAATTAACTAAATGGACAATCAATTATTAGTATCTCTTGCCGAAAAATACGGAAGCCCACTGTACGTTTACGATGCCGAAAAAATTATTTCGCAATACAACCGTATTACCAATGCTTTTTCAACTATAAAAAGTTTAAAATTAAATTATGCTGTTAAAGCAAATTCAAACATTAGTATTTTAAAACTTTTTAAAAAATTAAATTCTGGCGTTGATACAGTTTCTATTCAAGAAGTAAAATTAGGTTTAGAAGCTGGTTTTGCTCCAGAAAACATTATTTTTACACCTAACGGAGTTTCCTTAAACGAAATTGAGGAAGTTGCTAAACTTGGTGTTCAAATTAATATTGATAACATTTCTATTTTAGAGCAATTTGGACATCATTATCCAAATATTCCAGTTTGTATTCGTATAAATCCACATATTATGGCTGGTGGAAATCATAAAATTTCTGTAGGTCATATCGATTCTAAATTCGGAATTTCTATTCATCAATTACCTTTAATTAACAGAGTTGTAGATAATACAGGAATGACAATTAATGGAATTCACACCCATACGGGTTCTGATATTTTAGATATTGATGTGTTTTTAGCTGCAACTGAAATTATTTTAAACACAGCTAAAGATTTTAAAGACCTAGAATTTATTGATTTAGGAAGTGGATTTAAAGTACCATATAAAGAAGGAGATATTTCAACAAATATAGAGGAATTAGGAGAGCGTTTATCTAAAAGGTTTAATAAATTCTGTAAAGAATACGGAAAAGAATTAACCTTAATGTTTGAACCAGGTAAATTTTTAGTTAGTGAAGCTGGTTATTTTTTAGCAAATGTAAATGTGGTAAAACAAACAACATCAACTGTTTTTGCTAGTGTTGATAGTGGTTTTAACCATTTAATTCGTCCAATGATGTATGATAGTTACCATCATATTCACAACATTTCTAATCCAAATGGTAGAGAGCGCTACTACTCTATTGTAGGTTATATTTGCGAAACTGATACTTTTGGTAGCAACCGAAGAATTAGCGAAATAAGAGAAGGAGATATTTTGTGTTTTAATAATGCTGGTGCTTATTGTTTCTCAATGTCATCTAATTACAACTCGCGTTTTAAACCTGCAGAAGTGTTGGTGTATAACGGAAAAGATTATTTAATTAGAAAAGAAGAAACTTTTGAAGATTTGTTAAAAAATCAAATAATTATAGATATTGAATAATACAACGACTCCGAAATTTATTTCGGAGTTTTTTATTATTCCTAAAAAGTACATTAAAAAATTAGGTAGTATTTAGTTGAATTGTCTTAATAATAAAATTTCAATAAAAATTAAGGTAAAAAGATTGCTGTTTTAAAAAAACCAGTAAATTTGTGTTATGCAAAATAAAAAATCAAATATTAATTTATTAAACACACAAAACGTGTGTAGATTTTCTATTGCAACTACTACAACTATTACAACAACCCTTTAGGGGTTCTATTCTATTTATATCACCGTACTTTATATTCGTTTTCATAAAAATGAAACAAGGAATATTAACAAAAAATAATCAGTTAAAATCACAAAAATTATTTGATTTTCAATCAATCATATAATTTCAATATATAAAAAATAATATGAAAGTATTAAAATTTGGAGGTTCATCTGTAGCTTCATCTGAAAACATAAATAAAGTTATTAATATTGTAAAAGATAGCTCTTTAAACAACAATATAGCGTTGGTTGTATCGGCCTTAGGAGGCGTTACAGATTTATTACTAGAAGCTGGAAATTTAGCTTGTAATAACAATGCAAACTATGTGCAAAGTTTTAAAATAATTGAAGAAAAACATTTACAAATTACCAGAGAATTAATTCCTGTAAATAATCAAAGTGGTGTTTTAGGTCAGGTAAAAAAAATGCTTAATAAATTAGAAAACACTTTAGAAGGTGTATTTTTAATTAATGAATTATCTGCAAAAACATCTGATAAAATTGTTGGTTTTGGTGAATTATTATCTTCTTACATTATATCTGAAGCATTAAAAAGTAAAGGTTTAGATGCCGTTTTAAAAAACTCTCAAGAATTAATTATTACCAATGAAAATTTTTCAAATGCTGCCGTAAAATTTGATAAAACAAATGCTGCAATTGAATCTTTTTTCAAAGAAAATAAGCACAAAATAGTAATTTTACCTGGTTTTGTTGCTGCAACAGAAAACGGAGAAACTTCAACTTTAGGTCGTGGTGGATCAGATTATACTGCCGCAATAATTGCCGCTGCTGTAAATGCAACTATTTTAGAAATTTGGACTGATGTGAGTGGAATGTTTACTGCAAATCCAAAAATTGTAAAAGAAGCTTTCCCTATTAAAAATATTTCCTACCAAGAAGCTATGGAATTGTCGCATTTTGGCGCAAAAGTAGTTTATCCGCCAACAATTCAACCTGTTCTTAAAAAGGAAATTCCTATTAGTATTAAAAACACATTTGACGCAAACGCTGAAGGAACTTTAATTACAAAAGTTTCAGGCAATACAAATCCCATAAAAGGAATTAGCCACATAGAAAATATGGCATTAATTACCTTAGAAGGAAGTGGAATGGTTGGTATTCCTGGTTTTTCTAAACGATTATTTGGAGCTCTTTCTGAACAAAAGGTAAATGTTTCGTTAATTACTCAAGCATCATCAGAACACTCTATTTGTATAGCTATTAGCAATAGTGATGTTGAAAAAGCTAAGGAAGCTATTGAAGACGAATTTAGTTACGAAATAGAACACCACAAAGTAGATCCGTTAACTATTGAAAAAAATAATGCTATTATTGCTTTGGTGGGCGATAATATGAAAAGCCACCAAGGTATTAGTGGTAAAATGTTTAGTACTTTAGGTAAAAACAACGTAAATATTAGAGCCATTGCCCAAGGTGCTTCAGAAAAAAACATCTCTGCAGTTATTTCTTTTAAAGACATAAAAAAAGCATTAAACTCTTTACACGCTTCCTTTTTTGAAGATCAAACAAAGCAATTAAACTTATTTATTGTTGGTGTTGGTAATGTTGGAGGAAAGCTTATTGAGCAAATTAAAAAACAACAACATTATTTATTAGAAAATTTACGTGTTCAAGTTAGAGTAATTGCGTTAACAAATTCTAAAAAAATGGTTTTTAATGAAGATGGAATTGATTTAGAAAACTGGAAAGAAAGTTTAGAAAATGGTGAGCCTTTAGATATGGACACGTTTCATAACAAGGTTAGAGAACTTAATTTTAGAAATAGCATTTTTGTAGATAACACTGCTAATGAAAGTATTTCTAATTTATACGCAAGCTATTTAAAGGAAAGTGTGGCGGTAGTAACTTGTAATAAAATTGCATGTTCATCTAACTATGCAAACTATCAAAAATTAAAACAATTGGCTCGCACATACAACGCTCCTTTCTTATTTGAAACTAATGTTGGTGCCGGTTTACCTATAATTGATACGCTTAAAAATTTAATAGCATCAGGCGATAAAGTGACTAAAATTCAAGCTGTTTTATCTGGTAGCTTAAATTTTGTATTTAATAATTTTAACAATCAAAATTCATTTTACGATGTTGTTGAACAAGCAGGTATTCAAGGATATACAGAGCCTGATCCGCGTATCGATTTAAGTGGTGTTGATGTAATGCGTAAAATTTTAATATTAGCACGTGAAAGTGGAACAAAATTAGAACTTGATGATATTAAAAACGATTCATTTTTACCAAAATCTTCATTAGATGCTGTTACTGTTCCAGAATTTTTAGAAACCTTAAAAACAGAAGCTGCTCATTTTGAAAAAATTTATCAAAAAGCAGCGGCAAATAACTGCCGTTTAAAATTTGTTGCTGAATTTGACAATGGAAATGCAAATGTTGGATTAAAAGAAATTCCCGCTGACCATCCATTTTATAATTTAGATGGAAGCGATAATATTGTGCTATTTTTTACCGAAAGATATAGTCAACAGCCATTAATTATTAAAGGAGCTGGAGCAGGAGCCGATGTAACAGCTTCTGGTTTATTTGCAGATATCATTAGAATTGGAAACAATTAAACTATGGAACAATTAAAAATATTTACCCCTGCAACCATTGCCAATGTTTCTTGTGGTTTTGATGTTTTAGGATTGGCTTTGGATACCGTTGGTGACGAAATGACGATTAGAAAAGTTGCTAAAAAAGGTGTTACAATTACTAAAATAATTGGGCAAAATTTACCTCTGGAAACACAAAAAAATGTTGCCGGAGTTGCAGCTTTAGCTTTACTTGCTGAAACCGATAGTGAATTTGGTTTTGAAATTGAAATTGATAAACGCATAAAACCAGGAAGTGGTATTGGAAGCAGTGCTGCAAGTTCTGCTGGTGCTGTTTGGGCAATTAATGAATTACTTGGCAAACCATTTAACACAACAGATTTAGTCCGATTTGCAATGGAAGGTGAACGTTTAGCAACAGGTGTGGCACATGCAGATAATGTGGCTCCTGCCCTTTTTGGCGGATTTACATTAGTTAGAAGTTATGAACCGTTAGACATTGTAAATATTCATACTCCAAATGAACTTTTTGCTACAGTTATTCATCCTCAAATTGAAGTAAAAACTTCTGATGCACGTGAAATTTTAAGAACTACAGTGTCTTTAAAAGATGCCATTAAACAATGGGGAAATGTTGGAGGTTTAATTAGTGGTTTATACACAGAAGATTACAATTTAATTGGACGTTCTTTAGAAGATTATATTGTGGAGCCTATTCGCTCAATTTTAATTCCTGCCTTTGATGCTGTAAAACAAAATTCAATAAAAGCTGGAGCGTTAGGTTGTGGAATTTCAGGTTCTGGACCTTCTATTTTTGCTTTGAGCAAGGGAGAAGAAACTGCTAAAAAAGTTGCTCAAGCAATGAAAGCTGTTTATGAAAAAGTTGGAATTGATTATGATATCCACGTATCAAAAATTAACAAACAAGGAATAAAAATATTATAAAATTATTAATTAACGTCAACCTGAACTTGTTTCAGGTTCTCATCAATTCTATAAATAAGCAAGTTGAGATTCTGAAACAAGTTCAGAATGACTTATAAAATATAAATTAAAATGAACTACTATAGTTTAAATAAAAAAGCACCAAATGTATCTTTTAAAGATGCAGTAATTAAAGGTTTAGCTCCAGACAGAGGTTTGTATTTTCCAGAAAGCATAACACCTTTATCAAAGGATTTTTTTAATCATATAGAATATTTTACCAATCATGAAATTGCCTACGAAGTAATTAAACAATTTGTTGGTGATGAGATTCCAGAAAAAGAATTAAAAGAAATAATTGCAGATACATTGGTTTTTGATTTTCCAATAGTAGAAATTGAAAATAATATTTCATCATTAGAATTATTCCACGGACCAACAATGGCTTTTAAAGATGTGGGCGCACGTTTTATGGCTCGCTGTTTTGGGTATTTTAATAAAGATAAAAGTGCTGAAAAAGTAACTGTTTTGGTAGCAACTTCTGGTGATACTGGTGGTGCTGTTGCAAGTGGATTTTTAGGTGTTGAAGGTGTAGATGTTGTTATTTTATATCCAAGTGGAAAAGTAAGTGAGGTACAAGAAAAACAACTAACTGCTTTGGGAAAAAACATAAAAGCATTAGAAGTGAATGGAACTTTTGATGATTGTCAGGCAATGGTAAAAACTGCCTTTTTAGATACCGATTTAATTGCGGCAAAAAATTTAACATCGGCAAATTCTATTAATGTTGCACGTTGGTTACCACAAATGTTTTACTTTTTTATTGCTTACAAACAATTAAAAAACAAACGAAAAAAGCTTGTTTTCTCCGTACCTAGCGGTAATTTTGGTAACATTTGTGCAGGTATTATGGCACAACAATTAGGTTTACCAGTAAAACAATTTATTGCCTCTACAAATATTAATGATATTGTTCCAAACTACTTAGAAACAGGAATTTATACACCAAAGCCATCAAAACAAACTATTTCAAACGCAATGGATGTTGGTGATCCAAGTAATTTTATCAGAATTCAGGAAATTTATAAAAATGATGATACATTGCTAAAAGAAAACGTATCATCTTATTCTTTTACTGATGCTGAAACTAAAGAGGCTATGTTAAAAATAAATGCTAAATCTGGTTATATTGCTGATCCACATGGCGCTGTTGGTTATTTAGGTTTAAAAAAATATTTAAAAAGTAACAAAGCACAAGGTATCTTTTTAGAAACTGCACATCCTGTAAAATTTTTAGATGTTGTTGAACCTGTTTTAAATACAACAATCGAATTTCCTCCACAAATACAAGAAGTTATTAATAAGGAAAAAATAGCGGTTAAAATTTCTAAGTATGAAGAACTAAAAGAATTTTTATTGAAAAATTAAGCCATATTTTTAAAATTAAAAATAGTAGATTAGCTAGATAAAATCAATTTATGAAAAATTATCTAGCTTTTTTATTTTCGTTACTTTCAATTTTTATTTATTCACAAAATACATTAAAACTTCCCAAAGATAGCTTGTTTGTAAAGGCATCTATTGAAGATGTTTCTTTTATATCAGGATATTGGCAAGGAGAAGCATTTGGAGGAATTACAGAAGAAATTTGGAGTAATCCGCTAGGTAATTCTATAATGGGTTCATTTAAATTAGTGGTTGATAACACTATTCAATTTTATGAATTATGCACTATTTCTGAAGAAAATGAAACCCTGATTTTTCGATTAAAACATTTTCATAATAATTTAAAGGGATGGGAAGAAAAAGATGAAACCATTGAAGCTCCATTAGTAAAAATTGATGAAAACCGCGCTTATTTTAACGATTTTACCTTTGAACGATTTGATGCCCAAACCTTACACATTTATGTTATTTTTAAGGATAAAGAAGGAAAAGAGGAAGAAATGAAGTTTAAATATATTTTAAAAAGTTAACACTTGTAACTTTCATAGTAACAATTCTTTAAATCCACATTATTTAAATACGCCTTATAAAGTGTTTTTTGCTTTCAAAAACCGCTATTAAAAGATAATATAGTATTGTAATTTTTATTCAAAACAAATAACAATTCCATAATAATATACTATTTTTACGTAAAAAATTATATATTAATCAATTGTAAAACAAATATATTACATATTTACTAAATGCTACTTAGGTGACATATATCAATTTTTTTCTTGCTTTAAATACTAATTTTGTCAATTCAAGTTTAATATTTTATGGCAAAAAAGCTTTTCTTTATTTTTATTTTAACCTCAATCACTTCCTGTAAAACTAGTGTATCGCTAGCAGAAATGCCTAATCATTTTTCTAATCAAAAGAAAATGAATACTCTTATTTTAAAAGACAAAGTTCAAAATATTGAATCCTATATTTCTCATATTGACCATAATTCAAACGATAAAAGTAATTTTACTACAGACAATTTAAAAATTAATGGATCTAAAAGAATTATAACTGAAAATGAATCAACCAAAAAAGTTATTTTAAAAAATAAAGAAATTGTAAAAGTTAAATATTTAGAACATTTAAAAAACAATTTTATTAAATCTAAAGAATTCTACTATAATAATAATTCATTGGTTTGTATTAAACTAACTCAAATCCTCCCAAATAAACATAATCAATCTGTTTTATATCAACGAGTTATTTATATAGATGATGAAAAATTAATTTCAGATTCTGATGCATCTAACTCCAATATATCTTCAAATGATTTAGTTACATTAGGCGTTAATTATTTAAAAAAGGAATACAATAACTTTTTGTAATTACTTAAATCTACAAAAACCTTTAATTTTAGTATTTAAAATTAAAAAGCTATTATTTTTTCAAGATATTTGTCATAATATTATCTACTTTATTCAAAAAAGTCAGTTATTTATGAAACCGAAAAAAACACTTAAATTTGAAACGCTAGCCATTGAAAGCACTAAAAACGATTTTTCAAATTCTCAACCAATAAGTACTCCTCTTTATTTATCAAGCACTTATAAAAGAAATAATGATGGAAGTTACAATAACGACTTTGTATATTCTAGAACAGATAACCCAAATAGAGCTATTGTTGAAAAAAGTATTGCACTTTTAGAAAAAGGAAAATTTTCATATGCTTTTTCATCTGGAATGGCGGCTGTAAATGCCGTAATTCAGAGTTTAAAAACTGGTGATCACGTATTGTTGCCAAATGATATTTATTTTGCCATAAGAAAACTATTAGATGAAGTTTTTGCTAATTGGAGTATATCATATGATTTAGTAGATATGAGTAATTTGATTGCAGTAGAAAAAGCTATAAAGCCGAATACTGCACTTATTTGGATTGAATCGCCATCTAATCCACAATTAAAAATTAGTAATATTGCTGAAATCTCAAAATTAGCTCATAAAAATAATGCTATTTGCGCAGTAGATAATACATGGGCAACACCTGTTTATCAAAACCCATTAGAATTAGGTGCTGATATTGTGGTACATTCTACAACAAAATATTTTGGAGGTCATAGCGATGTTTTAGGTGGTTGTATTGTTGTAAATGATGAAAAAATAGCTCAAAAAATTAAAGCTATTCAGTCATTATCTGGAGCTGTTCCTGCACCTTTCGATTGTTGGCTTATTGCCAGAGGAATTCAAACATTGCATTTAAGAGTTCAAAAACAAACCGAAAACGCGTTAAAACTTGCGCAATATTTAGAGCAGCATCCAAAAATTGAAAAAGTATTATATCCAGGATTGGAAAGTTTTCCGCAACACCAATTAGCTAAAAAACAGCAAAAAAATGGATTTGGAGCTATGTTATCGGTTTTGTTAAATGCTACAAAAGAAGAAACTATATTAGTTTCTACAAAAC
>NZ_JBFHHX010000003.1:0-66702 GCF_041596795.1 Lutibacter sp.
GGGATTGGTTCCTTTTTCTGGTTTTCTAACCTTCACCGCTTGACGAGCTAATAATTGTGAAATTTCAGTGGTTGGGTTGTGCATATCACCAGCAATAATTGCATGTTCTGGACAAACGGCTACACAAGCTGGCTCTCTACCAACATCAACTCTGTGCGCACAATAATTACATTTTGCTGCTGTGTTATTATCTGGGTCAATATACAAGGCATCATATGGACACGCTTGCATACAAGATTTACAACCAATACAACGGTTGTTATCAAAATCTACAATTCCATCTTCACGCGTATACAAGGCTTCAACCGGACAAATTTCTACACAAGGTGCATCTGTACAATGGTTGCAACGCATTACTGAAAAAATTCTTCGTGTATCAGGAAACTCACCTTTTTCAACTTGCTTTACATACGTTCTGTTTACACCAATAGCAACATCGTGTTCTGATTTACAAGCAGTTGTACAAGCGTGACAACCTATACATTTTCGGTTATCAATTATAAAACCATACTTCATTTTTAAAATATATTTGGACTTCTATCAAAGTTAGGTTATAAGAATATTAGTTTTGTAACTAACATCACATATTAATTTATTTAGAATGGTTTTAAATAAAATGATTCTTTATTGTATTATAAATCACCTATTTTTGTCAAATCATTTAAAAAAATTATGAAGATTCAAATACTGTTTTTTGGAATTACAACAGATTTAACCGGAGAAAAATCTATGAATTTGGAAATAGCAACCAAAACATCTGTTAAAAATTTAAAAGATGTTTTAGTTGAAAAGTTTAGTGGTTTAAAAAATTTGCATCAATTTGCTATAGCTGTAAATGAAGAATACGCCGATGATGCTTTAATTTTAAATGAAAATGATGTTGTGGCTATTATTCCGCCGGTAAGTGGCGGTTAATTTTTCAAGTATTTTTTATCGATATAAAAAGTGCCAAAAGGAATAATTGACGCTACTAAAACCGTGAAAAATGTTTTTGATTTCCACTCTAATTCATATTTTAATACAATTGCCAAAATAACATAGCCAATAAAAAGTAAGCCATGTGGCATTCCTAATAATTTAACAAAAGAATCTATCCCTGCTAAATATTTAATTGGGGTTGCAATAAATAACAACAATAAATACGACACGCCTTCTAACCAGCTAACTATTCTAAATGTTTTTTTCATGATTTCAATATTTTAGTAGTAGCCGCAAAAATACACTTTTGATTTCTTAACTTTGTAAACGTTATCTTAAAAAATGGAAAATAGATCTTCAATAAAAATTACTTCATCAACTTTAAATCTGCAAGATTGCTACAATTTTGTACAAGATGCTACGTGTGGTGGTATTGCTTTATTTGTTGGCACCGTTAGAAATGCTACGCAAAATAAAGAAGTTACTTTATTAGATTTTAGCGGTTATAAACCTATGGCCATAAAAGAAATGCAAAAAATTGCGAATACTGCTTTGGATAAATTTGAAATTCATAAAATTGCCATTCATCATGCGGTTGGCGAATTAAAAATTGGAGAAATTCCTGTAATTATTGCAGTTTCATCGGCACACAGAAAAGCGGCTTTTGAAGCGTGTGAATTTGCTATTGATACCTTAAAAGAAACTGTTCCTATTTGGAAAAAAGAACATTTTGAAGATGGCGAAGTTTGGGTGAATTCGCACCCTTAAATTATTTCCATTTTTTTCAATAAAAAAGAAGCATTCATATTTTTACAAATTCCATCTTTTAATTGATAGTCAAAGTTTAGTTCGTTGTTTATAATTTCCGCATCAAAATAATAGTTTTTGATTTCTTGCAAATCTTGCGCTATTTCACATAAACTTAAATCGTGCGTTGCAATAATTCCGGTAGAATTTGAAGCTACTAATTTTTCAACAAACTTTTTAGATCCAATTGCCTTATCTGTACTATTGGTTCCTTTCAAAATCTCATCTAAAATGATAAAATAATTAGCTGTTTTTATTTCATCAACAATAAATTTAAGGCGTTTTAATTCTGAAAAGAAATACGATTCATCATCAGCTAATGAATCTGTGGTACGCATACTTGTAATTAATTTTATTGGACTATATTCAAAATTTTTGGCACAAACTGGCAACCCAACATTTGCCATAACAATAGATAAGGAAACGGTTCTTAAAAACGTACTTTTACCAGCCATATTTGCACCGGTAATAATAAAAAACTCTTGATTTTTAATTGTAAAATTATTATCTACTCTTTGTGCTTCCTTTAATAATGTATGCCCTAAATCTGTTGCGTTTATAACAATATTACTAGTGTTAATGGTTGGAAAAACATAATTTGGGTGATTAAATGCAAAATTTGCCAGTGAATTTTGCGCATCAAAAAAAGCAATTACTTGAAACCAACTCTCTACTTTAGATTTATAGGTTTTAATCCACTTTTCTATTTGATAAGCTTGCTGAATATCTCTTAAAAACAAGCCATTTCCAAAAACAGCAATTATTACATTATTTCGCTGATCAAGCGCATCTAACAATTTGGAATATTTTTTAAAAATAACCGAAGCTTTTTCAGTTTCAGATTGTATTTCTTGTTGTTTGCTTTTTAATATTTCAGATGTAAAAGTGGCATCTTCAATTTCTTTCAATAATTTATAATACTGTTTAAAAGTATCTTTGGCATAACCAGTATTTTTATATAATTCATTCACTTTTTTTAAATACAAACCAGAAATTCCTAAACCCGTAAAAAGCCAAAGTAATAGTATTGTTGCAGGAATTAATTGCAACCCAAGTAAAACAATAATTCCAATTGAAATTATTGAAAACACTGCTGGAAAAAAGGAAATAAATTTAGGGAAAACAAAGTTATAATTATGAATCCAATTTACAATTTCAATTGCTGGATGCTCTACTTTTACCAAACTAGCAATTGCAGAAAAATTTTGTCGCCAAGTTGGCTTTTCGCTTAATTCTTTAATTCCTTTTTGTTTGGTTTCAATGCTTGAAATTGAATTAGAAGTTAATTCCGCAACCAATTCTTTTTCGCCCTCAACAGTAATTGTTCTATTGCAATATTGAAAAAAAGAACCTTTCCCAAACAAATCAATATCGTAACTAAACGGATGCTTTGTATTTACAAATTCTCTTCCATCTTTTAAAGACAAATAATCTCTGTTTAATACCTTTAACTCTAAGTTATTAATTTTAATTAAAGCTTTATTTAAATTATATGTATACTGTAAATTAGTATGTTTTAAAATTAAAAAAACAAACAAAGCTATTCCTAAAACTACAACAAAAGTAACTGCAGTATAGTTTCCAAAAAATACATAAACACCTAAAATTATGCTTAAAAAAGTAAAAAACCGTAGCATACTAGAAATGTACAATTTCTTTTTTATTTTAGAAGATGCAACTATTAAAGCACTAAGTTGGTTGTTGTAGAATTCTGTTGGGTTTTGCATTTAATATTTATCAATTCCTTCAAATAAACTAAATACGCATAAATCAGGAAATTTATTTTTAATTTTTTGGGTTACATCGTAACTTGTAATTCCCTTTGTACAAACAATTATATAAGTTTTGTCAAAATTTGGAAAAAACTTTTCAATATCAAATTCTTTGTAAGGAATTTTTTTTTGAACTTGAAATGGAAGACTTATTTGAAGATTATTAATTACACTTATAATTTCTAATTTTTCATCACCAATTTTCTCTTTTAATTTGGATGATGATATTAACAAAGCACTATCTTGGGTTGTACAATGTGCATCTAAATAATTAGAATCTCTAAAAATATTTGAAATTAGTAAAGCTTTATTTTTCTTTAATTTAATTTTTAATTGACTATTGTCCAGCGCGTTATAAATCAATAATTGATTGGTTAATAATTTACCAGTTTTGGTAATTAGTTTTATTACCTCATTTACTTGTAATAGCGCAATTATACCAACAATAGGATTTAAAGTGCCGGCTTCTTCGCAATTAGGAATATCGGTAGCAATTTCCGGAAAAGCATCACGTAAATTAGTTGTATAATCTCCATCTCCATTTAATACATTAAACGTTGCCACATAGCCATCAAACTTGTATAACGAACCATAAACCAGTGGTTTTTTTTGAAGCACACAAGCATCATTTATTAAATATTTAATTTGCAAATTATCCGTTCCATCAACAACCACATCATACTTAGAAATTAATTCTAAAATAGAATTTTTGTTAACCGATTTATTGGTAAACGAAACTTTTGTAAAAGGTGCTCTTTTTTCTATTTCTTTGGCAAGAATTTCTACTTTTGGCTGATGTACATCTTTTACTTTAAAAAAAACCTGACGATGTAAATTTGAAACAGAAACCGTATCAAAATCTACCAAATGTAATTCTCCAATACCACTTGTAGCTAAATAAATTGCAATTGGACTTCCTAATCCACCGCAACCAATTACTAAAACTTTGGCTTTTTGCAGCAATTCTTGTCCGGCTATTCCAATTTCGGTTAGCGTAGTTTGCCTTTGAAAATATGACTCTTTATTAAAGTCCATTATAGGTTTATTAAATTTTTTCCTACCGTATTTAAATAATACTTTTCATCTTTTATTACAAAGTATTTCTTTAACATATTAAGGTACGTAAAATATTGCAAATCGCCAAAACCATAAACAGTATTTTCTTGTTGCCAAAAAAGCAATTTTTTAACTATCTCAGCAGATGTTAATGCTTCAGTAGCAACAATTTTAATTATTTTATTTTCAATTTCATTCAATCCGTTTTCTTGCGGAAATCTTTTTAAATGTTCATTTATTGCCAATTGTAAATACTCAAACTTTGACCATTTTTTAAAGTTGAATTTTTTTAATTTTTCAGCATTATTTTCAACATATAATTTCCAACTTTCATCGGCAAATATTAAGTTGTTTTTACTTATTTTAAGACGGTTTTCATATAATTTTTTGTAATCTTCTGATGTGAAATCAGCTAAGGTTTGCATCCTTTCTTTCCCTTTTACTTTTCCCGGACAAACTAAATGATAGGTTACATCTTTTCTATAATTTTGAAGTAAATACGAACACAATGCAATTAAATTAACTTGACAAAACAAATCAAATTCGAACCACATTACAATTTCATCATACTCCGCTAAATCATCAATTTTTAAAAGTTCTTTTATGGTTTTATCAAAATATTCTAACTTGCTAACTGCAAAGTTTTCTTCAAAAAAAGCATATCTCTTTTTCCAAAATTCATCACTTGCAACAATGGTATCTAATGGACCATCGCACAACATTTCTCGCCAAATTACAACATCGCCTTGTATATTAGATTTTTTAAATATTGGCAAAATTGCATCACCGTTAAGTACATGAACTGTTTTAACCATTAATTTCTTTTTGTGCAGCTTTAAAATCTTCAGGAGTATTAATGTTTCTAATTAAACTATCATCAATTTCAATAATTTCAACATCAGAATTAATTAATACTTTTCGTGGACAAGAATACCCTTGACTCAAATAATTTAATAATAACGGATAACTTTTTGGTTCCCAAATTGTAATTAAAGGTTCTGGAAATTGAGTGTTTTTCCCTTTAATTGTAGTGGCTATTTTTGAAGGATTTCTATGCTTTAACAATAACTGAACAACTTCATCATTTACAAAAGGTAAATCTGTTGCCAACACCAACCACGCAACATCTGGATTTTCCTGAAAAGCAGAACAAATTGCACCAAACGGACCTAACCCAATAAATTTATCGGTAATTTTATTTTCAATTGAAATTTCCTGCTCTTCCCTAACCGAAAGGAATGTTTTTAACTGATGTTTTTCTAACAAATCAATAGTTACATCGCGTTGATTTTTCCCGTAAAATTGCAGCGTTCCTTTGTCTGTTCCCATTCTGGTACTTTTACCACCAGCTAATACCAAGCCTTGAATTGGTGCTATTTTTTGTTTGATTAAATTCTCTATGTGTTTAGAAATTTTATCAATATCATTAATAGAATAACACATTAAATTTTTAATTTGTGGATTGTGCTCCACCAAAAAATCAAAATATTTTGAGTCGTCTGTTAATTTTATAACAAACTGTATATTATTTAACTGGTTTAATCTTTTTAAAACAGAAGCTTCTTTAGTAGAATCTAACACTAAAATCTGCTTTGCACCTTCATAATGATTTCCGTTAATAAACAACAAATCATACTGTGAAAACTGAATCCGTTGGTTAAATTTATTTACATTAGAATTCTTTAAAATATTGGCCGTTCCTTTATGATGAAATGTAAACGTTTCCATAGGATGCGATTCAATTGAATCGTTATGAGAAGCATCAAAATAAGCCAATTTATATGTGTTTAATTGGTGTGAAACCTGCTCAACCAAATTAGAAATTACATCACATTTTGTACCAACAATTGATATCTCGTTAAACCCAAAATTATCATTATCGCGTAATTTCAGTTTTGCGTGTTTTTGATGTTTACCCATTTTTAATATCACTTTTTCCACCTGTTTTTTCCAACAGCTTCACTTCTTTAATTATCATTTTTTGAGAAACCGCTTTACACATATCATACACCGTTAAAGCAGCAATATTTACACCTGTTAGGGCTTCCATTTCAACACCAGTTTTTCCTTCCATAGAAACTGTACAAAGTATTTCAATATGTTCATTGTCTATTATTTCAATAGTAATATCAACGCCATTTATTAACAGCGGATGACACATAGGTATTAAATCAGAAGTTTTTTTAACTGCCTGAATTCCAGCAATTATTGCTGTTTGAAAAACAGGACCTTTTTTGGTTATCAATTCATTATTTTGAAAATGCGCAATAATTTCGGTGCCTAAAAACATTATTGCCTGTGCAATTGCTTTCCTTTTAGTAACTTTTTTAT
Source organism: Lutibacter sp. (assembly GCF_041596795.1). Classification (GTDB taxonomy): domain Bacteria; phylum Bacteroidota; class Bacteroidia; order Flavobacteriales; family Flavobacteriaceae; genus Lutibacter. The sequence goes on from NZ_JBFHHX010000003.1 coordinate 6,885, forward strand.
CACCAACATTCACCATTTTTGGTTGGTTTTTTTTGTTGATATGTGAAAAATCACTCATATTTTTACTTCGTTAATTAAATTTTTTATGCAAGGTATAAAGTTAATTGAAAAAAGCTTAATTTCGGTCAAAATTTAAGTAAAATGAGAAAGATTTTAAGTTATGCAATCATTTTTTTAATAGGCGCGTTGGTTGCCTATTTCTACCTTAAAAAAGATCTTTCTGATAGCGAAAAAGAACAAACCCAAATAATATTAAACGAAATAAAAAACGTTCGTAAATTGGTGGTTGTTGAAAGTACGTTTTCTCAAATGTACAATTATGAAAAATCGAAATATTTTTTAATTGAACAATTTTCTTTTGATAAAAAAGTGATTTTAGCGGTGCAAGCCAACATTCAAATTTCATATGATTTATCTAAAATGAAAATTGAAACAGACACCATTAACAAAAAAGTTATTATAAATTACATTCCTAAGGAAGAAGTTTTTATTTCTCCTAAAATTTCATATTTCGATTTTGAACAAAGCACTTTTAATACGTTTACCAAAGAAGAATTAAACAAGGTGCACGCCAGAAGTATTCAAAAAATAAAAGAAGCTTCTGATATTGCTAGTTTAAAAGAAAAAGCACGAATTCAATTAGTTGAAGAATTGAAAAAAATATATAAAATGACGACTCTTTTAGATTGGGAATTTGTTGATCATACTGGCTTAAATATTGACCAAAATACTTTTAAGGATTAATTTATCTATAGTTAATAATAGGGAAAATTTCACCTTTAGCAAAGTTGGTTTTATTAGCTGGCAACTCTAAAAAAGCATCTGCATTTACTAAATTTGCTAAATCTCCAGATCCTTTTCCAGTAATTGGCGTTGCAAATAAACTTCCATTTTCTTGATGTAATTTAACTTGTAAAAAATAGGTTAAACTAGGTTTAAAGTAAAAATCTTCAGCCAAAATTGCTTCACTTTTAGGAAACTCTAAACCAACAGATTTGTAATACCAAGGATAAAAATATTTAACACAACTAACAAACGTTGATATTGGATTTCCGGGAAAAGCAAAAACAGTTTTATGCTGCTTTTTACCAAACCAAAAAGGCTTTCCTGGCCGCTGAGCAACTTGATGAAATAATTTTTCAACTCCTAATTCCGCTAAAACTTCAGGTATAAAATCGAATTTCCCTTTTGAAACTGCACCGCTAAAAAGCAATACATCATACTCAGTTAAAAAAACTTTAATTTTTGAAGTTAACACTTCTTTATCATCTTTAATATGAGCGGTTTCAGCTTTAATATGAAGTTTTTCTAATAGCGAAGCCAGTGCATACACATTACTTCTTCTAATTTGATGTTCTGCCGGAATTTGATTAACATCTACCAGTTCATTTCCAGTAGAAACAATTATAACTTTTGGTTGTTTAGCAACTTTAATTTTGGCTTTTCCAACCGTTGCAAAAACACTAATTTCAGCTGCAGAAATTAAAGTGTCTTTGGGGATTAAAACATCGTGTTGCTTTCTATCCAACCCTTTTAAATGCACATTTTGAAATTCCTTTAAAGTTTCTAATTGTACAGTTGCAACGTTATTTTTTATAGTTAATAGTTCATATTGAATAACAACATCAGTATTTTTTGGCAAAACAGCACCAGTCATTGCTTCTATACAATTTTCAGAATTTTTTAGTGATATTTGCGGACTTCCAGCAGCTTGAATTCCTTCAATTTTAAAAGCGCGAATTCCTTTATTAAAAGCTGTTGATGAAATAGCAATTCCATCCATACTAACTCTGTTAAATGGAGGAAAATCTCTATCTGCAACAATATTTTCCTTTAAAATTCTACCAGAAGAGTGCAAAAAATCAATTTCTTCAATTCCAAAATCTTCCGAATTGTTTAAAACTATTTGAAGCGCTTCTTTAACCGTTGTTAATTCCATTTTAATTACTTTTTATAGCACTAAAAAATGCATTTAATTTTTGTAAATCTAACTTTCCGTTGGTTCTTACTCCGCTACATAAATCCAATCCAAAAGCGCCAACTTGTTCAATTGCATTTTTAGCATTTAAAGGATTTAATCCACCAGCTAAAAACACTGGAACATTCACATTTTCTACAATTTGTTTACTTATTTCCCAGTTATGAACTCGCCCAGTTCCTCCTAATTCTTTAGTTGCTAAATTTGGATTTCCACTGTCTAGTAAAATTATATCAACTTTTGATGAAATTTCCATAGCTTCCTCAATAGATTTTTCATTTAATACATGTAAAACCTGAACAATTTTTACGTTAGGAAGTTCAGCTTTCAATTGCGCATGAGTTCCTTCTGTTAATGCATCAACCAATTGAATAGTAGTTGTTTTTACTTTTGAATAGTGTTTTATAATTTCATCAACTTTAGTTTCACTAGTTAACAAAAAAGTTTCAATATTTTTTGGGACAGAAATTGCAATTTCGGCTATTAATTCGTCTGAAATAATTCCCGGTCCGCTTGGCATATTCCCAACCAAACCTATAGATGAAGCGCCTGCATCAATTGCCAAATTTGCTTCTTGAATACTGCTAATGCAACAAATTTTTATGTGAGTTTTCTTCATTATCCGCCAATTGTAGACATACTTTCAGAAACATCATTTCCTCTATTGGCTTCGGCAATAAATCCGTTTTCTGGTTTATGATGTACAGTTTTTATAAACAATTCTTTTAAATCATCGTCACTTGCTCCATTTCTAATAAAATCGCGCACATTAAAAACGCCACCATCAAACAAGCAGTTTTTAAACATTCCAGTTGCTGTTATTCTAATTCTATTACAATCGTTACAAATGGTTCTTGTAAACGCTGGAATTATTCCAAAAGTTCCTTTATAACTAGGAATTCTATAATTTTTTGAAGTGGAAGATTTTTTTGATATAACCGATTCAACATCGGCATAATTATCTTTAATATGATTAATTATTTTATTGAAATTCCAAACTTCTTGCATTTCTCTTTGCCCTTTCCCATTAAATGGCATTTCTTCAATAAACCGAACTGCAATATCTTTATCTTTGGAAAGTTCTACAAAATCAATAATTTCATTGGTATTAAAACCAGATTGCACTACTACATTCAGTTTTAATTTTAACTTGCTTTTTTCAAGCTTTTCAAAAGTATCAAATACATTTTCAAAAACATCTCTACGTGTAATTTTAGCAAACTTTTCTTTGTGTAAACTATCAATACTTAAATTTATCGCGTTAATGTTTAACTCTTCAAGCTTATCAATATAATTTGAAATTAAAGCACCGTTTGTAGTGATGTTTATTTCATCTAATTTATTGTTAAAGGATAATGATTCTAAAAAATTTATAAAGTCTTTTCTTACAAATGGTTCCCCTCCCGTTAATCTCACTTTATTTACACCTAATTCAGAAAGCACACGTGTTATTCTGTACATTTCTTTATAGGAAAGTAGTTCTTTTCTATCAACAATATCAATTCCTTGAGCAGGCATACAATATTGGCAACGCAAATTACAACGATCTGTAACCGCTAAACGTAAATACGAAATTTTTCTACCAAATTTATCCCTTAACTCCATTAATTAAGTATAATTTTATTTCTTCCTAAACTTATAATTTCATCTTTTTCCATTTTTTTTAAAACTCTGGAAATAGCTTCTCTCGATACTTTTAAATCGCGCGCAATGTCAAAATGTTTTCTATTTATAGTATTATCATTATAAACAACACTAGCTTGTTCTAAATATTTCAACAATCTAAATTCTAAATTTTCAAAAGCAATATCATTAATTTTCTCTATTAAGAAAGATGTTTGCTTATAATTTAATTGAAAATAATAAGATCGCCACGAATTATATTTTACAAACCACGAATTTACGGTTTTTACAGGAACGGTTATGTAAGAAATAGTACTTTCGGCTTTCAGCCTAATGTCGCTAATTTTATTTTGTAAAGCGTAGGTAATTGCTAAAGCGCTTGTTTGCTGTGTAGTTAAATAATGTAAAAAAATTCCATTTCCTTTTCCATCACGTCGCATTACTTTTACTACCCCAGAAACTATGAATGGAATAAATTCAATTTCTCGTCGTATTTCTAATATAATTTTATCGGGATCTGCTTTTTTTAAAATGCCATAATTACAAATTTCTTGCCTTAAATTATCTTCAAATATAGTAGAGAAATTTTGAGCAACAATTTCGTTAATTTTCATCAAAAATAAATTTAATGTGGTAGCTTATCTTTTAGCAATCCATACAAAAAGGCTCCTAAAGTTGCTCCAAATATAACCACTAAAATAGAAACCACTCCTCTACCAACTAATACAAACATTGGTCCTGGACAAGCACCAGCTAATGCCCAACCTAAACCAAACAATATTCCTCCCAATAAATTTCTATACAATCCCACTTTTTTAGGAGTGATATGAATATCATTTCCTTCAAATGTTTTTACCATTTTTTTTCTGAATAAAAACATACTTATCATTCCTAAAACAACCGCCGAACCAATAATTCCATACATGTGAAACGATTGAAATTTAAACATTTCGTAAATTCTATACCACGAAATTATTTCAGCTTTGCTCATTACTATTCCAAAAAGAATACCTACTAAAAAAAATTTAATGAATTTCATGCCGTTCCTTTTTAAAATAATAGTGGTAAAATAAACCAAGTCATTACTAAACCTCCAATAAAAAATCCGATGACTGAAATTAAAGAAGGTAACTCTAAATTACTTAATCCAACAATTGCGTGCCCAGAAGTACAGCCACCTGCCCAACGAGCACCAAAGCCAACCATAATACCAGCAATTATTAAAATTAAAAAGCCTTTTAACGACAGCATTGTATCTATGCTAAAAATTTCATCGGGTAAATAAGAAGCGCCTGCATTTTGAATTCCAATATCGGCTAAATCTTGTACAGTTTGTGGATTTAAAGCTACCACATCATTTGGAGTAAGCCAATAATAAGATATAAATCCTCCAACAATGGCTCCCGCAACAAAAATTAAATTCCAAGCATTTTCTTTCCAGTCTATTTTAAAGTAATCAACAAATTTTCCTGCGCCGCCAATAGAACAAAGAGTCTCTAAATTTGATGAAACTCCAAAACGTTCACCAAAATAATACAATAAAAACATGACAATTGCAATAACCGGACCTGCGACGTACCAAGCCCAAGGTTGAGTAATAAATTCCATAATTTATTTAATTAGTTAGTTTTATAAAAGTATTCTATAAATTATGCTGTTGTGTAACTTATGTTACATAGGTTAAAACTCAAGTATTTCAATTTTATTTCTATTCAGCTTAATTTTACCTTCATTTTCAAGTTGTTTTAACAATCTTGAAATTACAACACGTGATGTATGCATATCATAAGCAATGTCTTGATGTGTTGTATTTAATGAAGTTTCGCGCATTATCTGCGCTTTATCTTTCAAGTATTTATACAAACGCTCATCCATACGCATAAACGCCAACGTATCTATAGTTTCCATCATTTCGTTTAAGCGAATATTGTAACTGTCAATAACAAAATTTCTCCATGATTTATACTTCACTAACCATTCATCCAGTTTTTCTTTTGGAAGAAATATAATTTCAGATTCTTTTTCAGCAATGGCTCTTATCCCACATTTTCCATTAGAAATTGCACTTGCAAAAGAACTAGCACATGTATCTCCACGTTCTAAAAAGTACAACAAAATTTCTTCTCCTTTTTTATCTTCTCGTACAATTTTAATAGCTCCATCTAATAATAGCGGAACTCCTTTCATTTTATCACCTAAATCAACTAATAATTCGTTTTCACGTAATTTTTTATAAACACCAATTTGCTCAATTTCATCTAATAATTCCTTTTCAAAAACAAACGAATAGTAGTTGTCTAATTTTTCTCTTATCATTTTAAATAATTTAAAATTTTATTAGTAGCTCCAGTTTTATTTTCAACATATGCTTGAGCTTTTTTTCCTGCTTTCTGTCTTATGCCATTTGGCAATAAAAATTCGTTTAAAAGTACGGATAATTTTTGAGAATTATCTACTACAAAACAAGCTTCGTTTTTAACTAATTCTACCGCTTCATTAAATTTATAATAATTTGGCCCAATTACAATTGGAACACCAAAAGTTGCAGGCTCTAAAACATTATGAACCCCAGATTTTGTATAACCTCCTCCAACGTAGGCAACATCCGCATAACTGTAAATTTTAGTTAAAATACCAACTGTATCAATAATAAAAACCTGAAAATCTTTTAGGTTTCCAACTTCCTTTTCGGAAAATAAAACAACTTTTTTTGAAATTGATTTTTTTAAATTTAAAATAGCCTGTTGATTAATATTATGTGGTGCTATAATAAATTTTTCATTTTCTGAAGCTGTATTGTTGATATAATCTACCAATATATCTTCATCTTCTTTCCAAGTACTTCCGGCAACCAATGTATACTTGTTATTCTTAAACTCTTCAATAAATCTTAATTGATTGTTTTGTTTGGTAATTTCAAAAACACGGTCAAAACGCGTATCTCCACTTACCGTAACATTACTAAAATTAATAGATTTTAAAAGCATTTCAGACTTTTGATCCTGTACAAAAAAATGAGAAAATGATTGTAACGACTTTCGCATCCAACTTCCATACCATTTAAAAAAAGATTGATTTTCTCTAAAAATTCCAGAAACTAGAATTGTTTTTATAGCTCGCTTTTTTAGTTCGTTTAAATAATTTGGCCAAAATTCATATTTCACAAAAATGGCAATTTCCGGACGCACAATGTCTAAGAATTTTTGAGCATTATAAATTGTATCTAAAGGTAAATAACAAACAACATCTACTCCTTCATAATTTTTTCGAACCTCATAACCAGATGGTGAAAAAAAAGTAAGAACTATTTTTTTTGACGGATGTTCTATTTTTAGTTTTTCAATAATTGGCCTTCCTTGCTCAAATTCACCCAAAGAAGCACAATGAACCCAGATAACATTATCCGTTGCAGAAATGGTTGCATCTAGCTTTGAAAATGTACCTTTTCTTCCATCAATAAAAAGTTTTATTTTTTTACTGAAAAGCGCAATAAATTTAAGCGCTAGACTTACTTTATAAACCAGTATATTATATAATATGTACATACGTTTCAAAGTTACAAAATATGAGCATAAAAAAACTCCTAAACTTAAAAAGTAAAGGAGTTTTAAATCAATAAAAATCTATGTATTAAACCTCAAAAGGCTCAATAGAAACATAAGACTTGTTGTCTTTTCTTTTTTGGAATTTAACCAAACCATCCACTTTTGCGTGTAATGTATGATCTTTTCCCATATATACGTTCTCACCAGGGTGGTGTTGAGTTCCTCTTTGACGGATTAAAATGTTTCCTGCAATTGCAGCTTGTCCACCAAATATTTTTACTCCTAGTCGTTTCGATTCTGATTCTCTACCGTTCTTCGAACTACCTACTCCTTTTTTATGTGCCATGATGTTATGGTTTTAAAATTGTAAATATTAGTTAGTTAATGCTTCAATTAATTCAGCTTTCTTTAAAGTAGTGTATCCTGAAATACCTTTATCTTTAGCTAACTCTTTTAACTCAGCAACAGTCATTGAACTTAAATCTTCAGATGGAGCTGCTGCAACTTCCTTAGCTTTAGGTTCAGCTTTTTTTGCTGGTGCTTTTTTTACTGCGCCACTTGCTGCAATACTTTCAATTTGGATTTCAGTAAAAGATTGTCTGTGACCATTTTTTACTTTGTATCCTTTTCTACGTTTCTTTTTGAAAACGATAACTTTATCACCTTTTAAGTGACCTAAGATTTTTGCCGTTACTTCGGCTCCTTCTATAGCTGGGGCGCCAACTGTTACATTTCCACCATTTTCTAAAAGAAGAACTTTATCAAAAGAAACTTGAGCTCCTTCTTCTTCTTGTAAGCGGTGAACGTAAACCTTTTGGTCTTTTGCTACTTTAAACTGCTGCCCTGCTATCTCTACAATTGCATACATAAGCTTTATTTTATATTCGCTTTATTAATTAATTAATTTCACCTTTCTCTTAAGGCGGGTGCAAATATAATTCTTTTTTCTTTTTTAGCAAAACTTTCTTATAAGAATACTCTCTGCAATAGCTTATTAGGATTTTCAATCTTAAATTTCAGTTAATTTTTTGCAGAACATCAAAAAAATCAAAAATCTTTAATAAATTTGAGTTTATGGATTTTGCTATGAATATTACCCATACCCTTTTTTTATCTTTAACAAGAACTGTAACAAGTTTAACATATTGGCGACCTATTAGCCATACTCAATTTAATTTAACCTATTAACAACTATGAGAAAAATTTATCTAGTAAGTTTTTTAACACTACTTATCAGTGCAAGCATTTTTGCACAAAAAGTAGAATTTGAAGAATACGATTTAAGCAACGGTTTGCATGTAATTTTACATCAAGACAATTCAGCACCAGTAGTAACTACTTCTGTAATGTACCATGTTGGTGCAAAAGACGAGGTGCAAGGAAGAACTGGATTTGCACACTTTTTTGAGCATTTATTATTTGAAGGAACTAAAAACATTCCAAAGGGAGAGTTTTTTAAAATAGTTTCTGCAAATGGAGGAAGAAACAATGCAAACACTACACAAGACAGAACCTATTATTATGAAACCTTTCCATCTAACAATTTAGAATTAGGATTATGGTTAGAGTCTGAGCGCATGTTACACCCTGTAATTAATCAAGATGGTGTAGATACTCAAAATGAAGTAGTAAAAGAAGAAAAAAGAGCCAGAATTGACAATGCTCCTTATGGCAAAATAATTTACAGAACAGGAATTAATAAACATATTTTTAGCAAACATCCTTATAAAAACTCTGTAATTGGTAGTATGGAGGATTTAGATGCTGCTCAATTAGACGAGTTTTTAGCATTTCATAAAAAATTCTATGCACCAAATAACGCAGTGCTAGTTGTTGCAGGAGATTTTGAAACAGCTGATGCTAAAAAAATGATACAAGATTATTTTGGCGACATTCCAAAAGGTGACGTTGTAGAAAGAGTAAATATTAAAGAAGATGCTGTTATAGCTAAAACCGTAACTGAAACCGACTCTAATATCCAAATCCCTATTAAATTATTTATTTTTAGAACTCCATCAAGCAAAGATAAAGATGCATATGCTTTAGATATGGTATCATCTATTTTAACAAGTGGTAAAAGTTCTAGAATGTATAAAAAACTAGTTGAAGAGAAAAAAGCATTACAAGTTTTAGCTTTTAACGATTCTCAAGAAGATTACGGAACCTATATTATGGGCGCTTTACCAATGGGAGAAACTTCTTTAGATGATTTAGCAACTGAAATGAACAATGAAATTGTAAAACTTCAAACTGAATTAATTTCTGAAAAAGAATATCAAAAACTTCAAAATCAATTTGAAAACAACTTTGTAAACTCAAATTCTGGCGTTGAAAATATTGCTAGCACTTTAGCTACTAACTACATGTTAAAAGGAAATGCTCATTTAATAAATGATGAATTAAGTATTTATCGTTCAATTACCAGAGAAGACATTAAACGTGTTGCTAACGAATTGTTAAATGCAAACAATCGCGTTGAAATGGATTACCTAAAAGCTAAAAGTGAATAATTAAAAGATGAAAAAACAAATGAGAACAAAAATAACAACACTAATTGCATTGTTTCTTCTTTCTTTAGGAGTGAACGCACAAATAGATAGAACTAAACAACCAGTTGCTGGGCCAGCACCTAAAATTAATTTAGGAAAACCACAAACTTTTGAACTTAAAAATGGTTTAAAAGTATTGGTTGTAGAAAATCATAAATTACCAAAAGTTACTGCAAGTTTAATTTTAGATAACGGACCTATTTTTGAAGGTGATAAGGCAGGATTAACAAGTATTGTTGGCGGAATGATGGGTAACGGAACTACAAAAATTGCTAAAGATGCTTTTGTAGAAGAAATAGACTTTTTAGGAGCTTCATTAAATATTGGTAGTCAAAGTGCAAACTTTAACACATTATCTAAATATTTTCCAAGAATATTAGAATTAACTGCAGAAGCGGTTATAAATCCTTTATTTACTCAAGAAGAATTTGAAAAACAACAAGCACAATTAATTGAAGGAATAAAATCTGGAGAAAATAGTGTTGGTGAAATTGCTGATAGAGTTGAAAACGCATTAGTTTACGGCAAAAACCACGCTTATGGAGAATTTGCAACAGAAACAACCGCAAAAAATGTAACTATTGATGATGTTAAAAATTTCTATACTACTTATTTTAAACCAACAAATGGCTACTTAGTAATAATTGGTGATGTTAATTTTAAAGATGTTAAAAAATTAGTTACTGCCCATTTTAGCAAATGGGGAAAAGGAACTATTCCGGTAAAAGCAATTCCTGAAGTTAAAAATGTTGCTACAACTGAAATTAATTTTATAAATATGCCAAATGCTGTTCAATCTAGCATTGCTGTTATAAATGCTGTTGATTTAAAAATGAGCAATCCAGATTATTTTCCATTATTATTAGCCAACAAAATTTTTGGTGGTGGTGGAGAAGGTCGTCTTTTCTTAAACCTACGTGAAGACAAAGGATATACATACGGCGCTTATTCAAGTATAGGAAATGACGAAAGAACTTCTTCTACCTTTAAATCATCAGCAACTGTTAGAAATATGGTTACGGATAGTTCTGTAGTTGAATTTATAAAAGAAATTAAAACTTTTAGAGACACAAAAGTATCTGAAGAAGAACTTAAAAATGCAAAAGCTGCCTATATTGGAAACTTTGTTATGGCTTTAGAAAGAACTTCAACTGCTGCTTCTTATGCTTTAAACATTGCAACTAAAAACTTACCTGCAGATTTTTACGAAACGTATTTACAAAAAATAAATGCTGTTACTGTTGATGATGTGCAACGTGTGGCTCAAAAATATTTTAGCGCAGACAATGCAAGAATTGTAATTGTTGGTAAAGCCCTAGATGTGTTACCTAACTTAGAAAAATTACCATACAAAATCAATTATTTTGATAAAGAAGCCAATGCAACTTCTAAACCAGAAATGACAAAACCACTTCCTGCAGGAGTAACTAAAACTTCTGTAATTGACAATTACTTTAACGCAATTGGAGGTGCAGATAAAATAAAAAACTTAAAAAGCACCTTTGTAACCTATGAAGCATCGGCAATGGGAAGCACTATTTTATCAACTGAAAAAAGAACTGCAACTCATTATTCAAATTCAACTAGTATGGGCGGAAATGTTTTAGCTAAAGTTGTTATGACCAAAGATGGTGTTACTATGAACAAACAACCATTACCAGCACCAATGGCAAGTGAAATGACAAGTACATTAGGTACTTTTTTAGAAATGGGATTGTTAACTAATGAAAATTCTATTTTAACAGGAATAGAACCTGTAGACGGAAAAGATGCTTATGTAATTTCAACCAAAGGAGAAATTGTTTCTACTGCTATTTATTTTGATGTTGCAACTGGATTAAAAGTTAAAGAAGCACAAACAGTTTCAATGGGAGGACAAACCCAAAGCCAAGAAGCTACTTTTTCTGATTATAAAGAGTTTAATGGCGTTAAATTTCCAGCAATTAAAAGTGGAAGTTTAGGACCACAAACAGTAGAATTTAAATTAATTGATGCAAAAGTAAACGAAGGTGTTTCTGATGCCGATTTTCAATAATATTTTTTTGTTTAAATACCGAAGAACGGCTCAAGAAATTGAGTCGTTTTTTTTTATTTAGATTTATTTACTAAATATACGCCAAACACTATTATAAACCCTGCCAATATTTGAACAAAAGATATTTTTTCACCATCTAAAACACCCCATAATATAGCAACAATAGGAATTAAATAGGTTACAGAAGAAGAATATACAGGGGTAGATATTTTAATTAAATGATTGTACAATATTTTAGCCAATCCAGTTCCAAATACCGATAAAATTGTGATATATAGTAATGACATTTTTCCAGTATCATTTAACTCATAAGACGAAAAAATTCCAGTTATATATAAAACTATTAACGCTGGGATAATTAAAATTACAAAATTTCCTACTGCAATACTAAACGCATCCAAATCATTTAAATGCTTTTTTATAATATTTAAATTAAAAGCATAGCAAATAGTAGCTATTAAAACCAATCCTGAATATTCGTATTCTTGGTTCGGATTTATTGCTGCACCTTTTAAAATAAGAATAATTGTTCCTACCAACCCAATTAGCACACCAAACAACTGCCCTTTTCTAAAACTGAACCCAAAGAGTAACGCTCCAAAAATTAGCGTATTTAACGGAGTTAATGAATTTAAAATAGAAGCTATAGAGCTATCTATATGTTTTACGGCAAAAGCAAATAAGAAAACAGGAATAAAGCTTCCAATAGTGCCATTTAAAAACAAGTAATACCATTGTCTTCTTTTTATTTTAAAAACCCTTTTAAAACCAATTAAAATAAGAAATACAGCCGTAATTACAATTCGCAATGCGCCAACTTGTATTGGAGACAAACTTATCAATGCTTTTTTCATTAATATAAACGAGCTTCCCCAAACTAGTGAAAGTATAAATAAATAAAGCCATTTTTGATTTTGTTGTTCCATTAAAAAATAAAAAAACAAAAATCGTATAATTATTCTAAATTGATTGCGTTAGTTTATAAATTTGTGTTTTAAATATGTATTATGAAAAAATTAATAATCCTTTGTTTATTAGTAGCATCTATAATTGGGTGTTCAAATGAAAAAAAAACTGAACAAAACAAAACAAGCGAAATCCAAACCGAAAACAATCAGGTTGCTGCTTTACAATCCTACGAAATGGATATTGAAGGAATGACTTGTGAAATTGGCTGTGCAAGAACAATTGAGTCTAAATTATCTAAGGTAAAAGGCGTTTCCTACTCAAAAGTTGATTTTGAGACTAAAAAAGGTGTATTTACCATTGATACTAACCTAATTAGCGAAGAAAAAGTAAAAGAAAAAATAGACGGAATAGCTGGTGGAAACCTTTATTCTGTTGTAAAATCAAAAAAAATTAACAAAATTTTAAAATAATTTAAAAAATATTTGTGCATATCAAATATTTTGTCGTTAATTTGCACCGTAATAAAAATCAATCGAAAATGAAACAAATTAAATTTTTAATCGCAGTTGCAGTAGTATCTGTATTTGCGTTTTCTTGTAAAGAAGCTCCAAAAGAGGAAGCTGTAGAAGAAGTAGTAGTTGAAGAAGTTGCTCCAGTTGTAGAAGAAGTAGAAGTTGCTGTTGACAGTACTGCTGCTGCTGTAGAAGAAGTTGTTGAAACTCCTGCTCAATAATTACTGAGACAAAACAAAACAAAACAAAGAAGAGCTTCAATTTTGAAGCTCTTTTTTTATACCCTTTTGTTTCTTAATGAATAATGCAGAAACAATAAACTCATAAAAAACAACAAGCCAACTAATTGGTGGCTTACTCCATAAAACAGCGGTATTTGTCCTTTAACATTTAGTACTGTTAAAATTCCTAAAGCAACCTGCACCACTACTAGTATAACTGTTAAATTCAACCATTTTTTTGAAGACCTTTCTATATGGTTCTGTAATTTAAAGAACATAAATAATATTCCAACTAAAATAATATACGCCAAAGTTCTATGTGTAAATTGAACCAAAGCCGGCGCAAATAAATAGCTATCATAATTTATCATATTTTCCCAAGTCCAATTGTTTAAATTTAAAAGTACGCTTGGCACCAATTCACCATTCATATCTGGCCAACTAGGAAAATACAATCCAGCTTTCATTCCTGAAATTACCCCAGCAACAATTAATTGAATAAATACTAATTGTAACATCCAAAGAACAATTCTTTTAGATTTTACTTTTTTTAAGCTTTTATAAACATAAACATCTGCAACAGTTCTAACCATGGCGGCAATAACTAGTACAGCCAATACAAAATGCACTGTTAATTTATAGGCATTTACCCAAGGTCTATCTTCTAATCCACTTTTCACCATAATCCAACCTGCAGAAGCTGTAAGTATGGTTAATAAAACCACTAACCCCAATCGTTTCATTAAATAATTATCTATTCTTTTTGTAACTACAAAAATTAAAAAAGGAATTAAAAATATAAATCCTAAAGCTCTCACCCATAAACGATGAAAATATTCCCAGAAATAAATAAATTTAAATTCTTGTAAATTAAATGTTGAATTAATTTTATGAAATTGAGGTGTTTGTTTATACAATTCAAATTCTTGAATCCAATCTTCCTCATTTAATGGCGGAACAACTCCTGTAATAACATCCCATTTGGTAATTGATAAACCAGAACCTGTTAATCTTGTAATACCTCCTAATATTACTTGGCCAACTAACATAATTAGACCAATCATTAACCAAAATCTTATAACTCTGGAATATTTATAGTTTTTATATTTCATTACTTCCACTCTATGGTTTCAACTAAATGGATAATATCCTTTTCAATATATTTTATTGCCGGAACAATAGAATCGTAATTGGGTTTGGTATAAAAGTATAACGCGCCCGCTAAAACATTTTTAACGCTATCTGTTACCCTAAACTGAATATTTGTAGCTACATCACCTTGAATTGAATATAACTTCCCAAAAACTCTTTTTTCAAGATTTTCATAAGGTATTGCGTTAATAACGTCTGCTTTTACAGTGTGTTCAAAAGTTAATTTCTCTACTTCTGAAAGTATTTGATTTAAATTATTATCAACACTTCTGTATGTTATATGCACGGTTGCCTTTAAATGTGGGTATTCTATTTTTAACCAACAATTATCTTTTGGCTCAACAATAGCTTGGGAAGAAACCTCAAAAGAATAGGGACAATTAAAATTTTGTTTAACATACGTTGAGTTTGGATATTGTAATGTTAAATACGATTTTGGTTTAGGCAATGTTTCAGTTCCACAAGAGTGAAAAACCAGAAGTAATAGCAGTAATATCAAACTTTTTTTCATACTTATTGATTTCCTCTATTAATGGTTACCTTCACTTGCTTTATTCTTCTTTTATCCATTAATTCAATTTTAAACGTATAATTATTGAATTTTATAATCTGATTTTTTCTTGGGAATTTTCCGTGAATTTCTAATATAAACCCAGCTACAGTTTCAGATTCTCCTTTTTCTTCCTCAAATAATTCAGCATCTTCTGATCCAATAATCTTGTAAAAGTCTTTTAAATTAGTTTTTCCTTCAAACAAAAATGTGTTATCGTTTATTTTAGTGTAAGACAAATCATCATCATCAAACTCATCATTTATATCGCCTACTATTTCTTCAATTACATCTTCTAAAGTAATAATTCCACTTGTTCCACCATATTCATCAACAACCACTGCTAAATGGTTTTTCATTTCCTGAAACTCTTTTAGTAAATCATCTAATTTTTTATTTTCAGGTACAAAATAGGGTTCTCTTATTAACTTTTGCCAGTTAAATTGTTTTTTATTTAAATAAGGCAATAAATCCTTTGCGTATAAAACTCCAATAATATCATCTATATTATCTCCATAAACAATGTTTCTAGAGTATCCTTTTTCAACAATTTTAGCAATAACATCTTCGTATTCTTCATCACTTGCCAAGGCAAAAATATCCATTCTTGGAGTCATTATTTGACTAGTTTCTGTATTTCCAAAACTAACAATGCCTTGCAATATTTTTTGTTCGTCTTTTGTTGTAGCATCATTTGAAGTAATTTCTAATGCTTGAGATAATTTTTCTACTGATAAATTAGATTGTTTTTTGCGTAATTTATGCTCTATAATATTTGTTAAACTTAACATTGGCAAACTTACCAAAGACAACAATGTACTAAGTATTTTTAAAGGAATTGCCATAAAAACGGCAAATTTTAGCGGATTACGCGTTGCGTAAATTTTTGGTAAAACTTCTCCGAATAATAAAATTAAAAAAGTAACTAAAACAACTTCAATTAAAAATTTAAAAATATCTGAAGTAATTCTACTAAAAATATTTTCACCTATATATGCAAATATTAAAACAATTAAAATATTGATAAAATTATTTGATATTAATACGGTTGCTAATAATTTTTTAGGGTTTTCTAATAATTGAACTACCATTTTTTGGCTGCTAACATTAGAATCGGCAGCTTCGTTTAATTTAGCTTTTGATAATGAAAAGAAAGCAACTTCGGCGCCAGAAATAAGTGCTGATAATATTAACAATAAAAATAATGATATAACACTTAGTGTTAACCAAATGTTTGAGTTTTGAAATAGGATTAAAAACGTGAGATCAGGATCCAAATTACAGTAAAATTAAATTAAACTTAGAAAGGTAAATCATCATCCTCTTCTTCAATATTTGATGCTAAAGGTGCTTGTTTTTCTGGTGATGAACTTATTTTTGTACCTTCTTGTTGTTGTGGTGCGTTTGGATCGTTTTTAGTGGTTAAAAAAGTCATGTCTACAACATGAATTTCTGTTGAATATCTCTTTACACCGTCTTCACCTTCCCATTGACGAGATTTTATTCTTCCTTCAATATATACTTTATCTCCTTTGCTTAAGTATTTTTCACAAATTTCAGCTAATTTATTTCTAACTACTAAATTATGCCATTCAGTTGTGGTAACTTTTTCTCCAGTTTGCTTATTTGTGTATGTTTCATTAGTTGCAATTGGAAAACGACCAATTGAGTTTCCACCTTCAAAATAGTGCATTTTAACCTCATCACCAAGGTGACCAATAAGTATTACTTTATTTACAGTTCCAGCCATTTATAAGTAGATTTTCAGTGAATTACAAAAGTACTAAAAAATTTAGTTGCTTTTATATTCATTTAAAAAATTATCTATTAAAATTGGCACAGGAAAACGTCTAATTTCACTCCAGTTTATGTTAAATTTATCGGATTTTGATGTTTTCACAATCCAAAAATTTGCAAAAATATGTTGATGTGATAATTTATGAACCACTTGCTCCATATTAAACAATTGAACAGATGTGTTTAGGTTAGCAAACAACGCTTCAAATTTATCCGTATGCACTAATTGTTTTTCATCTATTTCATGTTTAGTTTCAATTAAAGGAAATTGGTATAAGTTTAACCAAATTCCCTCATGTCTTTTTTCAATAATTGTTTTATTATCACATGTTTGAACTACTAAATAGTTAAAAAAACGATTTTTAATTTTTAGTTTTTTCTCCTTTACTGGAAGATTTTTAATTATTTTTTTTTCTAAAGACACGCAACTAATGTTTAACGGACAATTTTCACAATCAGGATTTTGAGGCTTACACATTCTTGCTCCAAACTCCATTACAGCTTGGTTATGCGTTCCAGAAATAGCTGGGTTTAACAACGTTTCAGCCAGTAATTTAAACTCTTTAATTCCGTTAGTACTATTAATAGGTGTAGCAATTCCAAAATAACGCGCTAAAACTCTATAAACATTTCCATCAACAACTGCCGTAGATTCATTGTAACAAATAGAAGCAATTGCTGAAGCCGTATAATCTCCAACTCCTTTTAATTTCAATAACTCAATATACGACGAAGGAAATTTACCTTGTAACTTATTAACTATATATTTTGCAGAATAATGTAAGTTTCTAGCACGTGAATAATAACCTAAACCTTGCCATAATTTTAAAACCTGTTCTTCAGATGCATTTGCCAACTCAAAAACTGTTGGAAAATGTGCTACAAATTTTAAATAATAGGCCATTCCTTGGTCAACTCTTGTTTGTTGTAAAATTATTTCGGACAACCAAATATTATATGGATTGATAGTTTCTCTCCAAGGCAAATCTCTTTTGTTTTGTAAATACCACTGTACTAATATGTTAGAAAATTCCATTGCTTTTTATATAAAACACAATAATACATGATTTAATCAATTAAATTTTAATGAATTAACTTTTTGATTTTGATTTATATGTCCTATATTTGCCGTCTTAAATTTATAATAAACTATATAACAAGTATAAAAATGACGAAAGCGGAAATCGTATCAAATATTTCAGATAAATCTGGAATAGAAAAAGCAGATGTTTTAGCAGCTGTTGAAGCGTTCATGGAAGAGGTAAAAAACTCCTTAGAAAAAGGAGACAATGTTTACTTAAGAGGATTTGGAAGTTTTATAATTAAAACTAGAGCTGAAAAAACTGGAAGAAACATTTCTAAAAACACAACTATCAAAATTCCTGCTCACAACATTCCATCGTTTAAGCCTGCAAAAGTTTTTGTAGAAGGTGTAAAAAACAAAGTAACTGTTGCATAAGCAAAAACTTAATTATTAACAAAAAATAACATTTTAATTATGCCAAGTGGTAAAAAAAGAAAGAGATCAAAAATCTCTACGCACAAACGTAAGAAGAGAGCAAGAGCAAATAGACATAAAAAGAAAAAGTAAGCTTAGCTTACTTTTTCTTTAAAGTTTACGTTCATTGAAATAAATATTTGTAACACTGTTGCAAATATTGTTGGGTAAAATACCCTGTAGTAACATAATATAAATCGCTCAGCTATTTATAGTTGCGCATAAAAACAATTCAGAGTGAAAACAGAATTAATTATTAGATCAAATTCCTCTGATATTGATTTTGCCTTATTAAAAGACGGCAAATTAACTGCACTTAATAACGAAACCAATGATAATAAATTTTCTGTTGGTGACGTTTTTTTAGCTAAAATTGGAAAAGTACTATCTGGCTTAAACGCATCATTTGTAAATGTTGGTTATGAGAAAGATGGTTTTTTACATTATCAAGATTTAGGAGCTCAGTTAAAGTCTTTAAATAAATTTATAAAAGGTGTTAGCACAGGTAAAATTAAAGATTACACTTTAAAAAATTTTCAACTAGAAAAAGACATTGATAAAAATGGAAGTATAGTTGATGTATTAAAATCAGGTCAAAACACATTAGTTCAAATTGTTAAAGAACCTATATCTACAAAAGGTCCACGATTGAGTTCAGAAATCTCAATTGCTGGTAGATATTTAGTTTTAGTCCCTTTTTCAGACAGAGTATCCGTATCGCAAAAAATTATGGATCCACTAGAAAAAGAGCGATTAAAAAGACTGATAAAAAGTATTAAACCGAAAGGCTTTGGAGTTATTGTTAGAACAGTAGCTGAAAATAAAAAAGTTGCAGAACTTGATAAAGATTTGCAAAACTCTTTAGAGCGCTGGGTAGTAATGTGTAAAAAGTTTAAAACTTTAAAAACACAAGATACACCTACCAAAGTTTTAAGTGAATTAAACAGAGCCTCCTCTATTTTAAGAGATTTGTTTAATGATTCTTTTACAAGCATTGTAACTAATGATGAAGTTCTGTTCTTAGAAATTAAAGAATACTTACAAGAAATTGCTCCAGATAAGGAGTCTATTGTAAGTTTGTACAAATCACAACTTCCTATATTCGAAAAATATGGAATTGAACGCCAAATAAAAACATCTTTTGGGCGAACTGTTTCTATGAGTAAAGGAGCCTATTTAGTTATTGAACATACCGAAGCTTTACACGTTATTGATGTAAATAGTGGAAACCGTTCTAACAAAGCAACTTCCCAAGCAGATACTGCACTAGAAGTTAATTTAATTGCAGCATCAGAAATTGCACGTCAATTACAATTAAGGGATATGGGAGGTATTATAGTTGTTGATTTTATTGATATGCATACAGCTGAACATAGACAAAAATTATATGATCACTTAAAAGCTGAAATGGATTTTGACAGAACCAAACATAAAATATTACCACCAAGCAAATTTGGCTTGGTACAAATTACTAGACAACGAGTTCGACCTGAACTTGTAATTAAAACACAGGAATCTGACCCTAGTGGTGGTTCTGATGAAGTAGAAGCGCCAATTGTTATTCTTGACCACATTAAAGATGGTTTAGAAAAACTTATTAGCGCAAATAAGCATAAAAAGATATCACTAAACGTACATCCTTTTATAGCTGCCTACTTAACAAAAGGTTTTCCATCAATTCAACATAAATGGCTTACCAAATACAAAAAGTGGATTAAAATTTTACCAAGAGATGCTTACCAATATTTAACCTATAATTTTACCAATAAAGACGGTGAAATTATTGAATAAGGTAATTCACAATATCTATAAAGTCCTGCGAAAGCAGGGCTTTTTTTTTAAAACCAATACCCTACATTAAAATACCAGAATCTTTCATTATGATCTGGAGACCAAGAATAATTAATTTCAATTGGACCTAAAAACGTATCAAGGCCATAACCTACCATATAACCCGACTTGGTATTTTCAAAAATCTTTCCTCCATTAAACAAATCATTCTCTACTCTTGCATAATTAGCGGTTATAGAAAAATAATTTTTTGGTAAAAACTCATATCTGGCAGTTAAGACAGATTTTAAAAAAGCATTTTCGCTTAAAGACAACAAATCGTAACCACTTAAAGGTATTAAATTATTTATAAAATTTTCTCCATAACCACCCAAATTATAGTCAAGAGCTCTGTTCACATTATCACCAAAAGTTATTCCTGCATACGATTTAAAATGAAGTGTTAATTTGTTATAAAAAGTATGAGCCACACCAATTTGTCCTTTTAATTGTGAAAATTGATGAAAATTATTACTGTAATCTGAAGATGCTAAAAACCATCTAAAATCCACATCTAAATAAAATCCTTTTTTCTGAAAATAACTCTTATCATAAGAATCTAACTTTAAGTATGATATTAAATTAAAATAATTTGATTTATCAAAATACAATCTAGTTTCATCAGATGCTTCTGCGTTAGCTTCTAATGATGTAATTGTTTCTGTATAAGCTTTTACTTTTTTGTGCTCAATTCCAGCTCCAATGGCAATTTTTCTATTAAAAACTGTTTGTATATATGCCTGATTTGTAAAATCTTCGTACACCAAATTTATTTTATTTATATTTTCATCATCAAATTTAACGTTGGCATTAAAGCCGTTGAAGCGAGATCTAAATCCAAAACTGGTATAAAAACCATTATCTATAAAGTAATTAAAATTATACCTTAAATTATCTCCTAAAATAATATCAGTTGAAACTACATCGTTCTTATTTAATAAATGTTTATTAGTAATATTTAACAGTATTCCTGTTTTATATAAATCGTCGTAATGCACACCTAATTGAAGAAAATTTGCAATTTTATTTTCTTTAACTTTAAAATTAACTAAACTTCCATGTCCATTTTTTATTAATTTATATTGGATGTTTTCAAAGTTTCCTGTTGCTGACAAATTATTAATACCGTCTATTAAATCGGTATAATTTATGGTATCTAAAGTTTTTAAATTAAGTTTTCCTAAAATATAGGCACGTGTATAGTTTTCATTTCCCTTAATTCCAATTCTTTCAATATGTATATTTTTAATTTGACTTGTATTTATAGGTAATTTTTTTTCTTTTACCTGGCAACTAGCAATTTTTAAGAAATCTTCTTTTTTTTCTCTAGCAGATTTATCTCCTTCTGCCATTATTTCAGCAACCTTATCGAAGGAAATTACATTAAAGCTGTTCATATTTGGTTTTATTAATATATCTACCATTTCATGTTTAGACTCCAACGTATTGTACATTTGAAAACCAACAATTTGATTTAAAATTTTTACTGCCGAATTTAAATCTTTTTTGGCGTCTAATCCACTTTGAATGTCCACTCCAATAATTACATCGGCACCCATAGCTATAACTTCTTCAACGGGAAAATTATTTACAACACCTCCATCAGTTAGCAACATTCCATCTATTTCTACAGGAGCTAACAATGTTGGAAAAGAACCACTAGCTATAATGGCTTCAGGTAAAAATCCTTTATTTAACACTACTGGTTTACCTGTTTCCAAATTTGTTGCCATACAAATAAAAGGAATTGGTAATTTATTAAAATCTGTAATATGATCTACATGTTGTAATAATTGAGTTAATAAGTTTAATACATTCTGACCTTCGGAAATTGCAATTGGTATTTCAACTTTTTTATTACTTATAGGTAATGTAAGTGCATATTTTTCACCAATTTCCTTTTCGTAAAACGGTTTAGCGCTACGTGGTAATTCATCAGTTAAAATTTTATTATAATTAACGGATTTTAATATAGAATCTAGTTGATTTGCCGTATACCCAGAAGCATACAATGCTCCAACAATAGCTCCCATACTTGTTCCTCCAATATAATCTACTCTAACACCAGCTTCTTCTAATACTTTTAAAACAGCAACATGAGCAAACCCTTTGGCTCCTCCACCACTTAAAACCAACCCAACTTTTACATCCTTTTGTTCAGGAATTTCTTGTGAAAACCCTAGAAAAAATGAAAATAATATGCTTATTACTATTATATTTTTCACTTTATACTTTATTTTTATAATATTCAATTAAAATAGTTGCTTTGCTTTTTCCAACCACCTTTTCTAAATCTTCAAACTTGGCTATTGATACACGTTTTGGCGATTTAAAATGTTTTAATAAAGATACAACTGTTTGTTTTCCAATACCAGAAATTTGTTCTAATTCATTAGTTATGGCTCCTTTACTTCTTTTATTTCTGTGATGTGTTATACCAAATCTATGCGCCTCATTACGTAATTGTTGAATAATTTTTAAGCTTTCAGATTTTTTATCTAAATATAATGGAATAGGATCATCAGGATAATAGATCTCTTCTAAACGTTTGGCTATACCAATAATGGCAATTTTATTTCTTAAACCAAGAATGTCTAAACTTTTTAAAGCAGATGAAAGCTGCCCTTTACCACCATCTATTACTATTAATTGCGGTAGTGGTTCTTCTTCATCTTGCAAACGTTTATAACGTCTAAAAACCACCTCTTCCATTGAAGCAAAATCATCGGGGCCTTCAACAGTTTTTATATTAAAATGCCTATAATCATTTTTACTAGGTTTTCCATCTTTAAAAACCACACAAGCCGCAACTGGGTTTGTTCCTTGAATGTTGGAATTATCAAAACATTCTATATGACGAGGTTCTTCACGTAATCTTAAATCTTTTTGCATTTGCGCCATAATTCGGTTTACGTGTCTATCCGGATCTACAATTTTTATTTGTTTAAATTGTTCCTGGCGATAATATTTTGCATTTCGCAAACTTAAATCTACAATTCTTTTTTTATCTCCCAATTTAGGGACTGTTACTTTAATATTATCTCCAACTTCCACGTTAAATGGCACATAAATTTCGGTTGATGTTGAATTAAAACGTTGTCGAATTTCAATAATTGCCAACTCTAACAAATCTTTATCAGATTCATCTAGTTTCTTTTTAATTTCTGATGTGTGCGACTGAATAATTGATCCATTTGAAATTTTAAAAAAGTTAACATAGCCATAACTTTCATCAGAGATAATGGAAAACACATCTACATTGGTAATAGATGGATTTACAACAGTTGATTTTGCTTGATAATTAGCTAATAAATCTATTTTCTCTTTTATTTTTTGCGCTTCTTCAAACTCCATTTCCGAAGCAAAATGCATCATTAACTCTTCAAAAGATTTTATCGAATCTTTAAAATTTCCTTTTATAATATTTCTAATTGCAACAATATCATTTATATAATCATCCTCGTTTTGCAATCCTTCACAAGCACCTTTGCAGTTTCCAATATGAAAATCTAAACAAACTTTATACTTTCCATTTTCAACATTTTTTTCGCTTAAATCAAACATACAAGAGCGCAATTGGTACAACTCTTTAATTAAATCTAACAATGCTTTTGCAGTTCTAACAGAAGTATAAGGGCCGTAATATTCAGAGCCATCTTTAATAACATTTCTAGTTAAAAAAACACGTGGAAATCGTTCTTTTTTAATACAAATCCAAGGATATGTTTTATCATCTTTTAAAAGTACATTGTAACGTGGTTGGTATTTTTTAATTAAATTATTCTCCAACAACAACGCATCTGTTTCCGTATCAACAACAATATGTTTTATGGTAACAATTTTTTTAACTAAAACTCTAGTTTTACCATTTTCCTGAGTTTTATTAAAATAAGAGGCAACTCTTTTTTTTAAATTTTTAGCTTTTCCAACATATAAAATCTTGTCGTTTTTATCATAATATTGATAAACGCCAGGCTGATTTGGTAATGTTTTTATCTGAATTTCTAAGTCCAAAGTATTTTTGCTATTTAAACGCTAAAATTACTCATTTTTTATTGAATAATATCTTACTAGCTACCAAACGATTAAAAGCGTTTTTACTAATAAAAAATGATTACTTTTGCGAAAACTTTAATTTAAAGCTATTTTTATATCTTTTTTTAAATATAATTCAATTATTAACGTATGAAATACTGGAAAAAATATTCAAAAGAAAAATTAATTGCTAGAATTGATGATGCATTAGCATCTACCATAGATTTTCAAAACAGTAAACATTTAGGGTATCCGGTATCAAAATTAGATGAAAATGTTTTTAATACCAGTGGTACTTTTTTAAATAATTCTCCTTTACTAAAATCTTTTATTGCCAACCCAAACAATATTGGTTGCCATACGTTGGGAAAATCTGAACCCGCATTTAAAGGTTCTCAAGAGTTAGAAAAAGAAGTTATTCAAGTGTTAGCAGTTGATATTTTTAATGCTAAAGAAAACGAGTATGATGGCTATATTGCAACAGGAGGAACTGAAGCTAATATTCAAGCGCTTTGGATTTATAGAAATTATTATAAAAAGAATTTTAATGCTACTTTAAACGAAATGGTTATCATTTCTTCTGAAGATACGCATTATTCCGTACATAAAGGTTCCAATTTATTAAGTGTTGATACGGTAAGTATTCCTGTTGATTTTAATTCTCGTGAAATTATTATTGAAGAATTAGATACTATTATTTCAAATTTAAAAGCCAATGGTAAAAAATATTTTTTGGTAATTTCTAATATGGCTACAACTATGTTTGGTTCTGTTGATAATCCGGATATGTATGCCGATGTTTTAACAAAACACCAAGTAGCATTTAAAATTCATGTTGATGGTGCTTTTGGAGGATTTATTTACCCAATTTCCAACAGAAAATCGACTATTAATTTTGAAAACCCAAACGTATCATCCATTACCATTGATGCACATAAAATGCTACAAGCTCCTTACGGAACGGGTGTTTTTTTATGTAGAAAAAATTTAATTGAAAACGTACTAACTAAAGAAGCACAATATGTAGACGGAATGGATTTAACCATTGTAGGTAGCCGTTCTGGCGCAAATGCCATTGCAGTTTGGATGATTTTATTTAGCTATGGTTATTATGGTTGGTTTGAAAAAATTAATACACTTTTATTACGTACAGAATGGTTTTGCAATCAATTAAACGATCTAAGAATTGAGTTTTACCGAAATCCATTTATGAATATTGTAACGCTAAAATCTGACTACGTTCCGGAACATACAGCCAAAAAATTTGGTGTGGTTCCTCAAACACACGAAGGTGAAAATAAATGGTACAAAGTAATTATGATGGATCACGTAGAAATAGATGATCTTCTAAAATTTGTTGAAGAACTTAAAGCGTATCAAAAAGTGATATCTTAAAATATTAAAAATGCTCGTTATAACGGGCATTTTTAATTTTAAAACAATAATGTTTTCAAATATTCCCAATTAGAAAATATAGCGCTAAATACTATAAAAGTCACAAAAAATACTATAATGGCAGTGTAAACAGATTTTCTATCCATCTCTTTCTATTCTAAAATTTGTTCTAAAATAATACTTTTATTTAAACTTGGTCTTACAATAATCCTAAAAAAATTGAGACGTAATAAATACCTACAATTACAAAAATAATTCCAGTAATTAAACGAATAACCTTTTCAATTTTTACAATTTTAGTGTAAAAGAAACTAATATTACCAGCTGCAAAAGCTAATAAATAGGTAAAAAGAATTACTGGTAACCCTGTACCAAAAGCAAATACAATTGGTAAGTACAAACCATCAACACTTGAGATTGTTATAGGAATTAACATTCCAAAAAATAATGCCCCACTATACGGACAAAATGCCATTGCAAAAACCACTCCTATTAAAAAAGAACCCAGCAAACCTTTATCTTTAAATTTTTCAGATAGTTTTTCTTGAAAATTAAACTTTCCAAAAAAGTTGAACTTAATAACATTTAACATTATTAATCCAATAATTATTAATAAAGGTCCCAAGTACTTTTCTCCATTCTGATTAAAAAATCTAGCTATATGAAACTTACTTGCACCAAAATATAAAATTAAACCAATGGCAGTATAACTAAAACCTCTTCCTAAAGAATATAATAAACCACTTAAAAACACTTTGCGTTTACTTGAAATATTTTTAGAAATAAAAGCAGTTGCTGTAATGTTAGTTGCCAAAGGACACGGACTAATGGCTGTCATTAGTCCGAGTATAAATGCTGATAAAATTGGAATATTGTAATTCTCTAACAGCGATTGTAAAAACTCCATTTAAAGTGTTTTTAATTCTGATTCAATTTTTGCTTTTAATTCTTTAGAAAAGGTGTCTTTGTTATTGCCATTCATAAAAGCAAAATCGGTTAAATTTATTTGTGTTTCTTTTCCATTTTTTATCACATTTAAAAACAATGATGTGCCAGATGCTTCAAATTTTTCTGCAATTTTTTCATTCTCTTTCTCATCAACATTAATAGACTGAAATGTAATTTTATTTCCTTTTAATTCCTTAGCAAAATAAGTGTTTAATGTATACTTTGTGTTAGCTTCAATAGCATTACAAGTCATACATCTATGGGTAGAATGGAAGTCTATAACCTCTATTTTAGCCGCTGATTTTGTTAAAGATTGCGCTTTATCTTTACTTTGTCCGTTGCAGGCTGTTAACATTAACCCAAAAGTTAAAACTGTAATAAATTTAATGATTTTCATATTTTTATTGATTTATGGTTTATAATAGTATATTAAATAAATACCCGGAAATAATGATACAAAGGGTAACAACACTAAAAAAGATAGCAATCAGTTTTAAGGTCATTACTTTTTTTAAAAGCATTGCTTCTGGTAGAGAAAGACCTACAACTCCCATCATAAATGCAATTGCAGTACCTAAAGGAATTCCTTTTGACACTAAAACCTGTGCCACAGGAAGTATTCCTGATGCGTTAGAATACATTGGTACAGCTAAAATAGTTGCAATTGGAACTGCAAACCAATTATCTTTAGCCATATATTTCTCAAAAAATCCTTCTGGAATATAACCGTGCATTAAACCACCAATAGCAATACCAACCAATACATACGGAACAATACCTTTTAAAATAGTTTTTGTTTCGTTCCAAATAGAAGGAATTCTATCTTTAAATGAAGTATGTGCAACTTCAAATAGCTCTGTTTCTTTTTGACTGTTTTCTAATACTTGTTGTACCCACGGTGATAAATACTTTTCAAGCTTTAATTTTTGAAGAATAATTCCTGAAATAGTTCCTAATAAAACACCACTAACTACATATATTATAGTTGTTTTTAAGCCAAATAAGCCAATAAACAATCCAATAGCAACTTCGTTAACTAATGGTGATGTTATTAAAAATGAAAATGTTACTCCTAAAGGAATTCCTCCTTTAACAAAACCTATAAATAACGGAACTGATGAGCACGAACAAAAGGGTGTAACGGTTCCAAATAAAGATGCCATTAAATATTCAAACCCATATAGTTTTTTACGAGATAAAAAGTTTCTAACTTTTTCAACAGGAAAATAACTATTTACTATTCCCATAAAGAAAATAATTACTAACACTAGCAATAAAATCTTTATAGAATCATATATAAAGAAATTTAAAGCTTCTGTTAAGTGTTTTCCAGCTTCTAATTTAAGAACATCAAAAACTAACCAATCTGCTAAATCTTGTATCCAATCGAACATAATTTTTATTTTTTACCAATAAAACGTATTACTGAACTTTTGCCATTATGATAAATACCTTCATTTAATAGTATTTCTTCTTGCTTAAGTTCTATAATTTCTAGCTCTAAAAAATCCTCTTTAATTTCTTCCAATGAATATAACATGTCTAAATTTTTAGGGCCAAAATCTAATTTGTATTCTTTATTAATTTTATGTTGATTTTTACTAAAACCTTCTAAAATTAATAGTCCTCCTTTTTTTAAATACCGTACCAGTTTTTGATGATAAATAGTTTTAAAATTCTCTGGAAAATGTGCATAAATAAGAGCTATTACATCAAATGAATTCTCTTCAAATTGAAGTTCTGAAAATTCTCCTACTAAGTAATTAATATTAACCTTATTTAAGGCAGCTAGTTTTTCTGCTTTTAATTTTCCTTGTGAACTTACATCAAAACAAGTAACATTTAAACCTTTTTTTGCGGCAAATACAGCATTTCTTCCTTCGCCTTCAGCTGGTAATAAAATAGCGCCTTTTAACTCAAATTCTTCTACTATTTTTTTAAAAAATACATTTGGCTCTATTCCATATGCAAACTCTTCAGCCCCATATCTTTGTTCCCAAAAATCTTTCATTTTATATTTATTTTGTATAATATTTTTTCTTTAACCAAAAAGAAACCTTTACCAATAAAATTAAAACTGGCACTTCTACCAATGGACCAATAACTCCTGTAAAAGCTTGTTGCGAATTAATTCCAAAAACCGCAATAGCAACTGCAATAGCTAACTCAAAATTATTTCCAGTTGCAGTAAAAGCAACCGCTGCATTACGTTTGTAATCTATATTCATTGCTTTTCCTAAAAAGAAACTTACAAAGAACATTAACACAAAATAAATAATTAACGGCACGGCAATTTTTAATACATCAAAGGGAATTTCAACAATTAAATCGCCTTTTAAACTAAACATTAAAACAATGGTTGCTAACAAAGCAATTAAAGTAATTGGAGAAATTAATGGTATAAATTTTCTGTTGTAGAAATCTAAACCTTTGTATTTTACAATAAAGTAACGACTTAAATACCCCATTAAAAATGGAATTCCTAAATATATAGCCACACTTTTAGCTACTTCTGCAATAGAAATATTTACATCAAAACCTTCAAATCCTAAATATCCAGGTAAAAAAGTAATAAATAACCAAGCATAAAAACTATATGTTATAATTTGAAAAACACTGTTTAAAGCAACCAAGGTTGCTGTGTATTCTCTGCTTGCGCCAGCCAAATCACTCCAAACAATTACCATAGCAATACAACGTGCCAACCCAATTAAAATTAAACCAGACATATAACCTGGTTCGTCTCTTAAAAATAATATAGCCAATCCAAACATTAAAATTGGACCAATAATCCAGTTTAAAACTAAAGACATTGACATTAATTTTGTGTCTTTAAAAACTGTTGGTATTAAACTATAATCAACCTTTGCTAATGGTGGATACATCATTAATATTAAACCAATTGCCAAAGGAATATTGGTAGCTCCTACAGATAATGAATCTGTAATTGTTGCCATTTGAGGAAAGAAATATCCCAAACCAACACCAATAGCCATTGCTAAAAAAATCCACAGTGTTAAAAAACGGTCTAAAAATTTAAGTTTCGTCTTCATTATTTTTTAATTTGAGAAAAAACAAATAACATTTCTGAAGCTATTTCCTTACTGCGTTCTAGGTATTTTTCAGCTTGTTGTGGTGTGTTATCAAATGCTTTAGGATCATTATATCTTACTGGAATTCTACTTTCACAACCAATAATAAAAGGACAATTTTCATCGGCATGTGAACACGTCATTAATGCAGCAAATTCACTTTTAGGATTAAATTCATCATCATATTTTTTAGAAAAACCAATAATTGGATGTGCATTTTTACCAAATTTTATACTATAAACAGGATTTTCTTCGTGAGATAATTTTGAAATTTGAAACCCTTGACTTTCTAAAGTTTTTCCAACCATTGGAAACATAGCAGTTGCTTCTGTTCCACCAGAATAACAAAACACATTTTTAATTCCGTAATAGTTAGCTGCCGTTTGTGCCCAAATTTGAGACAAATGACTTCTGCGGGAATTATGTGTACAAATAAAATTTAGATTTACATTTTTACTTTCAGAGACTTTAGACTGGATATAATTTATAAACGGTTGTAAATCCGCTTTTCGATCCGTCGAAATTTGAACATCTTTTAACAATTCAATGGAGTTGTTTATTTCTTCAAATAACATATACTTTTGATTTTTTTAGGTTATTTATTTAATTGTTTAGCAGCAGCTAGTTCCTTTTTCATCAGTTGAACAACATGAAGACCCTGAATCTTCATCAGAGCAACAAGCATTATTTGCAAAATTGTCTACTAACAAACCTTTTACTACATCTTTTGAAGGAACTCCTCCTTTAAACACAACCTTTTCATCAATTACAACTGCAGGAGTACTCATTACATCATAGGCCATAATCTCCATAATATCAGTTACTTTTACAATTTTAGCATCTATATTTAATTCGCTAATTACATCTTTAACTACTTTTTCTGTGCTTACACAACTAGGACAACCTGTTCCTAATATTTTAATTGTTTTCATATTTATTATATTTATTTTTAGTACTTATATTTATTACTTGTTGGTAAAAACCAATAATACTAAGTGTATTTTAACAACAATTTGACTCAGTTGAACAACAACTAGCTTTATTATTTCCTAAATTGGAAAGTTTCACCTTTGTTTTTTCAGATGGAATACCGCAATTATCTTTTGCTAAACAGTCCGTTTTTTTTGATGTTAGTAAAAAGTTTGTGCCGTTAAAATCCAATCCATATTTACCAATTGTTAATCCTTGATATTCTACTTCTATCTCTAGATTTTCAAGTTTTAATAATTTATCTGATAATTCAATTATATGAATTAATTTTTCTGGGTGTAACCTATGATCATAATCATTTGCTTCCCACAACTGAAAATTTGCAACAACTTCATTTCTAAGTGTTCCGCCACAATCTATAAAATGCTTTGTTACCTTTCCTACTTCAGTTACGTGAAAATGACTTGGTACTAATTCCCCATCAGGTAATTGAAACGCAATAGTTTTTAAATTCCTTAAATGTTCCTTAATTTCTTGAATATTCATTTTCTTTTTCTTTAATTATTATCGCAAATTAACGATTGAATTGGTTAATTTTTTTTACTCACAATAATTTTCACCCAAACTTCTATTAAAAAAATCATTAAATAAAGACTTCGCTTTTTCCCAATTTTCTGTATGAATACAATACTTAATTTTTGGAGGATTTACTTCTCCTTTAATTAAACCTGCATCTTTTAACTCTTTTAAATGTTGTGAAATTGTAGATTGCGCTAGCGGAATTACCTCTAATAAATCGCCCGTAAAACAACAGCTTTGATTTTCTAAATAATTTAAAATTTTAATACGCGTTGGATGCCCCAAAGCTTTTGCAAAACGTGCCAATTCCTCGGTTTCTGCTAAATAATCTATTTGTTGATTTGTTCTTTTCATAAGTTCATCGCAAATATACGATTAATAATTATTCTACAAAATAAAAATATAATAAATTAAACCTTTATGCAGAAAATAAGTCTTAACACTACAAAAATAAATAACACCCAATGCGCAAAATACTGAAACTAAACTGGATAATTCTAAGTATACTATTAAATATAAATTGCGGAGGAAATAATACTACCGATGAAGATAGCAATTTAACCCAAATCCCTACACCAGAAAAACCTTATACTATAGTTGACACTAACGTTTCAGATTTTTATAGTGATAGTACACTTATTTCAACTCCATTAAATAATCAAGACTTTTATGGACAAGATGCAGCGTATATTGGTAATCAACCTTCATATACAAATAATGGAGATGGAACAATAACCGATAATATAACCGGTTTAATGTGGCAACAAGATATGGGTGAAAAAATTTCTTTTGAAGCAGCTTTAACCAAAGCACCAAACTTAAACTTAGGAGGATATACCGATTGGAGAATACCAACTATTAAGGAATTGTACTCTTTAATTTTATTTACCGGAAGTGTAAAAGGTGAAGTTGCTATTGATTTTTTTATTGATACCAATTATTTTAATCAGCCATTAGGAGATACTGCAATGGGCGAACGTGAAATTGATGCACAAACTTGGAGCTCTACCGAATATGTTGGCAAAACAATGTATGGAGACGAAACAATATTTGGTGTTAATTTTGTTGATGGACGCATAAAAGGATATCCAAAATACAAACCTAGCACAGGAGCTGCTAATACAATGTATTTTAGAATGGTACGTGGAAATACAGCTTATGGAAAAAATAATTTTGTTGATAATGAAGATGGAACAATTAGCGATTTAGCAACAGGTCTTATGTGGCAAAAAGCCGATGATAGTGTTGCAAGAGATTGGAAAACATCATTAAATTACGCAGAAAATTTAACATTAGGAAATAAATCAGATTGGCGCTTACCAAATGCAAAAGAATTACAAAGTATTGTAGATTATTCACGATCACCCCAAACAACAGCAACTCCAGCAATAAACTCCATGTTTGATACTACTGAAATTTTAGATCCCGATGGAAATTCTGGTCATTTCCCATACTTTTGGACAAGCACTACACATTTAGATGGTGTAAACCCGTATACAAGTGCCGTTTATATAGCATTTGGAGAAGGACTTGGCGTAATGAATGGAATTTTATTAGATGTTCACGGTGCTGGTTGCCAACGCAGCGATCCTAAAAGTGGAAATATAGCAGATTACCCACAGTTTTACGGTCCACAAGGCGATGTGCGTTACGTATATAATTATGTTCGTTGCGTAAGAACTATTGAATAGTTTCCGTTTCTTCTTCTTTTGGAAACGCCTTTTTATTAAAAATAATTAATAAAATAACTGCAGCAGAAATAGCGCTATCTGCTACGTTAAAAATAGCATTAAAAAACGTGAATGGTTTTCCACCCCAAATAGGTAGCCAATCTGGTAAAACTCCGTTCCAAATTGGAAAGTATAACATGTCAACTACTTTGCCATAAAATAATTCTCCATAAGGTTTTTCTGCAAATAGTGTGGCAACTCCATTCATTGGTGTGTCAAAAATAACCCCATAAAAAACAGAATCAATAATATTTCCCATAGCACCAGCAAAAATTAGCGATATAGATACAATTAATATAGTATGTGCGTTTTTTTTAACAGACGAATACAACCAATAACCAATACCTGCAATTGCAAACAATCTGAAAATTGTTAAAAATAATTTACCTGCTCTTCCACCAAATTCTGCACCCCAAGCCATTCCATTATTTTCAATAAAATGAATTCTAAACCAATCAAAAACAACTACTTCTTCTCCATATACAAAGTTAGTTTTAATGTATATTTTACTTATTTGATCTATTAATAAAACGGTAATTATTATAAATAATGCTTTTTTCAATGGTATTGGTATTATGAAATGATATTAAATTAGTGAAGCCTCCATAAAGGAAGCTTCAAATTAAAAATGTTCTTATTTTTTATTGTTGCATGTTTTTAGCCTCAATGCTTAATGTAGCATGTGGAACTAATTTTAAACGCTCTTTTGCAATTAATTTTCCAGTAACTCTACATATTCCATATGTTTTGTTTTCTATTCTAACCAATGCATTTTTTAAATCTCTAATAAATTTTTCCTGACGGATAGCCAAGGCTACATTTGCTTCTTTTGACATGGTTTCAGAACCTTCTTCAAAAGCTTTAAATGTAGGAGAAGTATCATCCGTTCCGTTATTACTATCGTTTTTAAATGCGCTTTTTATCAGGGCTAAATCTTCCTCTGCATATTCAATTTTACTCTGAATAATTTCTTTAAATTCAGCAAGATCTTTATCAGAATATCTATTATTTTCATCCATAATTTACAATTTTTCTATTAATATTTTTGTATTTATATCATCAAAAGCAATTTCTATGCCTTTTTCTAAATCTTCAATAAAAACAAGGTCATTAGTTAACGTTTCTGTTTTAATATACAGTTCATTTGCCAAAACAGATTGCTCTAATATATCATTTTTTTGAATACTTAATTTAATTTTATCATTTACTTCTAAACCACTTTCTTTACGTAAATTTTGAACCCTATTAATTAGCTCTCTTGCGTTTCCTTCTTTACGTAATTCGTCTGTAATTGTAACATCTAAAGCAACTGTTAAACTACCTTGATTTGCTACTAACCAGCCTTCAATATCTTGTGATGTTATTTCAACTTCCTCTAGTGTTAAATTTACAACTTTTTCGTTTATATTTAAAGGAATTTCTCCAAGTTTTTCAATAGTTTCAATGTCTTTTTGGGTTAAATTTTGAATTGCTTGCCCCACAAATCTCATATCTTTTCCAAACTTAGGCCCAAGCACTTTAAAATTAGGCTTTATGGTTTTTACCAATATTCCAGAAGCATCATCAATCAATTCAATTTCTTTAACATTTACCTCCGATTTTATTAAATTTTCAACCGCTAAAATTTCTGCTCTGTCTTCTTTGTTTAAAACAGGAATCATAATTCTTTGTAGAGGCTGACGTACTTTTATCATTTCCTTTTTACGCAATGATAAAACCATAGAAGAGATTTTTTGTGCTTGTTGCATTTTATGCTCTAACTTGCTATCAACCAAACTTTCATCATAAGTTGGAAATTCCGCCAAATGTATAGATTCAAAACTTTCTATTCCAGTTGCGCTGGTTAAATCTTTGTAAAGATTATCCATAAAAAATGGTGCAATTGGAGATGCTAATTTTGAAACAGTTACCAAACAAGTATATAATGTTTGATATGCCGATATTTTATCTTGCCCGTATTCACCTTTCCAAAAACGTCTTCTACTTAAACGAACAAACCAGTTGCTTAAATTTTCTCCTACAAATTCTTGTATTGCTCTTGCTGCTTTAGTTGGTTCGTAATCTTCGTAAAAACTTTCAACATTCTTTATTAAAGTATTTAATTCTGATAAAATCCAACGATCAATTTCTGGTCTTTCGCTTATTGCAATTTCATCTTCTGCGTATGTGAAATTATCTAAATTTGCATATAACGAAAAGAAAGAATACGTATTATATAAGGTGCCAAAGAATTTTCTGCGAACCTCATCAATTCCTTCAATATCAAATTTTAAGTTATCCCAAGGATTTGCATTTGAAATCATGTACCAACGTGTAGCATCTGCACCATACGTATCCATTGTTTCAAATGGATCAATAGCATTTCCTAAACGTTTACTCATTTTTTTACCTTCCTTGTCTAGTACCAATCCGTTAGAAACTACATTTTTGTAGGCAACAGAATCGAAAACCATAGTTCCAATTGCGTGTAAGGTATAAAACCATCCACGAGTTTGATCTACTCCTTCGGCAATAAAATCGGCTGGGAAAAACTTTTTCTCGTCAATCAATTCTTTATTTTCAAACGGATAATGCCATTGTGCATAAGGCATAGAACCAGAATCAAACCAAACATCAATTAAATCGCTTTCGCGTTTCATTGGTTGTCCTTTTGGTGATACCAATACAACTTTATCAACTACATTTTTATGAAGATCTATTTTATTATAGTTCTCTTCACTCATGTTTCCAACTTCAAAATCGGCAAAAATATCTGCCTGCATAAAACCTGCTTCAACAGATTTTTTCATTTCAGCTTTTAGTTCTTCAACAGAGCCAATTATAATTTCTTCGGTTCCATCTTCCGTTCTCCAAATTGGTAACGGAATTCCCCAATAACGAGATCGAGATAAATTCCAATCGTTTGCATTTTTTAACCAGTTTCCAAATCTACCTTCTCCTGTAGATTTTGGTTTCCAGTTAATAGTATTATTTAAATCGAACATTCTATCGCGTTTCTCGGTAACTTTTATAAACCAAGAATCTAGCGGATAATATAACACCGGCTTATCTGTTCTCCAACAATGTGGGTAACTGTGACGGTATTTTTCTACGTGAAATGCTTTATTCTCTTCTTTTAATTTGATTGAAATTTCAACATCTAAAGAACGCTCTGGAGCTTCACCTTCATTGTAATATTCATTTTTCACATACTTTCCAGCAAATTCACCCATATGTTTGGTAAATCTTCCTTGTAAATCTACTAAAGGAACCGGATTTCCATTATCATCTAATACTAACATTGGCGGAACTTCTGGGTTTGCTTGTTTTGCAACCAAGGCATCATCAGCTCCAAAAGTTGGTGCTGTGTGTACAATTCCTGTTCCATCTTCTGTAGTAACAAAATCTCCTGCAATTACTCTAAAAGCATTTTCTGGATTTTTATATGGAAGTGTATATGGTAATAATTGTTCGTATTTAGCTTCTAAAATATCCGCTCCTTTAAATTCTTGAACAATTATATATGGAATCTTTTTGTCGTTCTCTTTATATTCAGCAAGTAGAGTTTCGTTTTCAACAGCAAAAAACTTTCCTGCAAATTGTTTTCCAACTAAATTTTTTGCTAAAATTACATTTATTGGTTCAAAAGTATATTGGTTAAAAGATTTTACTAACACGTAGTCTATCTTTTTACCAACTGTTAATGCTGTATTTGAAGGTAATGTCCAAGGAGTTGTTGTCCAAGCTAAAAAGTGAACGTCTCCATCTACATTTTGTAATAATGCTGGTAGCGTATTTTTAATTGCTTTAAACTGAGCAACCGCAGTTGTATCGGTTACATCTTGGTAGGTTCCTGGCTGATTTAGCTCGTGCGAACTTAAACCTGTACCTGCTTTTGGAGAATATGGTTGAATGGTATAACCTTTATAAATTAGGTCTTTTTTGTACATTTCTGCCAATAACCACCAAACAGTTTCCATATATTTTGGCTTGTAGGTAACATACGGATCTTCCATATCTACCCAATAACCAATACGTTTTGTAAGATCATTCCAAACATCGGTATAACGCATTACGGCTTTTTTACAAGCTTCGTTGTATTCTTCAACAGTAATTTTTATTCCAATATCCTCTTTGGTTATACCCAATTCTTTTTCAACACCTAATTCAATTGGCAATCCGTGAGTATCCCAACCTGCTTTTCTTTTTACCTGAAAGCCTTGCAAGGTTTTATATCTACAAAAAATATCTTTAATAGCTCTCGCCATTACGTGATGAATACCCGGTAATCCATTTGCTGAAGGCGGACCTTCAAAAAATACATACGGTTTATTTTCTTTTCTTGTTGTAATACTTTTTTCGAAAATATTTTCTTTTTCCCAAAACGCTAAAGTTTCATCTGCTACTTTAGTGAGGTTCAAACCCTTATATTCTCTAAACTTTTTACTCATTTTGTACCCTTAATTCAATTAGTTTGCGAAATTACGTATTTTCTACAAAATATCATTTCATAAATTGTAAAAAATTAAATACATAAAACATTGAATTTAATAGAATTATAGTAAGTTTATATTTCACTATCTTTTTACCATACTTATGATGCAAAATATTATCTCTAATTCCTATAGAAACGCACAAAGAATTCCGTTGAATTGCGATTCAAAATTTATTTTTTTTAGCGATTGCCACAGAGGTGATAATAGTTATGCGGATGATTTTGCCAATAACAGTAATATTTATTTTCATGCGTTAAGAAGCTATTTACAAAACGATTACACTTATATTGAGTTAGGTGACGGAATTGAACTGTGGGAAAATTTATTTTTTAATGATGTTTTTGAAGCGCATAAAAACTCGTTTTTATTATTGCGTGAATTTCATTTAAAAAACAAACTTTACATGCTTTGGGGAAACCATGACATGATTTTAAAAAACCCCACCAAATCAGCTTCACTTTTATCTACATATTTTGATAAAATAACAGGAACCGATAAAGATTTATTACCAAATTTAACATTTCAGGAAGGTATTGTTTTAGAAGTTGAAGGCTATAAAAAAGATATTTTACTAATTCATGGGCATCAAGCCGATTTTCATAATTATGTTTTATGGAAATGGAGTCGGTTTTTAGTACGTATTTTATGGAAACCTTTGCAAGTTGTTGGTATAAAAGACCCTACAAGTCCGGCTAAAAATTTTAAGGAATTAATTAAAGTTGAACGCCGACTTAAAAAATGGATTTTAGCTAATAACAACCAAATGGTTATTGCCGGGCACACGCACAGACCACGATTTCCTGAACCAAACGAGTTACCTTATTTTAACGATGGAAGTTGTGTACACCCAAGGTCAATTACAGGAATTGAAATTGTTGACATGCAAATTTCTTTAATTAAATGGCACGTAATATCTCAAGAGAATGGAACTCTTCAAATTGTAAAAACAGTATTAGAAGGACCCACCGAAATATCTAAATATTTAAAATAAAAAAAGCGCCTCTAAAAAAAGAAACGCTTTTAATAATCTTGGGGGTTAACATGTTTTAAGGTTTACCTTATTTTATTAAATTAATTATTTACTAATCAACTATATGACTCATTAATTATTAAAAAGTCACAAACTATTTTATACTCC
Organism: Lutibacter sp.; assembly: GCF_041596795.1. Classification (GTDB taxonomy): domain Bacteria; phylum Bacteroidota; class Bacteroidia; order Flavobacteriales; family Flavobacteriaceae; genus Lutibacter. The sequence goes on from NZ_JBFHHX010000003.1 coordinate 45,406, forward strand.
CCTTTCTTTTTGTATTTGTTCGTACGCTTTTTGTACTTGCTTAAACTTTTCTTCAGCACCTTTTACGTGTTCTTCTCCTAAATGTTGTAATTTATCTGGATGGTATTTTTTAACCATTTTCCTGTAGGCTGCTTTTAGCTCTTCATTAGTTGCTGTTTTTTCAATTTCTAAAATTTTATAAGCACTTTCAGAATCTTCATAAAACATTGCTTTTATCGATTCAAAATCGTTTAAACTAATGTATAAATAACTTGCTATTGTTCTAATAGCTTGTACTTCAATTTCCGAAACATTTCCATCAGATTTTGCTATCCCAAATAAAAAATGAACCAATTGAAGACGTGAAGCATGCGTTAAATTTTGTCGAATTTGAACACATATTTGTTGTGTAGAAACATTGTTGTTTTGCATAAAACCTTTAAATAATTTAAAGGCATTATTAGCTCTTTCTTCACCGTACATATTTTTAAAATGTGTACGCACGTAATTTAATTCGCGCTCATCAACTCTACCATCAGCTTTTATAACAACTGCAGACAATAACAATAAACTAATTTCAAAATCACCCGATTGAACATTGCCACTTGTTGAGCTATATTTTTTTGCATTTTCAATGTCTTCTTTAGAAAAACCACCCAAAATACTACCTAAAACAAAACCTAAAATACTACCAATAGGACCTCCAAGTGTAAAACCAACTCCAGCCCCAATCCATTTAATAAAATTTCCCATAATTTAATTTAAAGATGCAAATATAATTGATTTATTAGTAAGCTTAGAGCGCATACATGTTACAGTTGTTAAAATATTTATAAACTTTTGGCTATAATCTGTTATATTTGCACACGTATTACGTCAAATATAGTATAACTAAAAAATCAAGAAATATGTATCCACCAGAATTAGTAAAACCAATGCAATTAGAATTAGAAAATGCAGGGTTTACATCATTACATACCGCAAAAGAAGTTGAACAAGCAATAGCAAAAGAAGGAACTACATTAGTGGTTGTTAATTCAGTTTGTGGTTGTGCAGCAGGAACTTGCAGACCAGGAGCTGTAGCTTCATTACAATTTGATAAAATTCCTAATAACTTAGTAACAGTTTTTGCCGGAGTAGATACTGAGGCAACAGGAAAAGCAAGAGAATTTATGGTTCCCTTTCCTCCATCATCACCTGCAATTGCATTATTTAAAGATGGTGCTTTGGTTCACATGTTAGAACGTCATCATATTGAAGGAAGACCAGCCGAAGTAATTGCATCAAATTTAGCTGCAGCTTACGAAGAGTACTGTAATTAAAAATTAAAAGTATTCAATTTATTAAATTGAATAAAATATAAATCTAAAATCCGTTTTATTTAAAGCGGATTTTTTTATTTTTAAAAGATGAATACAATACAAATAATAAAGAATACTGAAATTTTTGTAAAAGAAACCTTAAAAAATGCCGAAGGAGGTCACGATTGGTTTCATATTTTACGCGTTTGGAACAATGCAAAACTAATTGCTAAAAAAGAAAATGTTGATGTATTTATTGTTGAATTAGGCGCTTTATTACACGATATTGCCGATTCTAAATTTTACAATGGTGATGAAACTATTGGCCCAAAAATGGCACGTGATTTTTTAGAAAAAGAACAGGTAGAAAATTCTATTATTGAACATGTAGAGAATATTATTTCAAACATTTCATACAAAGGCGGAAATTTTAAACAAACTTTTAAATCGCCAGAATTAGATGTTGTGCAAGATGCCGATAGATTAGATGCCATTGGTGCCGTTGGAATTGCACGTTGTTTTAATTACGGTGGTTTTAAAAACCGACCATTATATAACCCAGAAATTGCTCCAAACCTACATCAAACCAAAGAAGAATATAAAAATTCAGAAGCCCCAACAATTAATCATTTTTATGAAAAACTATTGTTGCTAAAAGACAAAATGAATACTGAAACAGGAAAAAAAATAGCGGAAGATCGTCACACCTACATGGAAACTTTTTTACAGCAATTTTATAACGAATGGGAAGGAAAATTATAGTACTAAAAAGCAATAGTTTAAAAAATTGTTAAAAATTTAAAAGCAATGCTACCAGTCAATAGTTTTTATATCTTGCCTTGCTTTTAAAAACCAATATTTTAGAGTGTTATAATTATATTAAGAATGAATATTTTAAAACTTTTTTCGCTGTTTATACTGCTTTTTGCAAGTAGTGTATATTCTCAAACTACCATAAAACACAAAGTTACAAAAGGAGAAAGTATTTATGTAATTGCAAAAAAATATAAGGTTTCTGAATCGGATATTTATGAAGCAAACCCAACTATTAAAGGTAAAGTTCTACAACTAAATACAGTTTTATCAATTCCGCCAAGAAAGGACGAGAACGGAAATATTATTATTGAAACTCATACTGTAGTTTCTGGCGAAACATTAAATGGAATTGCAAATAAATATAATTTAAGTCCTTTAAAATTATCACAACTAAACCCAAATATTGATGCTAAAAGACTAAAAATTGGACATGTTTTAAATTTAACCGAAGTTCCAACTTCTAAAAATATAGAAAACTCTGGTAACTCTACCAAAAATGCAACTACACATACAGTTTCTTCAGGTGAATCCTTAAGTATTATAGCAAATAAATACAACCTTAGCTTAGCAGAATTAGGTAAATTAAACCCTAACGTTGATCCAAGAAAACTACAAATTGGCACCGTGCTAAAATTAAAATCATCGGAAGAAATTTCAGCAGAAAACAATAGCAATAACGATGCAGTTGAAAAAATAATTACACCCAAAAATCATATTGTAGCTTCTGGCGAAACCTTAAAAATTATTGCCAACAAATACAATACAAGTCTTTCTACTATTCAAAAATTAAATCCAACTGTTGATTCTAGAAGAATGAAAATTGGAATGGTAATTACGTTACCTGCAGACACTACTGTAGTTGTTAAAAACACAATTGCTGATAATGTTAGTACAAATCCAACTCCTCAATTTCAAAAAACAAAAGTTTTATCTGAAGTAAAAACACACAGAATTAAATCTGGCGAAACATTTAAAACAATTGCAAAAAAATATGATATCAATGTTAAGGAATTAACAAAGTTAAACCCTAAAATTGATCCAAGAAGAATGAAAGTTGGAACCATTGTTCGTTTAAATAAACCTGATACCATTACTATTTTAACAAGAGTTGACGATCAAAATTTAGACAATCCCGAAATTCTTGCTGAAGATATTATTCATAAAGTTTTACCTGATGAAACCAAATACGGAATTGCAAAAAAATATGGCATTACCGTTGAAGAGTTGGAATATTTAAACCCTGATATTAAAAATAAACTACTGGTAGATTATGAATTAGTAATAAAACGCGGAACAAAACATTTAGCAGAATTGACTCCTGAAATTATTGAAGAGTCTAAAAACAGTGAATCACACGCGGTAATTGCAGAAATTTTGATTGATGCTGCTTCAAAAAATATGGGAACTCCATATAGAGGAGGCGGAACAACTTCTAGAGGTTTTGACTGTTCTGGTTTAGTATATGTTACCTTTAAAGAGATAGATATGAATTTACCACGATCTTCAAGGGCAATGGCTAAATACGGAGAAAAAATTAATAAAAATAAAGCACAAAAAGGCGATTTAATATTTTTTGCTACTGGCAGAAAAAATATTATAAGCCACGTTGGTTTGGTAACTGAAGTTAGTGGAAATGACATTAAATTTATACACTCCTCTACATCTCAAGGCGTAATAATTTCTTCTTTAAATGAAGACTATTATTCAAAACGATTTATTCAAATTAACAGAGTTTTAAACTAAAAAAAAATGCTCAAGTAACCTTGAGCATTTTTTTTATTCATTTTTTTAAATATTAGAATTCTAAATCTGCAACTAAATCAAATTCATCATAGATAGCTTTATCTTTTAAGTTGTCGAAAAAGCTAGTTGATCCGTATCTAACATCATATTTTGTTCTATCAATTTTTAATGTTGCATTGGCTTTATTTCCATAAACAGATAAATCAAAAGTAACTGCATTTTTAATTCCTTTAATAGTTAAATCTCCTGTTACTTTGTACGAATTTTTTCCTGAAGTTTCTACTTTAGTAACTACTAACGTTGCTGTTGGGTGTTTTTCAACACTAAAAAAATCGTCCGATTTTAAATGTCCATCTAATTTTCCTTTATAATCTCCCTTTAAATCTGTTGTTTCAATTGTTTGCATATTCATTACAAATTCTCCTCCAACCAATTTATCTTCTTTAAAGGTTAAAAAACCTGATTTTAAATTAATTGTACCTTCATGTGAACCTGTAACTTTATAACCTTTCCAAATTACTTTGCTAGTAGCTGTTTTAATTTCTTTTTGTTGAGCATTTACTTTTGTAAATGAAAATGTTATTACAGTAATAACTGCAATTAACGCTAAATTTTTAAATGTTTTCATGTGTTTATAAAATTAACTTATTGTATTAGGCAAAGTTGCGGAACAAACTACTTAATTAAAAAAAGGTAGCTTATTAAATTTTGTTAATATAGATTAACTTTTTATTCTTCTAAAGCAAGTTGACTTTTTATTTTACTAAAAAATTCCTTAGTAATTCCAAGATATGAGGCAATCATATATTGAGGTACTCGTTGTTCAATAGTTGGGTATTGCTCTTTAAAATATAGATATTGTTCTTTAGCAGTAAGGCTAAAACTTCTAATTATTCTTTTTTGTGAAGCCGCATAGGCCGACTCAACAATTTTTCTAAAAAAACGTTCTAGTTTAGGAATTACACGAAGTATTTCTTCATTATCATCATAGGTTATTTGAATAAGCTCTGTATTTTCGATACATTGAACATTAAAATCGGCAGGTGTTTGCGTTATAAAACTTCCCATATCCGATGTCCACCAATCTTCAATAGCAAACAACACAATATGTTCTTGTCCTCCAGCATCCATATAAAAGGTTTTTGTACAACCCGAAATTATAAAGCATTGTTTTTTACAAATATCACCTTGTTGAACAATGTATTGTCCTTTTAAATATTTTCTGAAAGTTATTTTAGAAATTAAAAATAAAGCTTCCTCTTCAGATAAACTGATGTACTTGCTAATGTAGTTTAATAGAGGTTGAGCGTTCATTTAAAATTAATTTAAAAGTTGTTTTTTGTAGCGTTCGGCTCTGTTTTTAATGTTATCTTGAATATCAATTATTGTTGAGCCTTTTAATCTTCTTGAACCAAGTTGTTTATAAAAATAAACCTCATCATTTTCTGTATTTAAAATAACATTTATTTGAAGAACAATAAGTGGACTTTGCGTGCGCATTGCAAAACTTCTCCAATAAAACGATCCTTTTTCTTTGTTTAACCTCCTTTGTTCAAGTTCCTCTTTTGTAATAATTTCATACTTACATAAATTCCATTCCTCAAGTCCTTCTTTAATATCTTCATTTCTTTTGTCGGCTTTTTTTTCGTTTTCACTTTCATCCATCACGGCCAAAAAAGTAAGATTATTAATGTTTTCATAAAACTTTAAAAACTTCTCTTTATAATTATTTCTAACATCAGAATAACCGGTTGTTAATTCATTTTCATGTAACTCTGAAGCTTCATTTAATGAAAAATTGAGCATATTAATCATTAATCTTATGTCTTCAACTTTAGTTAAATCAATTCCAGTAATTAAAGCTCTTGCAATATCTTTGGTAGTATCTGGACCCATTGAAACCAATAAAACCCAATCGTTATAAAAACCATCGGTAAAATACTTTAATACCAAGGCTTTTGGGTCTTTTGCTTTTTTGAGTTCTTTAAAGTTAAAATCTACAATTTCATACGGAGTTGCGTTGTAGCTAGATTGTTCCATTGCCAACTTCCATATTCTATTATATTCTTCAATTTTTTCTTTTTCTGTAGCAATTTTATCAAATTGTTCATTTTTTAAAAAACGTTGAATTTTGTTAGAATCTTCATCAAAATTTAATTGAGGAATGTATAAAACTTTACCTTCAAGTAATTTATAATCGAAGTTTTTTATTGGTGAAAACTGACTATATGTTACAACTTTAAAAAGTAAAAGAGATAAAAAAAGATATTTTTTCATAAAAATTATTCAAAATTAGGTGTGCGTTTTTCTAAAAATGCTGTAGTGCCTTCTGCAAAATCATCGGTACCAAAACTTACACCAAATTGCTCAATTTCTACAGCATAACCATTAACACAATTGGTATAATTTGCATTAACAGCTTTAATTGCTGCAGCAATAGCCACAGAGGAATTTTTACTAATTTTATCGGCTAATTTTATACATAAAGGCAATAATTCTAACTGTTCTACAACATAATTAACCAATCCCCAGTTTTTTGCTTCTTCAGCACTTATCATACTTGCAGACATAATCATTTCAAGGGCTTTTCCTTTTCCAACCAATTGTGGTAAACGTTGCGTACCTCCATAACCAGGAATTACACCTAAACTAACTTCTGGCAAACCCATTTTTGCATTGGTACTTGCAACTCTAAAATGTGCAGCCATTGCTAATTCTAAACCGCCTCCAAGAGCAAAACCATTTATTGCTGCAATTACAGGTGTTTCTAAATTTTGAATATAATCAAATAGAATTTCTTGACCTTTTCTAGCTAATTCAGTTCCTTCTTCTATACTAAAATTGGCAAATTCAGAAATATCAGCACCAGCAACAAAAGCTTTTTCACCGCTACCTGTAATTATAATAACTTTAATTTTTCTGTTATCATTAAAACTTTTAAACGCTATGTGTAACTCTTCTATAGTTTTTTTATTTAAAGCATTTAATTTTGTAGGTCTGTTAATGGTTATAAATCCTATTAACCCTTTTTTGTCTGTTAAAATATTTTCAAAATTCATAAAATTATTTTTTTGGAATTATTATTTTAAATACTGTTCCGGCATTTTCTTGCGATGTAAAAGAAATAGTGCCATTATAAGCTTCTATAATATTTTTAACCATAGCCAAACCTAAACCTGTTCCACTTGACTTTGTGGTAAATTGTGGCTCAAAAACTTTATCTTTATCTTCTTCTGAAATTCCTTTTCCGTTATCTGCAATTACAATAATTACGTTGTTTTCTTCTTCAGAAACGGTAACTTCAATTTTTGCATCATCTATTTCTTCTAATGCTTGGGCGGCATTTTTCACAAGGTTTGTTACAACTCTAATTAACTGATTTTTATCTAAATTAGCAATAATTGATGGTTGTTTTGGGAAAAATGATATATAATCTTCATTAAATATATCTAAAGCATGTTTAACAACTTCAACAACATCTATTTCTTCTCTGTTTTGCGATGGCATTTTAGCAAAATTTGAAAAAGCAGACGCTATTGAACTTAACGTATCTATTTGCTGAATTAAAGCTTTACTAAATTCATTAAGTTTTTCATTAATTTTAGGATCCGCTGGGTCAAATTTTCGTTGAAAACTTTGTACTGTTAAACGCATTGGAGTTAACGGATTTTTTATTTCATGTGCTACTTGTTTAGCCATTTCTCGCCAAGCTTGTTCACGTTCTCCTTTAGCTAATTTTATAGCACTAATTTCCAATTCATTCACCATTTTGTTATAGGCATTTACTAAAGTAGAAATCTCGGAACTTGCATCTCTTAAAATAATTTTTTCATTGGTTCTGTTAAGGCTTGTTTGCCTCATTTTATCGGTAACAGCTTTTATATTTCTGGTAATATAACTTGAAATAAAATATGCTAAACCAATGGCAATTAAAAACATGAAAAAATAAACATACGCCATTCTTACCAAAAACTCTTCTAAATCTCTTTCTTGATCGGTATTATCTTGTACATATTGTAAATTTAAAATACCTATTGGTTTAAACTTACTGTCTGTAATAAATGTATAGGAAGATTGAAGGTTACGGCCATTAATAATTTTATCATTTACATATCTATGATCGTAACTATTGCTTACTACATATAATATTTCTTGAGGAAGTTTTTGAGGGGCATCGCTTGGAACAAAACCAGCATGAGAGCTTTTAACTATTTCTCCTTCTAAATTGTAAATATTGATTTCTAATTTTTCAATATCTGCAATTTCATATATTTTATCTTTAAAAATAAAAGGCAAGTTTTTGGTAATTACTGGAAATGTGTTTCCATTACCACTATTTAACCAATAATTAATAGCTGCTTTAACAGATTCTTCTTTACGTTCTAATCTACCTTGATTGTATTCGTCTGTTTGCTCTTTATATTGATAAATTGTAACGGCTGCAATTAAAATTGATGCTAATAGAATTAGCAATATCATTGCAAAAAATATACGTATCCGTAAAGAAAGCTGCTTAATTTTCATGATTTAATTTGAAGTAAATATAAGTAATAAATTACATTCTATTTATCAACAAATATACCATGTGTTTATTTATACTTTAATTTTAGAATAACCAAAAACAATGCTAATCCTCCTGTTACAATATTTGAAACTATCATTGCAAAACTGTTTAAATAAAAACCATAAACTAGCCAAAGCATAACACCAATAAAAAATATAACATACATTGGTAAGGACAAACTTTCTGTGGACTTAGTTTTCCAAGTTTTATAAACTTGTGGTACAAAGGATGATGTTGTTAAAACAGCTGCTATTAAACCAATAATTTCAAATTTGTCTATCATTTATAAAATTTTTGTCAAAACTAATAAAAAAATCCTCCCGAAATGGAAGGATTTTAAGAACATTATATATAAATAATCAATTAGTTAGAAAGTAATTCATCATAAATTATTTCACCTTTTGCAATATTTAAACCTTTATTTAAGCCTTCATTTTCTTCACAAGCTTTTTGCCATCCTTTATTTGCAATTTGCAATACAAAAGGTAACGTAACGTTTGTAAGAGCAACTGTTGAAGTGTAAGGAACAGCTCCTGGCATATTTGCAACACAATAATGCACAACATTATCTATAATATAGATAGGATCTTCATGTGTTGTAGCTTTAGTTGTTTCAAAACAACCTCCTTGATCTACAGCAACATCTACAATTACAGTACCTGGTTGCATTTCTTTTAACATATCTTTAGTAATTAATTTTGGCGCTTTCGCTCCTGGAATTAAAACACCTCCAACAATTAAGTCAGAATCTTTAATATGTTTTCTAATAGTATACTCGTTAGAATATTCTGTTATTACGTTATTAGGCATAACATCGTTAATATGACGAAGTCTGTCCATATTTATATCTAGTATAGTAACTCTTGCTCCTAAACCAGCTGCCATTTTTGCCGCTTGAACTCCAACTACTCCACCTCCTAAAATTAATACTTTTCCTGGACGAACACCTGGTACACCTCCTAATAAAATACCTTTTCCTTTAATAGGTTTTTCTAAGTATTTTGCTCCTTGTTGAATTGCCATTCTTCCAGCTACTTCAGACATTGGAGTTAATAAAGGCAACGTTCCTTTTTTATCCTCAACTGTTTCATATGCAATACAAATAGCTTTGCTAGCTACCATTGCATCAATTAATTTTTGGTTTGAAGCAAAATGGAAATAAGTAAAAATTATTTGTCCTTCTCTTGCTAAAGCATATTCCGATTCTATAGGCTCTTTCACCTTTACAATCATTTCGCTTTGGGCATATACATCGTTAATTAATGGTAAAATTGAAGCTCCTGCCTGCACATATTCTTCATTTGTAAAACCACTATCAAAACCTGCATTTGTTTGAACCAAAACAGTATGACCTTTTTTAGTTAACTCAAAAACACCAGCCGGAGTTAAAGCTACACGGCTTTCGTTGTTTTTTATTTCTTTTGGAAGACCTATAATCATTATTAATATTTTTTAAATTTCAAACAAAATAAGTCAATTTAAACCTCTTCTTAACAGAATTCTTAACGTATTTGTTTTGTTTTAAGAATACTTTAACATATTATCCAACTAGGTTAATTATTTTGCCCGGAACTATAATTACTTTTTTAGGTGTTCTACCTTGTAATTGCTCTTGTGTTTTTTCGTGAGCCATTACAATATCTTCAATTTCTTGTACGCTTAAATCCAACGACAACTCAATAGTAAAACGCATTTTTCCGTTAAATGAAACAGGATATACTTTAGTACTTTCAACCAAGTATTCTGGTTTAAATTCAGGAAAATCTACTGTTGAAACAGAAGTTGTATGCCCTAAATTTTTCCATAATTCTTCAGCAATATGAGGTGCGTATGGTTCAATAATTATTGCTAATGGTTCTAAAATAGCACGTTTATTACATTTTAAAGCTGTTAACTCATTTACGGCAATCATAAATGTTGAAACCGAAGTGTTAAAAGAGAAGTTTGCTATATCTTCTTCAACTTTTTTAATTGTTTTATGCAACGTTTTTAACTCTTCTTTTGATGGTTCATCATCTGAAACTTTAAATTCACCATCAACAATATACAGTTTCCATAATTTTTTTAAGAAAGAATAAACTCCAGAAATACCAGAAGTTTTCCAAGGTTTTGATTGCTCTAATGGTCCTAAAAACATTTCAAATAATCGTAAACTGTCTGCTCCGTATTCTTCACAAATTTGATCTGGATTAACAACGTTGTATTTAGATTTGCTCATTTTTTCAACCTCACGACCAACAATATATTTTCCGTCTTCTAATATAAATTCGGCGTTTTTATACTCTTCTCGCCAATTTTTAAAAGCTTCAATATCTAACTCATCAGAACCATTTACAAAAGAAACATCTGAATGAATTGGTTGAACTTTTAAATCTCCAATCAAACCTTTTGAAACAAATTTATTTTCACCTTCAACTCTGTAAACAAAAGCTGAAGTTCCAGTAATCATTCCTTGATTAATTAGCTTTTTAGCATATTCATCTACAGGCAAAATACCTTTATCAAACAAGAATTTTTGCCAAAAACGAGAATATAATAAATGCCCAGTTGCGTGTTCGCTACCACCAATATATAAATCTACATCTTGCCAATACTCTACCGCTTCTTTACTTACAAATTCATCGTTATTTGAAGGATCCATATAACGATTAAAATACGATGAACTTCCTGCCCAGCCTGGCATTGTGTTTAGTTCTAATGGAAATATATTCACATTATCAATCAATTCATTGCTTACTACCGCTGCCGTTTGGCAGTTCCAAGCCCACGTTGTGGCATTTCCTAAAGGTGGTTTTCCGTCTTCGGTAGGTAAATATTTTTCTACTTCGGGCAAAACAATTGGCAAATGTTTTTTGTCAATCATTTGCGGCAAACCATTTTTATAATATACTGGGAAAGGTTCTCCCCAATAACGTTGACGACTAAAAACGGCATCGCGCAAACGGTAATTTATTTTTCCATACCCAAACCCACGTTTTTCAATTTCGTAAATAATGGTTTTCATTGCTTTTTTATAAGGCAAACCGTTTAAAAAATCAGAATTTGCAATTACTGAACCTTCTTTATCGGTAAATGCTTCTTCTGAAATATCTACACCATCAAAAATATTTATAATATCAATTCCAAAGTGTTTTGCAAAGGCATAATCACGCTCATCACCACAAGGAACTGCCATAACAGCACCTGTTCCGTAGCCAGCTAATACATAATCACCAATCCAAATTTGAACTTTTTTACCAGTAAAAGGGTGTAATGCATATGCTCCTGTAAACACACCTGAAATTGTTTTTACATCGGCCATTCTTTCCAACTCACTACGTTTTGATGTAGCTTTAATATAAGCTTCAACTACATCTTTTTGCTCTGGCGTTGTAATTTTTGAAACTAATTCATGCTCTGGAGCCAATGTCATAAAACTAACTCCAAAAATGGTATCAGGTCGAGTTGTAAACACTTCAATTTTATCCTTAAAACCATCAATATTAAAAGAAACCATAGCTCCTTCCGAACGCCCAATCCAATACGTTTGAATATCTTTTAACGGTTGTGGCCAATCAATTTTAGCTAAACCATCTAACAATCGTTGCGCATAGGCAGTAATTCGCATACTCCATTGCATCATTTTTTTACGAACAACTGTGTGTCCGCCACGCTCAGAAACTCCGTTTACAATTTCATCATTTGCCAAAACTGTTCCCAAAGCCGGACACCAGTTTACTTCTGCTTCTGATAAAAATGTTAATCGGTATTTTAATAATATGTTTTGTTTTTCTTCTTCTGTATAATTTTCCCAATCTGCTGATGAAAATTGTTCAATTTCTTCATCACAAGCTGCTTTCACATTCTTATTTCCTTCAGTTTCAAAAACGGAAATTAAAGTAGAAATATCTTCGGCTTTATTGCTTGTTTTATTGTACCAAGAATTAAATAATTGAATAAAAATCCACTGAGTCCATTTATAATAATTCGGGTCTGAAGTTCTAACCTCACGTGACCAATCAAATGAAAATCCAATTTTATCCAATTGTTTTCTATACGTAGCAATATTTGCTTCAGTAGTAATTGCTGGATGTTGCCCTGTTTGAATAGCGTACTGTTCTGCTGGTAATCCAAAAGAATCGTACCCTTGCGGATGTAATACATTAAAACCTTTATGGCGTTTGTAACGCGCATAAATATCAGATGCAATATAACCTAGCGGATGCCCAACATGTAAACCTGCTCCAGATGGATACGGAAACATATCTAACACATAAAATTTTGGTTTATTTAAATTATTTACTGCTTTAAATGTTTGGTTCTCTGCCCAATATTTTTGCCAGTTAGCTTCTATCTCTCTAAAATTGTATTCCATTTTTGCTATTCCTTTTTGAAAAGTGCAAAGTTACGTTTTAAATAGAAAACAGTAAAGTCTAATTTTTACATTGATTTTATTTGTTTAAAATTGCTAAATTTGAGAAAACAACTCTAAAATGGCTAAGGAAATTGGTTTGGTTTTATCGGGCGGAGGCGCAAGAGCAATTGCTCATATTGGGTTTATTAAAGTTTTACTAGAAAACAACATTGTACCAACAAAAGTGGCAGGTACCAGTGCGGGCGCATTAGTCTCTGCGCTGTATGCAGCTGGCTACACCCCAAAAGAAATGCTAACTTTTTTTGAACAAACACCGTTATTAAAATTCTCATTATATGCTTTAAATAAACCTGGTATTATGGACAGTGAAAAGTATATTCTGTTTTTTAAAAAGTTTTTTCCTGATAATTCTTTTGAAAGTTTAAAATTACCTTTAACCGTTACCGCAACAAATTTAATAGAGGCAAAACTTGATTTTTTTAATTCGGGTGAACTAATTAAGCCACTTATTGCTTCATCTGCTATTCCTCCTATTTTTTCTCCGGTTGAAATTAAAGGCAATTTGTATGCTGATGGTGGAATTTTAAATAATTTTCCAATAGAACCTTTGTTAGATTGTGATATTATTCTTGGTAGCTTTGTAAATCCAGTAACTACTATTGATAAATCTGAAATAAATTCTTCCTTAAAATTATTATACAGAGTATATCATATTGCATTAGATGCTAGTAATTTGAAAAAATTTGATAAATGTAAGTATGTTTTTACTCCAATTGGTTTAAACGATGTTGGAGTATTAGACTCTAATTCAGTTAAAAAAGCTTTTGATTTAGGATATGAATTAGCACAAAAAGAGGTTGATAAAATATTAAAATCAATAAATGAATAGATTCTTTACTATTAATAATTTTAAATTTTTTAAGTTAAAGGTTATTTTATACTTTTCACAACTTAAATAAACTGTACAATTTGACCGATACTAATTACAAAGCCCATTTTGCCCTTTTAGGAGCCAATATAATATATGGTGCTAATTTTTTAATTGCCAAAGGCTTAATGCCCGAGAAAATTGGAGCTTCGGGGTTGGTTTTAATTAGAATTATTGCTGCAGGAATTTTATTTTGGATAGTAAAGCTATTTGTAAATGAAAAGGTTAATAAACGAGATTATATTTTACTGGCTTTATGCGGATTGTTTGGAGCGTCAGTAAATATGTTGTTGTTTTTTCACGGTTTAAATTTAACTTCTCCTATTGATGCTTCTATTATTATAACTGCTACACCTGTAATAGTTTTAATTTTTAGTGCAATTATTTTAAAAGAAAAAATTACAACAAACAAGTACATTGGAATTTTTATAGGCGCTGTTGGGGCAATAATTTTAATTGTTCACGGCAAAAGCGCAGGTGGAAACAGTTCCTTTTTAGGGAATTTATTTGTGTTTTTTAATTCTTGTACTTATGGTTTATATTTGGTATTGGTAAAACCATTAATGAAAAAATATAAGGCTATAACTGTTGTTAGCTGGGTGTTTTTATTTGGACTTATTTTTACTTTTCCCTTTGGAATAAACAATTTAATATCAACAAACTTTAATGCCTTTACAACAAACACCTATTTAGCAATTGCTTTTGTTGTTATTGGAACAACTTTTTTAACCTATTTGTTTAATATTTACGCATTAAATTATGTACCTCCATCTGTAAACGGAAGTTATATTTATTTACAACCAGTTGTTAGTTTTATTTTGGTTAGTATTTATGCTTTTGCTTATGGAAATAATGAATATGCTAAAGATATTAATTGGATTAAAATTGCAAGTTGTGTTTTGGTAATTTTTGGCGTGTATTTAATTAGTAGAAAAAAGCCTTTAAATTTTAGTAAAAAAACAATTTCCAATTAATTAAAGTCTCGCTCGTTTTTCCTGTGGTAATAAGCAATAATATATAAAATCGTTTATAGGTGTTGGCACTCCTAATTGTTTTCCAAATTTAACTACAGTTCCATTTTGTGCTTCCAATTCAGATGGTTTTCCTTCCATGATATCGCGTTGTAAAGAAGCTGTTGTACTATAAGGTTGATTATCTATTATTTTAAAAGTTTTCTCAATGGTTTCTTCGTTAATATCAATTCCTTTTGCTTGAGCTACTGCAACAATTTCTTTTGATGTACCTTTCATTAATTGATATATTTCTGGAGAAGCAATCATTTCTCCATTAGTAGAACGTGTTAAAGCGCCAATAGCACTCACCGTAGTAATATATAAAAACTTAGTCCATATTTCTTTAAAAATTGAATTTGAAAGTCGGTTTGTAATTCCGGCTTCATTCAATATTTTTTCTAGTTGCAAAGCTCTTTCAGAAATCTCTAAATTTAATTCACCAAAAACAATAGTTGGTTCGTAAGACATATGATTGATAATACCATAATCTTCTACTTTACTCACCACCAAGCACAAACCACCTAGCACATGTTTTTTATCAATAACAGAACATAAAACATCTTGATTTTCAACACCATTTAACAAAGAAATTACCATTGTGTTTTTATTTAAAACTGGTTTTATTTTCTCTGCAACTTCAGCAACTTGCCACGTTTTTGTACAAACAAAAATTACATCAATATCTTTTATTTCCGAAATATCATCTGTTGCATTCGCTGGTTTTACCAAATAATCTCCCTTAGGACTTAATAATTGCAATCCATTTTTCTGAATAGCCTGCAAATGTTTTCCACGCGCTATAAATGTTACGTTGTTTCCAGCTTCAGCCAATCGCGCTCCAAAATATCCTCCAACACCACCAGTTCCATAAATTACTATATTCATTTCTTTTCAATTTGCCTCAAAAATACAATTTTACACACTAAAAATCAAAATATTATGTTGTAATTTAGACAAGTCTAAAAATATTTTTATATTTGACTAAATATCAATACTATGTTTTCACTGTCAGAAGAGAATTATTTAAAGGTTATTCATAATCTTAAAATTGCAAATTCAAAAAATGCAAGCACTACTTTAATTGCAAAAGAGCTTCAAACAAAAGCTTCTTCAGTTACAGATATGTTAAAAAAATTAGCCGATAAAAAACTGGTAAATTACCAAAAATACAAAGGAGTTTCATTAACAAAAAAAGGTGAAAACATTGCATTAAACATTGTTAGAAAACATAGACTTTGGGAAGTTTTTTTGGTAGATACATTACATTTTAATTGGGATGAAGTACACGAAGTTGCAGAGCAATTAGAACATATAAAATCTGATCAATTAATTGATAGATTAGATGCTTTTTTAAAATATCCAACAAAAGACCCTCACGGAGATCCTATTCCAACAAAAAATGGAACACTTCCGTTAGATAATTCCATTTTATTAAGCAATGCCGATACACAAAAATTATATAAAATATCATGCGTAAAAGATAACTCAAAATCGTTTTTGCAGTATTTAGACAAACATGCAATTACTATCAATTCTGAAATTACCATTATTGATAAAATTGATTTTGATTCTTCTATAATTGTAAAATTAAGTAACGGTATTCCATTAACACTTTCAAGTAAAGTAAGCACTAATGTTTTTGTTAATTTAATTTAAAACCATGACAAGTCCAGCAACATATTTACTAGTTTTTATACTTTCAACACTATTATTAGTTGTGCTTTTTTATCCAAAAAGAGGCATTTATTGGCGATTAAAAAACAGTTTTAAAAATGACACTAAAATATTGATTGAAGACATATTAAAAAAGTTGTATCATGCAGAAAATGAAGGTAATTCGTTAAACACAAATGATATAATTTCTTCTACAAATATCCGTCAGATAAGAATTTTGGAAAGCATTGCAGAAATGGAGGCGAAAGAATTAATCAGCTTTAAAAATGGCTATATTAAACTAACTGATAATGGTATGGATTACGCACTTAGAATTATTAGAGTGCATAGATTATGGGAAAAATATTTATCAGAAAAAACTGGTTTTGATAAAAAAGACTGGCACGGAATTGCTGAACACATGGAGCATAAATTAGACACCAATCAAACAAAAGAATTAGCTCTTAATTTAGGAAATCCAAGATTTGACCCACACGGAGATCCAATTCCTACAGAATTTGGAGAAGTAGAAACAATTCACGGAAAACCAATGCCAGCTTTTAAAGAAGGAACCATTGGAAGGATTCAGCATATTGAAGATGAACCCGAAATTATATACCAACAAATTTTAGCTGAAGATTTACACATTGGATCTCGCGTTCATATTGTTGAAAACAACGATAAACGTATTGTTTTTCATTCTGAAGGAGAGGAGTTTATTTTAGCGCCAATTGTTGCTAATAATATTACCATTTTAGAATTATTGAAGGAAGAAATTTCAGAAGAAAATATTTTTAGATTATCAAATTTAAAAGAGAATGAACACGCTAAAATTATTGGAATTTCTAACGAATGTAGAGGTGAAATGAGACGTAGATTACTAGATTTAGGCTTTGTGAAAAACACAAAAATTAAAATAGATTTAATTAGTCCAATGAGCAATCCAAAATCGTATTTAGTAAGAGATACATCAATTGCTATACGAAACGAACAAGCAAAATATATTTTAATAGAAAAGGTAAATGAATATGCAAACAGTAACAAATAGTCCTTGTGACGGTTGCGCACATAACAACGCTTCTGGGTTAAAAAAATTAGGAATACAGGTAGAAAACACCGACTTTGTTGTTGCATTAGCAGGAAACCCTAACACCGGAAAAAGTACTGTTTTTAATGCATTAACAGGACTTAGACAACATACCGGAAACTGGCCAGGAAAAACTGTTTCAAGAGCTGAAGGCGGTTATAGTTTTAACGATAAAAAATACAAATTAGTAGATTTACCAGGTACATACTCTTTACTTTCAACTTCTCAAGATGAGGAAGTTGCAAGAAATTTTATCCTATTTGGAAAACCTGATGTTACCATTATTGTTGTTGATGCAAGCCGATTAGAAAGAAACTTAAATTTAGTTTTGCAGATATTAGAAATTACAGATAAAGCAGTGTTGTGTTTAAACTTAATGGACGAAGCCAAACGCTTAGAAATAGAAATTGACGATAGAACATTGGCACGTGACTTAGGAATTCCAGTTATCCCTACAAGTGCGCGTTCTAAAAAAGGAATTCAAGAGTTAATTGCAACAATTCATAAAGTTGCTACTGGCGAAATTATTTGCAAACCACATCGCATAAAAAACGTTCCAAAACAAATTAGTAAAGCCTTAGATACATTAAGTGCTGAAATTGAAAAAGAATATCCATCTATACCTAATAGCAGATGGATTGCTTTACGCTTATTAGATGGTGATGAGCGCATTATTGAAGCCGTAAAAACAGGAGAATTTATTACGGAATAAAACTTTTATACCGACACAAAACATACATGAAAACAAATAATATATTAAATAAAAGTAACGATTTAAGATGGCAAATTGGAGATGGTTTTCACGATAAACTAACCGAAGGTATTTATTCTGATGCCGCTCAAATTGCGCAAAATTCTGTGTTTAAAAAAGGATCAACTAAACGTTTTAGGTTTGATAGAACTTTAGATAAAATTGTAACCAGCAAAATATGGGGTTTCCCAATTATGATTTTAATATTATCGGTAGTTTTATGGTTAACTATTATTGGTGCTAATTATCCATCAGGTTTATTAGCTGAAATTTTATTAGATACTATTCATCCTTGGCTAAAAGAAACAGCTATTACCTTTGGATCTCCTATTTGGCTTGCTGGTTTTTTATTTGATGGTGTTTATTTAGCATTGGCTTGGGTAATTGCTGTAATGTTACCACCAATGGCCATCTTTTTCCCTTTATTCACATTGTTAGAAGATTTTGGTTATTTACCAAGAGCTGCTTTTAACTTAGATCATTTATTTAAAAAATCTGGAGCTCACGGAAAACAAGCATTAACTATGAGTATGGGATTTGGGTGTAATGCAGCAGGTGTTGTGGCTACAAGAATAATTGACAGTCCAAGAGAACGGTTAATTGCAATTATCACCAATAATTTTTCTTTATGTAACGGCAGATGGCCAACTCAAATTTTAATTGCCTCAATTTTTATTGGTGCACTTGTTCCATCGGGTTTTGCAGGTGCTTTATCTACTTTATCAGTTATAAGTATAGCTTTATTAGGTGTATTTTTTACGTTTGCTGTTTCATATTTTTTATCAAAAACATTTTTAAAAGGAGAAGTTTCTTCGTTTACATTAGAATTACCTCCGTACAGACCACCCGTATTTTGGAAAACAATTTACACATCATTAATAGATAGAACCCTTATAGTTTTATGGCGAGCATGTGTTTTTGCTGCACCTGCCGGAGCTATAATTTGGTTAATTGCTAATGTTTCTATTGGCAATACTACTATTGCGCATTGGTTGATAGAAAATTTAGAAGGTTTCGGATTTTTACTAGGTTTAAATGGCGTTATTCTTCTTGCTTATATTGTTGCTATTCCTGCAAATGAAATTGTGATTCCAACTATTTTAATGCTAACGGTTATGAGTGCCTCTATAGCTGGAGTTGGATCTGGAGATGGTGTAATGTTTGAATTGGAATCGGTTTCTGCTACTGGAGATATTTTAAGGGCTGGTGGCTGGACGTTGTTAACTGCGGTTAACTTAATGCTTTTTAGTTTGTTACATAACCCTTGCAGTACAACAATTTATACTATTTATAAAGAGACAAAAAGTGTAAAATGGACTGCAATAGCAAGTATTTTACCACTAATTTTAGGTTTTGTAGTTTGCTTTATTGTGGCTCAAGTTTGGAGAATAGTTATATAAGTTAATGGCAGTCGCAACCATTAGAACAGTTGCTCTTTTTTTTCGATTTAAGAACGTATTTCTTAATTAAAAAAGCAATTGCCAAACCTAACGCTATGTATGCTAATATTTCTTGCATTAACTTAGTATATTAAATGCTAAAAAGGCAAATACATAGGCTAAAATTCCCATTCCAACTAATTGAAGTATAGGCCATTTCCAACTTTTAGTTTCTCTTTTCACAATAGCTAATGTACCAATACATTGCATTGCAAAAGCATAAAAAAGCAATAAGGACATTCCTGTAGCTAAATTAAATCGCTTTAAACCTGTTTCCTTATTAATTTCAGCTCCCATTCTTTCCTTAATAGTTCCAACATCTTCACCTTCACTTTCAACACTATAAATAGTTGCCAAAGCACCAACAAATACCTCGCGCGCAGCAAAAGAACTAATTAAGGCAATACCTATTTTCCAATCGTAACCCATAGGTTCTATAGCTGGTTCAATAAATTTACCCATTGTTCCTATGTACGACTTCTCTAATTTATAAGATGCTATTTTTTTCTGTAGCACGTCATCGTTTAAATTTGCATTTTCTTCTAAAGAAGCAACATGTTTTTCGGCATTTTTATAGGCTGATGGTCCGTTAGAAGCCAAAAACCATAACACAATTGATAAAGCCAATATAATTTTTCCCGCACCTAAAACAAATGCTTTTGTTTTTTCAACAACTTCATAAAAAACATTTTTTATTGAAGGCACCTTGTAATTAGGCATTTCAATTAAAAAGAAACTTTTGTTTTTTATTTTTAATACTTTATTTAATAAAATAGCAGAACAGATTGCCGCACCAAATCCCAATAAATACAAAGCCATTAATGTTAAACCTTGTAAATTAAAAATTCCAAATATTCTTTTACTTGGTATTACTAATGAAATTAAAATGGCATACACTGGCAAACGTGCAGAACATGTTGTAAACGGAACAACTAAAATGGTAATTAACCGTTCTTTCCAATTATTAATGTTTCTGGAAGCCATAACTGCCGGAATAGCACAAGCTGTACCTGAAATTAATGGGATAATACTTTTTCCGCTCATTCCAAACTTTCGCATTATTTTATCCATTAAAAAAACCACTCGGCTCATATAACCGGTTTCTTCTAACAAAGAAATAAATAAAAATAAAATTGCAATTTGAGGTATAAAAATTAAAATGCCACCAATACCTGGAATAATTCCTTCGGCAATTAAATTGGTAAACACACCTTCGGGTAAATTATTTTTTGCTACTTCACTTAAATTGGCAAAAACCCCATCAATTAAATCCATTGGGAAACTTGCCCACTCAAAAATAGACTGAAAAATTAAAAGCAATATAGCGGCAAAAATAACGTAACCCCAAATTTTGTGCGTTAACACTCTATCTAATTTAGAACGTAAATCGGTTGCCTTAGATATATCTATTTTATAAGTCTTTTTTAAAATTTCATTAATTCTTTGATATCTAAAAATTGTTTCTTTATGTTGGTATTTTTTAATTTTTTCAATATCAGTTTTAAAAGCAATTATTTTATTTTTTTGTGCTTCGGTTAAAAAGTGGCAATATTCGTGCTGTGTAATTAACAACCAAGATTTATATAAAGAGTTATCGCTAAATGAACTTTCAATTTCTTTAAAATAGTCTGCATCAATTTTAGATGAAATAGTATCGGAAGTTTCGGTA
>NZ_JBFHHX010000004.1:0-62147 GCF_041596795.1 Lutibacter sp.
AACTACAAAAAACGCAAAAGAATATATTGATTATTGTGAAAAATTAGGAATAGATCACTTATTAATTGAAGGCTGGAATAAAGGTTGGACTCCTGCTTGGTATGAAAACGCCATGCACATGTTTAGCTTTACAGATGCCGCCGATAATTTTAACTTAGTTGAAGTTACAGATTACGCAAAATCAAAAGGCGTAAGTATTATTGGGTATCATGAAACAGGTTCAAATATTATCAATTATTTAGAACAAATTGATGCTGGAATGCAATTATACCAAGATGTTGGAATTCACGATGTAAAAATTGGTCAGGTAGGTTCTCGTTTAAATATGAAAGAATGGCATCACGGTCAGTTTGGTGTAAACTATTACCGATTTGTGTTAAACAAGGCATTAGAACACAAATTAACCGTTAATTTTCACGAGCCAATTAAAGATACTGGAGAACGCAGAACGTATCCAAATATGATGGCGCGCGAAGGTGCTCGCGGACAAGAATATAACGCTTGGAGTGATGGAAATCCACCTAGCCATACTGCAACTATTCCGTTTACAAGAATGCTTTCAGGCCCTATGGATTTTACACCGGGAGTTTTAGATGTTGAAATTAAACAAGGATTTGAAGGACGCGATGTACATACCACAACTGCTAAACAATTAGCATTATATGTTGTGCTGTATTCTCCTATTCAAATGCTGGCAGATTTACCTGAAAACTACGATGGCAATCCTGCTTTTAAATTTTTACAAGATGTACCTGTAGATTGGGATGATACAAAAGTTTTAAATGCAGAAATTGGCGAATATATTACAACTGCTAGAAAAGATAGATTTAGCGAAGATTGGTATTTAGGAAGTTTAACCAATGAAAAAAGTCGTTCTTTTAATATAGCGTTAACTTTCCTTAATCATAACACAAGCTATGAAGCACAAATTTATGCCGATGCAGAAGGTATTACATGGAACAAAAACGCAACCAAAGTTGTTATTTCATCAAAAGAAGTAACTTCAAAAGATATACTACAAATAAAGCTAGCTGAAGGAGGCGGAACAGCTATTCGTTTTAAAAAAAAATAACCAAAAAATGAAAAACTATTTATTATCTATTGTACTATTAATATTTGTTTTTTCTTCTTGTAAAGAAAATAAAACGGAAATAAAAACAGCTGCTATCACTCATCAAAAAATACCAGAACCAATTCCATTTAATGCTGCTGTATTTAATAAAAAAATAGATTCATTAATTGCACTCATGACCATTGAAGAGAAAATTGGAATGCTTCATGGAAATAGCATGTTTGCAAACGGTGGCGTTGAGCGTTTAGGAATTCCTGAACTTAAAATGGCCGATGGTCCTTTAGGAATTCGTGAAGAAATTTCAAGAAATAGCTGGGCTACAGCAGGTTGGGATAACGATTTTGCAACGTATTATCCTGCAGCTGGAGCAGTTGCTGCTACTTGGAATCCTGAGTTGTCATATACTTTTGGAAACAGTGTTGGACAAGAAGCTCGAGCTCGAAATAAAGATATGTTGCTTTCACCCGCAATTAATATTATTAGAACTCCATTAGGTGGACGTACTTATGAATATTTTACGGAAGACCCTTTTTTAAACAAAAAGTTAGCAGTGCCTTTTATTATTGGTATTCAAAATAATGATGTGATGGCTTGTGTAAAACATTTTGCAGTAAACAATCAGGAAACCAATAGAGGAACAGTTGATGTTCTAGTGGATGAAAGGACTTTGCGTGAAATTTATTTACCTGCATTTGAAGCATCGGTAAAAGATGCTAACGCTTATAGTTTAATGGGCGCATACAATAAATTTAGAGGTGATTATTTATGTGAAAATGATTTAATGTTAAACAAAATATTAAGAGATGAATGGGGTTTTCAAGGAATTGTAATTTCCGATTGGGCTGCAGTTCATTCCACCGTAAAATCATTAAAAAATGGGTTGGATATTGAAATGGGAACACCAAAACCTTTTAACGAATATTATTTAGCCGATAAATTAAATGCAGCTTATAAAGCTGGTGAAATTTCAGAAGAAGAAATTAACAAACACGTAAAGCGCATTTTAGGAGTATTATTTCAAATAAAAGCCATTGATGGTAAAAATAGAACAAAAGGAAGTCTTTCAACAGAAGCTCATTTTCAAGATTCTTACAATGTTGCCGCAGAAGCTATTGTTTTATTAAAAAATGATAAAAATATATTACCATTAAAAGTAGATGGAATAAAATCTATTGCTGTAATTGGAAACAATGCTACCAAGAAAAATGCTTTGGGTGGTTTTGGCGCTGGTGTAAAAACAAAAAGAGAAATTACACCGCTTGAAGGTCTTCAAAATAGATTACCAAAAGAGATTAATATTAAATATGCAGAAGGTTATTTGGAACGCTATTTAAAAAATGAAAATGATCAAAAGGAAAAAGTAACACTGCACGGTCCAACTACGGTAAACAAATTAGATAAAGCAACATTAGATAAAGCCATAAATGCAGCTAAAAATTCTGATATTGCTATTATTTTTGCAGGTTCTAACCGCGATTATGAAACAGAAGCATCAGACCGACAAGACTTATCATTGCCTTTTGGACAAGATGAATTAATTCAAAAAGTAATGGCTGTAAACCCAAATACAATTGTAGTGTTTATTGCTGGTGCTCCGTTTGATATTGGTTCTGTAAAAGACAAAGCTTCAACCATTGTTTGGAGCTGGTTCAATGGTTCAGAAGGCGGAAATGCTTTGGCTGATGTTATTTTAGGAAAAATAAATCCATCAGGTAAATTACCTTGGACAATGCCTAAAAACATCAACGATTCTCCGGCACACGCAACAAAAAGTTTTCCTGGTAATAAAACCGTTGAATACAAAGAAGAATTTCTAGTAGGTTACCGTTGGTTTGATACACAAAACCTAGAACCTTTATATCCTTTTGGATTTGGTTTATCTTATACCAATTTTGAATTTTCAGATTTAAAAACCAATAAAGCTACCTACACAGAAAAGGATACCATTCAAATTTCTTTCAATATTAAAAATTCAGGAAAAATAGACGGCAAAGAAGTAGCTCAATTATATGTTTCAAAACCAAATTCAATTGTAAAAAGAGCTGCGCAAGAACTAAAAGGTTTTCAAAAAATATTGGTAAAAAGTGGAACTTCAGAAAAAGTAACCCTTCAAATACCTGCTAAAGAGTTGGCATATTTTAATGTAATCAAAAACAATTGGATTGTAGAAAAAGGAACTTATCAACTTAAAATTGGAAATTCATCAAGAGATATTAAGAAGGAAATTTCTATTAAAATTAAATAATTATGAAAATATTTAAACATGCTCTAAAATTTGTATTCCTCCTTGCATGCTTCAATTTAGTAGCTCAAGAGCGAATAATTAACCTAAACTACAACTCTACATCTGGAAAATTAAACACCATGTTTAAAGAATGTATAGGTGCAGGAAGAGCTAATGAAGGATTACGAGCCGATTGGCAACAACAATTAGCAATAACAAAAAAAGATTGTGGCTTTAAATATATACGTATGCATGGCTTATTAACAGATGATATGGCTGTATATAGAGTAAATGAAAAAGGCGAAGCAGAATATAATTATCAATATATTGATGTTTTATATGATTATATATTAAGTATTGGTATGAAACCTTTTGTTGAATTAGGTTTTATGCCCTCTGCCATGGCAAGTGGAGATCAAACTGTATTTTGGTGGAAAGGAAATATAACACCTCCCAAAAATTACAATGATTGGGGAAATTTAATTACAAATTTAACAGAACACTTTACACTAAGATATGGAGAAGAAGAAGTAAAAACTTGGTATTTTGAGGTTTGGAATGAGCCAAATTTAAAAGATGGTTTTTGGTCTGGAACCCAAGAAGAATATTTTAAATTATACGACTATGCCGCTAGAGCTGTTAAAAGTGTAAACCCAATATATAAAGTTGGAGGACCTGCTACTGCTGGAGCTGCTTGGGTACCTGAAACTATAGAATATTGTGTGGCTAACAATACACCAATAGATTTTATTTCTACCCATGATTATGGAGTAAAACATGGATATTTAGATGAATCAGGAACTTCTGGAACTATTTTAAATAAAGATACATGGAGTGTTAGTGGCAAAGTAATAGAATCTAGAAAGCAAATTGCGGAATCTGCGAAACCTAATTTAGAACTTCATTATACAGAGTGGAGCTCTTCTTACACACCATCAGACCCAATTCATGATAGTTATCATCAAGCTGCTTATATATTAGAAAAAACAAAACAAGTTGGAACCGCAGCAAATTCTATGTCGTATTGGGTTTTTACAGATATTTTTGAAGAAGCAGGACCAAGATTCACACCATTTCATGGAGGCTTTGGATTGCTAAACACACAAGGAATTAAAAAGCCTTCATATTTTGCTTACAGTTATTTAAATAAATTAGGCGATATAGCCCTAAAAAATAGTGATAGTAGTTCATGGGTAACTAAAAATTCTAAAGGCGATATTCAATTATTAATGTGGGATTTTACAAATACGCATCCTGGAGACTCTGTACTTAATCAAACTTATTATATAAAAGACTTGCCCTCTAAACCAAAAGGTTCAGTTAAAATTGAAGTTAATGACGTGCCAAAAGGTACATACAAATTAAAAATGTATAAAATTGGTTATAAGGTAAATGATCCCTACAGCACCTATTTATCTATTAATAAACCCAACCAATTAACCAAAGAACAAGTTAAAATTATTAATGAAAAAAATAACGGAGAACCTATTTTAGAAGAATTTATAAAAATTCAAAAAAATAAAGTATTTACCAAAACTTTTAAAATAAATGAAAACGATGTGTTTCTAATAACTCTAGAAAAACAGAAATAATAATTTTTTGAAAATAATGAGAAAACAATTCATTTTAATGGTTGTAATTCTTTTTTTAACTGCAACTGTTAAATCGCAAAATTCTGAACAATTTTTTCCAGCAAAAGATTTAATGTCTATGGGAATTTACTATTACCCAGAACATTGGGATAAAAGTGAATGGGAGCGCGATATTAAAAATATTTCTGAAATTGGTTTTGAATTTATTCACTTAGCCGAGTTTGCTTGGGTAGCTATGGAGCCACAAGAAAATGTTTATACATTTCAATGGTTAGATGAGGTTATTAATTTAGCAACAAAGTACCACTTAAAAGTTATTTTAGGAACTCCAACATCTATTGTTCCTGTTTGGGCAGGTATTAAATATCCTGAAATTTATTTAATGAATGCAGATTATCAGCGGCAAGAGCATGGTACAAGAGACCAGCAATCATTAAGCAATCCAATTTGGAGATCATTATCTAAAAAAATAATTATAGAATTAGGGAAACGCTATGGTAATAACCCTACAATAATTGGCTGGCAATTAGACAATGAACCTTGGGCAAAAACAGATTTTAGTCCTTCTTCACAAAAAGCATTTCAGCATTGGTTAGAAAATAAATATCAAACTATTAATGCACTAAATAAAGCTTGGGGAACCGCCTTTTGGAGTCAAACGTATAGCTCTTTTAATGAAATAAAAATCCCAAATGAAAAACTAGTTGGTTGGTGGGGAATCAATCCACATTCTCAATTAGATTTAAAACGTTACTCGGCTGACATGCAAGCGGAATTTTTAGATTTTCAAGCAGCAATTTTACGCCCATTAATTTCTAAAAACCAATACATAACAACCAATTACGTGGCAACTATTCCAACAGCAGATCCACGTAGAACAAAAAATCTAGATTTTAACTCATTTACTTCGTATCCAAATAAAGGAAATACTAACATCGGTACAAATGGTTTTCGTTTAGGTGATCCAAAAGAATTGTCTTTTGCATTTAGTTTTTTTAAACAAAAAAACAATGTTTCTGGCATTATGGAACTTCAACCAGGTTTTGTGAATTGGGGAAATATAAATCCATTATTGCAACCCGGAGCTGTACGTATGTGGTTATACCATTGCTTTGGCGGAAATTTATCGTTTGCTTGTTCATACCGCTATCGTCAAATAAATTATGGTGCAGAACAGTATCATAGTGGTATTACAACTTTAGATGGTGAAACATTATCGCAAGGAGGAAAAGATTATAAACAAACAATTAGTGAAATGAAAACTTTACGAGATGCCTATACTCCAAAAGCGGTAATTCCCCAAAAAGTTGAAGATCGAAAAACTGCCCTGTTATGGAATTATGATAATCTTTGGAGTTTAAGCAGACAAGGACAAACATCTGAATGGAATACTTTATCATTTATTCAGAAATACTTAGAAATCACAAAATCATTTGGAGCACCCACAGCTATAGTTTATGAAAATGAAAATTTAAACGATTATAATGTTGTTATTATTCCTGCTTTTGAATTAGTTGATGATGTGTTAATTAAAAAATGGACTAACTATGTTAAACAAGGTGGAAATTTGGTTTTAACACTTAGAACAGGTGTTAAAGATAGAAATGGACATTTATTTAAATCTGCATACGGTGAAAAAATCTATCCTTTAATTGATGCTAAAATTGAATACTTTGATCAATTATTACCAAATATAAAAGGAACTATTTTAAGCAATAATGAAGAATATTATTGGAATAATTGGGCGGATTTAATTGAAGCAAATTCCAAAGCGAATGTTTTGGCTACTTATACCAATCAATTCTATGCGGGAAAATCGGCAGTAGTAATAAACAAAATTGGAAAAGGAACGGTAACTTATATTGGTGTTGATACAGATGATGCTAAACTTGAAAAAGAAATTCTTAAAAACGTTTATAAAAGAGCAAATATTGCTATTGAAAATTATCCCGAAGGTGTTTATGTTCAATGGCGAGATGGATTTTGGGTAGGCGTTAATTATTCTTCAAATGATTATGAATTGAAAATTCCTGCAAATGCTAAAATTTTAATTGGTAACAAACTATTGCAATCTGGAGGCGTTACTGTTTGGAAGGATTAATAAAACTTAATGAAATGAGTAAATTAGTAGGTGTTTTAATAGTGTTAATTTTAAATTTTTTTATGAGTTGTTCAGAACCTAAAAAAGAATTAACAAAAGAAATAAAATATGAAGAAACTTGGGAGTCTTTAGCTCAATATAATAAAACCGCCGAGTGGTTTAAAGATGCTAAATTTGGAATTTATGCACATTGGGGCGTTTTGTCTGTTCCTGCCTTTGCCAATGATTGGTATCCAAGATTAATGCATATTGAAGGTTCAAATGAAAACAAACACCATATTGCAACCTACGGTGAACTTTCGGAATTTGGATATCATGATTTTGTTCCTATGTTTAAAGCAGAAAATTTTGATGCAAACGAGTGGGCAACGCTTTTTCAAAAAGCAGGTGCGAAATTTGCAGGAGTTGTTGCAGAACATCATGATGGTTGGTCTAATTGGGGAAGTAAAATTAATCCTTGGAACTCTGTTGATATGGGTCCGCACCGAGATATTTTAGCTGAATTAAGTAAAGCCATTCATCAAAAAAACATGAAATTTGTTGCCTCTTTTCACATGGCAAGAAACCTACAAATTTTTAAAGATGAACCTAGACAATGGTTAAATGATACTTCTTATTTTCCATACAACCCAAAAATGGCAACCTCATCAAAAGATCCGCTTTTGGCTAAAATGTATGGCAATATTTCAAAAGAAAAATTTAGCCAAGATTGGTTTGGTCAATTAAAAGAAGTAATAGATAATTATAATCCCGATTTAATTTACTTTGATGGTCAAACTCAAAAAATTCCTGAATCTTACCGAAAAAAATTTGTTGCCTATTATTTTAATAATGCGGTTGCTAAAAATAAACAAGTTGTTTTTACACATAAAGATGGAGAATTTCCAAAATCGGTTAGTTTAGAAGATTTTGAAAAAGGACGAATGAACAAAATAACAACAGAATTTTGGTTAACAGATGAAACCATATCTATTGGAAGTTGGAGTTACACCAACAATTTAAAGCTAAAATCTGCAAAAGAAATAATTCATGTATTAGCGGATGTTGTAAGTAAAAACGGAGCATTAATGCTAAATGTTTCACCAATGGCAAACGGAATTATTCCTGAAAATCAGCAAGAAGTTTTACTAACAATTGGCAATTGGTTAAAAGTAAACGGAGAAGCTATTTATGGAACCAGAACGTGGAACGTTTTTGGTGAAGGTCCTACAATTCAAGAAAAATCTGGTATGTTTTTAGATAAAATCACATATACTCCGCAAGATATCCGATATACAAAAAAAGGAAACACTATATATGCTATTGTTTTAGGTTGGCCAGGAGAAAATATTCCAATTACTTTAACCTCGTTTACAACTAAATTTTTGGGTGATAAATTACCTAAAATTAAAGCTGTATCTTTTTTAGGCGCTAAAGAAAATTTGCCATTTGACTTTGATTATTTAGGATTGCATTTGAAAACACCAAACCAAAAAATTGATGATGCTGCTTTTGTTATTAAAATTGAATTAAATGATACTCTGTAATAGCAAAGTGTTATTTAGTTATTGTTCTTCATTCAATAATGTACTAACCTTAATCTGTTTTAAAAGGACTTGCAGGTAATCCTTCTTTATTGTATAAATTGGCATCATCAGGATTATCCGCCCAAGCGTAACGCACATACAAAGGCTTTTTAACTTCAGTATTCCAAACAATTACTTGATTATTTTTAATAGTAGCTTGTGCCCATACAAATTTTTTGTCCGCTCCAGCAATAGTAAATCCTTTTACATAATTATATTTATCGGTAGTTTTAAGTCCGCTTCCAACAGTATTAAAACTTAAAATAATTTTATCTTCTAAAATTTCTTGACTTTTATACGTTGGTCCGGAATACACTATAGGTTCCTTATAAATTATTTTTCTTGCTCCTAATGATAATCTATAACCAACATCTTTTTTATTTTTAGGATGAATATCATCAGCATTACCAATATCAATAATTACAGCTTCAGCGGTATTTGGCAATTTTAATGCTGAAGATTGGGAAGCTCTTAACAAGGCCCAATTACTTTCTACACTAGGTTCTTGAGGTTGCATAAAATTAGCCAATTGCACCCATAAAAAAGGAAAATCACCAATATTCCACTCTTGTCTCCATTGTGTAATCATTGCTTGAAATAATTCGGAATACTTTACAGCTTCCTCCGTAGAATTTGCATTGGATTCTCCTTGATACCAAATTACTCCTTTAATTGGATAATTTACCAAAGGATAAATCATTTTGTTATAGAGCATCATTGCAACCTGATTTACGCCTACCATTGAACGAGTATAAGAACCAACTTTAAATTTCCATTTTTTAGCCAATGAAATTTGATTGTTTACAGTTTTTATAAACAATTCATTATTTGCACCATAAATTCCACCTCCACCACTTAAATCATGTACCTTTACTGTTAAGGTGTTTTGCCCTTCAACTAAAAAATTAGAATCAATCGTATAAATTCGTTTTGCACTGTATTGTTGAACTGTTTCCCCTACTTTTTGTCCGTTTATCCACACATAATCCGAATCATCAACCATTCCTAAACTTAAGGTAATACTGTTTTTTGCCTGTTCTGCTGTAAGTTCAAAAGAAGTTCTATACCAAGCAATACCATCAAAACCTTCAAAACCTTGGTTTTCCCATAAATCAGGCACATTTATAGCAATCCAATCACTTTCATCTAAATTAGTTACTGCCCAAATAGGTTCATTATTTACAGTTCCAGCATCTTCTTTAGTTAAGTAAGGAAATTGCTTTTTTAAATTGCTTAGCATCGTTTCAAAACCTGCATTTTGTTCCCGTTGTGCTTCTTTTAAATAAACTTCAGGATTGTCAATATTTAGTGTTTTGGCATTCATCCAAGGTTCAATTCTACTTCCTCCCCAAGATGTATTTATTAAACCAATGGGAACTTGGTTATTGGTTGCTCTTAAATTTTTTGCAAAATAATACCCAACAGCCGTAAAATTACCAACAGTAGTTGGAGAAGCAACTTCCCAAATTCCTCCAGCTAAAGTATTTTCAGGTTTTTCAGCATACGAAATTGGAACTTTAAAATGCCGGATGTTTGTATCTGAAACCTGAGCAATTTCTAAAGAAGCATTCTCGGTTTGAGACAATGGCCATTCCATATTAGATTGCCCTGAACAAATCCAAACATCGCCAATTAAAATATCATCTATTAAAATTATTTCTTTACCAGATTTAAGTATCATTTTAAAAGGTCCGCCGGGTTTCATTTTAGGTAAAGAAACCAACCAATCTCCTTTATAATTGGCTTTCGTTTTATAGGTTTTATTGTTGAATTGAACAGAAACGGATGTATTTAAATTGGCAGTTCCCCAAACATTTATAATTTCATTTTGCTGAATAACCATATGATTATTGTACAATTTTGAAACCGTAAACTGTGAAAAAGCACTTGTATTTACAACTAAAATTACCAAAACCAAATAGCTGCGCAATGCTTTAATTTTTAAAATGTTTTTCATTTTTAATAGTTGTTTATTAATACACCTTAATCATAAATACATCATGAACTCCAATAGTGGTTTTTAAAACTTTAGAAGTATCTCCAAAATCTTTATGATTAAACAAATCTCTTATTTTATAGGTTTTTTCTTTCACTTTTAACTGTTTGTTATTAACATTATCTCCAATTTCATGTTTTGTCCAATCAAAATTTATTTCAACTGGCACCTCTTTCATATTTACAAAAGATATTACCCAAGCATTGTTTTCTATTGGTTTTATCCAAACTTCCAAATCATTTTCATTGGTAAATCTAAAACCCTGTATTCCTAATTTATCTTGATTCACAGCAATCACTTCTTTATTACTTAATGTTTTAATAGTTTCTGGCGTAGCACTTCTTATATCATTTCCCATAATTAAAGGTGACGTTAACATTGTCCACATTGCAAAATGACTTCTATCTTCTGCATTTGTCATTCCGTTTCCAACTTCCATCATATCATAATCATTCCAATTACTTGGCCCAGCTGCTTTTCTAATATCTTTTCGCATATTTATTATTTTCCAAATGCCACTTGAAGACCATGAACCATGTCCAACTTCACAATCCCAGCAATTAATAATATCACCTGTAACTCTCCATTGCTGACCAATAGTTCCAGCCCATTTCCAAGGTTCATTATCTCCCCACTCACAAATGCTTAAAATTATTGGTCTTCCTGCTGCTATTAATGCATTTCCCATTGTTGTATAAGCGCCAATTGCATTTATATTTTCGGTATTGCACCAGTCGTATTTTAAAAAATCTACGTGCCAAGAAGCATACAATTTTGCATCTTGATATTCGTGACCTCTACTACCCGGATAACCAGCACAAGTTGTATTACCAGCACAATTATACAAACCAAATTTTAATCCTTTTGCGTGAATATAATCTGCCAATGCTTTTATACCACTTGGGAATTTTACAGGATCAGCAACTAAATTTCCGTTAGCATCTCTTTCTTTTGCCATCCATCCATCATCTAACACAATATACTCATAACCAGCATCTTTTAAACCAAGCGTTACAAATTTATCAGCAATATCCTTTACCAGTTGTTCATTAATATCTGTTGCAAAAGTATTCCAGCTGTTCCATCCTAAAGGTGGTGTTTGTGCTAATCCTTCAAATTTTTGAGCTGATACAACTGTTGAAATAATTACAAGTAAAGTAAACAGTATTTTTTTCATGATGTTTGTTTTCAATTATTTAATAAATTTCTAAAAGATGGCTCTAACTCGGTAGCCATTTTCCTGTGATCTTCAACGCTCGGATGGTATAAACATCCGTTTACATACAGATTTTTAAACTGAAGAATTGGAATTGATTTGTGTAATTTAGTTTCAATATCAGATTGTATTTCTTTTAAATAACTTATAAAAAGGTTGTTTGTTTCGCCGTTAATCATTGGGCTATTTAACATCACAATTTTTGTGTTTGGGTAATGGCTATACACCATTTTAATTAATCTGATATAATTTGAAATAAATAATTCTTTATTAAATGGCAAGCGCGGTTTAATACCATCTCCATTTGAAAAATCATTTGTTCCCAGGCAAATACTTACAATATCTGGTTGTTTTCTGAAATCATATTTTTTTGAATCGTCTGTATTTAAGTATAAGTTTTCATAGACTTGAAGCATAATTGGTTCATCAATATTTTCATCATTCCAATTTCTGTAAATACCAATTCCCGATACAGAACTTAACATATAATCTACATCCAATGCTCTTGCCAATCTTGGTCCATAAGCATTGTACACATTTTGATGGTCAAAATATTCACCCTCTTCACAAGGCAACACACTTGAGTCTGATGCTGCTCCACAGGTAATTGAGTTTCCAATAAATTCAATATATTTTTTTGTGGATGGCTGTATTGACTCCAATTTATCAACTTTTATAGCGCCAATAATTACAGCTCCGTTACTTGCCTCAGATTCTTTAATAATTTTAAGGTTATGCACACCTTTTTCAGCTGGAATTTTAACGATGTAAGGTTTTAAAAAATCGCTTTCAATTTTTACTCTTCCTAAATGTTTACCATCTAGTTCAAAAGAAACATAATTGTGCGGTAAAAACATACCTTTTAAATTTACTTCACAGGTATTTCCCGAAAAATTGAAAGAAATTAACGCTCCCGGACTTATTAAAGCAATGGTGCTATCTTTAAAAAAATCGATTCTTCCTTGATATTTAATATCTTGCTTTAAAAGTGTTTTAAATTCAATTTCATTTGCTGGTTTTTCACTACTTCCTTCCTTACAAGAAAAAATTAAAATCAACAATATAATCCCAATAATTTTTATTAAATATTTCATCTTTTTTTAATCTTTTTTATCAAAAAATAAAGATATTTAAATGCGCTATTTTTTTGTAATATTATATTGTCATTTGCCTATATATTATTATATGTAGCCGTGTAATTTAAACTAAAAACAACACTAAAAACACACTATAAAAATATTAGCGGTTTTTTAGTTTTCTTGCGTGCAACTATTCCATTAAATTTAAATGAAAAACCAACGTTAAAAATTATTAAATTAAACGCTACACTTTACAGCGTATTATAATACTTGCTTTTAAACTAAATATTAAAAAAACAATAAACAACACACCTAAATAATTTATTTTCAACACGTAACATTTTTTAACTATTTTTTATGTAGTAATGACGTACTTATTATAACTTTACATGATTTTTTTTTATACTAATTAAATTTCAAATGCAGTAATTAATAAATACAAACTAGATAATTATAATTTAGTTTGTGCTAACAATAGCACTTATTTAGAAATAAATTATGTTCAAAATTTTAAATTTAAAATATCCATTAATCGCCATTTTATTTGCAGTTACTTCGGCTACATCTCAAATTAAACTTCCGCCAATTAGCAACTTTAATTCAAGAGATTATGGAGCAGGAAATCAGAATTGGGGAATTGATTCTGATAGTGAACATATTTATTCAGCAAACAACGAAGGTTTATTAGAATATGATGGTGTAAATTGGCGTTTAAATAAACTACCAAACAAAACAATAATTAGATCTGTTAAAGTTGTTGGAAATAAAATTTTTACAGGTTCTTATGAGGAATTTGGCTATTGGACACGTTCAAATAATGGTAGCCTTGTTTACACAAGTTTAAGCAAATATCTTTCGCCAAATAAAATAATATCACAATCTATTTGGGGAATTTATGCTGTTAACGATAAAATTATTTTTAAGACATTTAGCGATTTATTTATTTATGAAAATGGAAAACTAAAAACAATTAAACCCAACTTTATACTAATGGCTGCTTTTGTACATAACAATCGCTTTATTGTACAAGGTGTTAACAAAGGGTTATTAGAACTTAAAAATGATAAACTAGTTGTTTTAAAAAACACTGAACTTTTGGCTAAAGTTAGAGTTCAGGCCATTTCTGCTTTTAAAAATAACCAGCTTTTAATTGGAACTTCGCTTCACGGTTTATACACGTATGAAAACAATAATTTACAACCTTGGAACAACCAATTTAATAATTTATTAAAAGAACACGAGTTAAACTCTTTATCATATAGCAATGGTAAAGTTTTTGCCGGAACCATAAAAAAAGGGATTTATCAATATACTATAAATCAAGATACATTTATAAATTTAAATGTAAAAAATGGCCTTCAAAACAATACCGTTTTATCCAGTAAAATAGATTCTGCAGGAATATTATGGGTTGCGCTAGACAATGGAATTTCTGCTATACCAACAAACCATTTTCCGTATTATTTAAATCCGTATAAAGAAGATATTGGTGCTGTTTATGATATGGTTAAATTAAACAATGAGGTTTATTTAGCAACAAATACAGGTATTTATAAAGCCGACAATAACGGTGTAAGTTTTATTAAAGATACACAGGGACACACTTGGTCTTTAACTTTAATAAATAATGAAATTATTTGTGGACACAACTCTGGAACTTACAGTATTTTAAACGGAAAGTTATCTACTATAAGTCAAAAAAATGGAGGATATGTATTTAAACCTATTTTAGGTCAACAAAATAAATTTATACAAGCAAATTACTCAGGATTAACATTATATTCTAAAAATAACGACAAATGGAGTTATAAAGATGTTCAAAATGTAAATTTTCCTATTAAAAATATCGCTTTTGAAAATTCACACACTGCTTGGGTTTTACATTCTTACAAAGGTGTTTATAGAATTCATTTTTCAGAAAATTATGAAAAAGTACTACGAATTGAAAAACAATTTAATGCTAACTTTACCAATGTTTACGACATAAAATTATACAATATAGAAAGAAATATTGCCTTTTATAGCAATGAAAAATGGTATGTTTATAATTCTATCGAAAACAGAATTGAAGATTTTACCTCTTTCAACAACGTTTTAGGAAAAGATAAAAATTCGATTATACTAAATAACAATTTTCAAAACAACCTAATTGTTTTAAAAAGAAGTGATAACACCATTTTTATTAGAAAAAATATTCAGGACAGCCTATCTCAAATATATTTACCAACCAAATATTATAAAGATAAACTAGTTAGAGGTGAAGGCGATCAGCGAGCAGTTGTTGTTAATGACAGTCTTATTTTTATTTCATTATATAACGATGTTTTGGTTTTAAATCCTAAAAATATTAATCAAAATATTAAAGTAAACCCACCTACAATTAGCAGGGTTTATGTTAATAATAAACCACAAGATTTATTACAGAAAATTGAACTAAAACAAAATGACACCTTAAAAATAGAACTTAAATCACCTCATCTTTCAAATAATACTATTGAATACTCCTTAGGAAATAATTATTGGACCGGAACAAATGGTAATATTGAATTAACTGGCTTGCCTTATGGCTCTTTAAAAATACTATTAAGATCGTTTTTAAATTTTAAAGAATATAGTGCTGTTAATTCTTTAAAATTATATATTAAACCTCCTTGGTATATGGGCTTTTGGGGTGTAATTTTAATAATAAGTTTATTAGTTTTTGTTTTTTATTTTATTACCATAATTAATAAATACCATCTTATAAAGCATAAAAAATATTTAGACAATCAATTTCAACACAAACAGGAAATACTAAGAAAAGAAGAAGATTTAAAAAACGAGATAAAATTAAATGAACTTCAAAAAATGCAACATGAAATTGAATTAGATGCTAAAACAAAAGAATTAGCTAATACTGCAATGGGAATGACAAGAAAAGATGAATTGCTTGAAAACATTAAAAGTGAGCTAGAACAGTTAAAAAAAGAAATTATTAATAAGCCAAAATTAGACAAGCTACTTGCAACCATTAATAAAAACATAAACACATCTAAAGACTGGGAAGTTTTTGAGTCTAATTTTAACGAAATTCATGATTCATTTTTTAAATTATTGTTAAAAAATAACGAAGCACAGTTAACACCAAAAGATTTAAAATTGTGCGCTTATTTAAAAATGAATTTGGCTACAAAAGAAATAGCACCGTTAATGGGAATATCAACCCGCGGTGTTGAAATTCACAGATACCGACTTCGAAAAAAATTAAATTTAAACAACGATCAAAATTTAAATGAATTTTTTATGAAACTTTAGACTTCTTATTCTAATCCCTTAAAAAAACCTGCCGCAAATATCAATTTAGTAAAAAAAGTGGTTAATATACTACATCAAAAATACATCAAATCTGCTTTTTGCTAAATATTAATATTCATCAACACAGCCTTAAGACTTCATAAAAACTGAGGTTTTATGCATTTTAACACAATGATGTAGTTAAGAAGTGGCTACATCCAACACTTCAAGTAAATTAAAAAATAACTTTACCATAACTAAATATAAAACATCATACAATGAAAAACAAATTCACCTTTTTACTCCTGGTACTATTTTATTGTTCTACACTTTTAGCTCAACAAATAAAAGTAACAGGCACAGTAAGCGATCAAAGCGGAAATAAACTTTCTGGAGCTTCTGTTATTGTAAAAAATTCTATAATTGGTGTACAAACCGATTTTGATGGAAATTTCACAATAGAAAATGTTCCCAATTCTGCTACACTAGTTGTTAGCTACTTGGGTTATTTTACAACTGAACAAAAAGTAAACGGTTTAAAAACAATTAATTTTATACTTCGTGAAGATTCTCAAGCATTAGACGAAGTTGTAGTTATTGGTTATGGAACGCAAAAAAGATCGGACCTTACAGGTGCTATTTCTAGTGTTAAATCAGACGACCTTTTAAAGCAACCAGCTATTAATGCAACACAATCAATACAAGGAAAATTATCTGGTGTAAGCATTATTAACACAAATGCACCAGGTAGTGAACCCGTAGTAATGATTAGAGGATTGGGAACTGCCGCATCTGGCACAACTCCACTTTATATTGTAGACGGAATTCAAGTTAGCGGTATTAGCAACATAAACCCTGCCGATATTGAAACTATGGACGTTATGAAAGATGCTGCATCTGCTGCAATTTATGGTATGGATGCTGCAAACGGTGTTGTGTTTATTACCACCAAAAAAGGTAAACTTGGTAAAGCAAAACTTAGTGTAAGTTCTTATTACGGAGCAACTACTATACTTAATCAAGTAAAAATGGCAAACGCATCGGAGTATATTACTTATTTCAACGAGGTTCGTACATCATTAGGATCAACAAATTTACTTTCAACTAACCAAGCTTATGATACAGATTGGTTTGATGAATTAGCAGAAGTTGGTTTAACTAATAGTAATAATGTTTCCATTTCTGGAGCAAATGATCGTGTTAACTATTTTTTTAGTTTAAATAACTATAATGAAGATGGTATTTTAACAGGACAAAATTTAACAAGAAACACTTTAAGATCTAATAGCACATACAATCTTTTTGATAATAGAGTGAAATTTACACAAAATATTAGTGCTGCAATATCTAAAGAAACTCCAAAACCATTTGGAGCTTTTGACGAAGCTTACAAACAAGCTCCAATTGTACCTACATATTATGATAATGGTGCTTTTGGACAAGCAGAATGGGATACTAGCACAGGACTTGTTGTTTACCAAGGTAATAGTAGTTTAAATTCTATTGGTAACCCTTTATCAACGGTATATTATAAAAATCAAAAAGATATAACTACAGATCTTCAAGGATCTTTTGACTTAGAAGTTAAAATAACAGATTACTTAAAAGCTAATTCGCGTTTTGGTGCTACAAAATCTTATTACAGATCTAGATCATTTAATGATATTAAGTCACAATATTTAACCCTAAATACTGGACAAACTGAAGATGATTTTAATGCTTTAAAAGCAGCAAATCCATCAACAACTTCTTATGCAGATAACAGTCTTTCATATACTACATCTGATAGCTATAGATTTAACTGGGATTCTTATTTAACCTTTGATAAAGAAATAGGAGAACATACTTTTAATGTTGTAGCTGGTATTACAAAAGGTAGTAAAAACGATATATTTCATACATATCAACTAGCTTATGATGTTCCTGAAAAAGAACAATATTGGAACATAAACTTTGCATCTGAAGATTATGAACAAGTTTCACAACAATACTTCTCTACGCCTACTCACCAATTATCATATTATGGAAGATTACAATATAACTTTAATCAAAAATATTTTCTTCAAGCAAATATTCGTAGAGATGGAATAAGTACTTTTAATAACGATAATAATACAGATTATTTTGGAAACTTCCCATCTTTTAGTGCTGGTTGGGTATTAACTAAAGAGAATTTTTTAAGTGAAGTAAAAAATTTAGAATTCTTAAAACTAAGATTAGGTTGGGGTGAATTAGGGAATTCCAACGTTCCTTTTAACGTATCAACATATACAACATCTACCGGAAGCAGTAGCGTAAACTATGTTTTTGGAGCAAATCAAGACTTAGTTTATGGAGCAGCTTTAGGAGCTTCCATTTACCCTATTTCTTGGGAAATTACTAAAGAAACTAACGTTGGTTTAGATTTTCAAGCTTTTAACTCTAAATTATCTGGTAGTTTTAACTATTACAACAGAAACACTGAAAATGCTATTTTATATGTTACTCCAGTGTATACTTCAGGAGATCAATCAAAATATTACGATCACGGTGCAGAAGTACTTAACAAAGGTTTTGAAGTAGAATTGAACTGGAAAAATGCAATTTCTCAAGACCTATCATACAATGTAGGTGTTGTGTTCTCTAATAATAAAAATAATGTTGAAAACGTAAAATCTGCTTACGACGGTCAAACCGGAGGTAGCTTATCTAACGGTCAAATTACAAAAAGATTGGAAGAAGGACAACCAATATACGCTTGGTGGATGTGGGAAGCTGATGGTGTTTGGCAAACTCAAGATGAGATAGATTCTAATGCTCATTACGGTTCTCCATCTCCTGGATATTTACGTTACAAAGATCAAAATGAGGATGGTGTTATAGATGATAATGATAAAAAATTCTTTGGCTCTTACATTCCAACATATAACTTTGGTATTAATTTAGGTATTAACTACAAAGATTTTGATTTAACTGTTGATGCTTTTGGAGCTGGTGGTAACAAAGTTTATAACGGACTAAAAAGTACCCGTATAGATGGAGGAGAAAATATTGCATATGATACATACGCTAATAGATGGACTGGTGAAGGTTCTACCAATACCAACCCTGGAGCCGACAGAGATTCTTACGCATCAAGTTACTATTTAGAAAATGGAGATTATGTTAGAATTAATAATATTACAATAGGCTATACATTACCTACAGTAATAGACCAAATTTCTAAAATAAGAGTTTATGCAACTGCAAAAAATCCATTTTTAATTACCAAGTATTCTGGTTTTACTCCAGAAATTGTAGGCTCAAGCAGCTCTACAGGAGCTAGTGGAACATCAGGAATAGAACTTTCTGCATATCCAAACACAAAAACCTTCTTATTTGGTATTAACATAGATTTATAAAACTCAAAAAAAACAATTATCATGAAAATTAATTTTAAAAATATACAAGGTCTTTTCTTTCTTGGGTTACTATCTATTACTGTATCTTGTAATGAAGACTACTTAGATGTAAGCAGCAAAGATGCATTAGAACAAGAAGATTCCGAAACCGTTACTCCAGAACAAATGGTAAATGGTGTTTACGGTATGTTAACAGATTGGGATTATGCCTTTTCCTATCTTGGAATTACTGAAATTATCTCAGATAATGCCGATAAAGGAAGTTCTACAACCGATTCAGGAGGAGATAAAAACGTACTAGATGCATTAACTTTTACAAGCAGTGCAAGTTCTATTAATGCCATGTGGGGACATTGGTATCAATCTATAAATAGAGCAACAACAGCAATAATATATGCCGAAAATTATGGCTTAACCGATGAAACCTATAAAAACAGATTAGTAGGGGAAGCTGAATTTTTAAGAGCTTTAAACTATTTTTGGTTGGTAAGATCATTTGGAGCCGTTCCTTTACAACATATAGATTTAGTAAAAAGACAACCCGTATCAGATGTTTATGACTATATAGAACAAGATTTGCTTGATGCAATAGACAAACTTCCACTTAAAAGTGAATATGATTCAGAAGATTTAGGACGTGCTACAAAAGGAGCTGCACAAGCCTTATTAGCTAAAGTATATCTTTACGAAGAAGAATGGCAAAAAGCTTACGATATGGCAAATAATGTTATGCTTTCTACACAATATAGTTTACACCCAAACTATGAAGAATTATGGAGAGCATCTACCGAAAATGGCGTAGAATCTATTTTTGAGGTTCAAGCCAGAGGAGTATCTACTGCACATGGTGTTCAACAATATTCACAAACTCAAGGTGCAAGAGGTACCGATGGTTGGGGTTGGGGATTTAATACGCCTTCACAAAATCTTGTAGATGCTTTTGAAGCTGAAGGAGATGCTATTAGAATGAATGCTTCAATTATATTTCGAGGAGAAACTTTATGGGACGGTCGTGAAGTTTTTACTGTAGAAAACGATAGATACAATGAAAAAGCTTACTCTAGTGCTAGTGCTGGAGCATCTGATGGTGATAAAAACATAAGAATAATACGTTATGCTGAAGTGCTTTTAATTAAAGCTGAGGCAGCAGTTAACTTAGGTTTAGATGCAGCAACACCTCTTAATATGGTACGAAACAGAGTACAACTTACAAGCATAACTAATCCAACTCTTGAAAATGTGTGGAGTGAAAGACGATTAGAACTTGCAATGGAACATGACCGTTGGTTTGATCTTGTAAGAACTGGACAGGCCGAAAGCG
This sequence comes from Lutibacter sp., assembly GCF_041596795.1. Classification (GTDB taxonomy): domain Bacteria; phylum Bacteroidota; class Bacteroidia; order Flavobacteriales; family Flavobacteriaceae; genus Lutibacter. The sequence continues at coordinate 20,820 of NZ_JBFHHX010000004.1, forward strand.
CTATGGCTCTAGATGGAAAAACATTTATTACAGGTAAACATGAATTATTTCCAATTCCTAACGCTCAGCTAATACAAACACCTGATATGGAACAAAATCCTGGGTGGTAATAAATCTGTTTGTTTTTTAATTTTTTTAGCTGCACTTACCTTAAGTGCAGCTAAAATTTAATTTATTATTTATGACAATTACAAAACATCATAAAACAATTATATTTTGTATTTTAACCTTACTTTTAACTAGCTGTAATTACAAAACAAAAACCAAAAAAAATACCTCCCTAAAAACAACAAACAAAGAATGGTCTGATGAAGAACTTCTAAATCTCATCCAAAAACAAACCATAAACTATTTTTGGGAAGGAGCGGAACCTAATTCTGGCCTTGCAAGAGAACGTATACATATGGACAACATATATCCAACCTCACCTAAAAACACAGTTACCACAGGTGGTAGTGGTTTCGGACTTATGGCTATTTTAGCAGGTATTGAAAGAGGTTTTATATCAAAAGAAGAAGCTTTTTTAAGATTTCAAAAAATAATTACTTTTTTAGAAAACGCAGATAGATTTCACGGCGCATGGCCACATTGGCTTAATGGTGAAACAGGTAAAATGCTTCCTTTTAGCAAAAAAGATAATGGAGGTGATTTGGTAGAAACTGCCTTTTTAGTACAAGGATTATTAACCGTTTCTGAATATTATAAAAATGGAACTGAACAAGAAAAAGCGCTTGTTTCCAAAATAGATAAATTATGGAAAGGTGTAGAATGGGATTGGTACACAAAAAACGGTGAAGATGTACTTTATTGGCATTGGTCTCCAGAATTTGGTTGGGAAATGAACTTTCCAATTGGTGGTTACAACGAATGTTTGATTATGTATGTACTTGCTGCTTCATCTCCAACACATCCAATAAAACCATCGGTATATCATAAAGGTTGGGCCAAAGATGGTAAAATTGTTTCATCGCAAAAATTCTACGATGAAGATTTAGTTTTAAACTATTATGAACATGACGAATCTTTAGTTGGACCACTTTTTTGGGCACACTATTCTTATTTAGGACTAAATCCTAAAGGTTTATCTGACAACTATGCAGATTATTGGAAACTTGTTCAAAATCAAGCTAAAATCCATTACAAATACGCTATTGATAACCCTAAAAATTATAAAGGATATGGAGAGAATTTATGGGGATTAACCTCTAGTTATTCTATTGAAGGTTATAAAGGTCATAGACCAAATAACGATTTTGGAGTTATTGCACCAACGGCTGCATTATCATCTTTTCCGTACACACCAAAAGAAAGCATGCAAATGCTTAGAAACCTATATAAAAATCATGATTCTTTAATTGGAGAGTATGGTCCTTATGACGCATTTAGCCTGCAATACAACTGGTTTACAGATAGATATTTAGCTATAGACCAAGGTCCTATACCTGTAATGATAGAAAATTATAGAACTGGTTTGTTGTGGAACTTGTTTATGAAAAATGAGGACGTTAAAAAAGGATTAAATAAATTAGGATTTACAATTAATACAAAAAGCTAAAAATAACCGATGGCTAAATTTTATTACCTTATACTTCTTGTATTTGTACTAATTTCTTGTAGCTCAAATAATGAATCAGAGCTTCAAGATACTATTACAAACGAGTCCAACGTAACAATTATTGAGCCATTATCTGATACAGAAATGATGGATTTTACACAAAAGGAAACTTTTAAATACTTTTGGGATTTTGCAAATGCAGATTCTGGCGCAGCAAAAGAAAGATACCATCCTTCCACTCCAACTTTAAATGAGAATGTAGTTACTACAGGAGGTACTGGTTTTGGATTAATGGCAATTATAGTTGGTATTGAACGTGGATTTATAACAAGAGATGAAGGTGTAGTTCGTTTAAATAAAATTTTAACTTTTTTAGAAAATGCCAATCGATTTCATGGAGCTTGGCCACATTGGCTAGATGGTAGCACAGGTAATGTTTTACCTTTTAGTACTTACGACGATGGCGGTGATTTGGTTGAAACGGCTTTTTTAGCTCAAGGATTAATTTGCATATCAGAATATTTAAAGAATGGAACCGATACTGAAATAACATTAGCTAACAAAGCCGATGCTTTATGGAAAGGTGTAGAATGGAATTGGTACACCCAAAACCAAGATGCGCTCTACTGGCATTGGAGTCCAAATTATGGATTTGAAATTAATTTAAAATTAACTGGCTATAATGAAACCTTAATTACTTATATTTTAGCTGCTGCTTCACCAGATTATAACATTTCAAAAACTGTTTACCAAAATGGTTGGGCATCTAATGGAAGTATTGTTTCATCAAACTCTCAATATGGGTTTCCTTTGGTATTAAATCATGTTGGAGGTTCAAATTTTGGCGGACCGCTATTTTTTAGCCATTATTCCTTTTTGGGTTTAAACCCTAATAACTTAACCGATGAATATGGTAATTACTGGAATCTGGTTGTAAATCACACCCAAATAAATAGACAATACTGTATATCAAACCCTAATAACTTTAAGGATTATGGTGAAAATTGCTGGGGTTTAACAGCTAGTTACTCCAGAAATTCCGATGGTTCTATAGGTTATTCAGCACATAGCCCTACAAACGACCTTGGAATTATATCACCAACTGCAGCAATAAGTTCTATAGCTTACACTCCTTCAGAATCTTTAAGTGTTATGCATTTTCTATATCAGAAAAAGGATATTTTGTTAGGTGTTGCTGGTTTTTATGATGCATTTAGTCCAATCTATAATTATTGGGTGGCTGATGCATATTTAGCCATAGACCAAGGCCCTCAAATTATTATGATTGAGAATTATAGAACTGGGCTAATTTGGAGTTTATTTATGCAAAATACCGATGTTCAAAACGGGTTACAAACACTAAATTTTAATTATGAAATATAAATTATCCATCTTTTATCTAGCTCTAATAGTTGCTGGATTTAATTTAAATGCGCAAACTTTAAAAGATTCTTTATTTGAAAAAAGAGAATTTATTATAGAAAATGACACCTTGCTTTATAGAATAATGTACCCAGAAAATTTTTCTGAAGATCAAGAATATCCTGTTGTGCTATTTTTACACGGTGCTGGAGAAAGAGGAAATGACAACAATACGCAGCTTGCCCTTGGAAGTTCACTTTTTACATCATCAGAAAACAGAAAAAAATACCCTTCTATAGTTGTTTATCCACAATGTCCTAAAAATGATTATTGGGCAAACTTAACAGCAGACAGAACTGTAAAACCAATTTCTTTTACATTTAAAAACGGTGGAGAGCCTAATAAATCCTTAAAATTAACTATGCTTTTGTTAGACGAGTTAATTGCGAAACCTTTTACAAAAAACAATCAAATATATGTTATGGGAGTATCTATGGGTGGAATGGGAACTTATGAAATATTATACAGAAAGCCAACAACTTTTGCAGCTGCAATTCCTATTTGTGGTGGTGGAGATCCTGAAACAACAAAAAAATATGCATTAAACACAGAACTTTGGATATTTCATGGTGGAAACGATGATGTTGTAAGTCCGCATTTATCAATTAATATGGTTAATAGCATATTATTAAATGGCGGAAAACCTAACTTTACACTATTTGGCAAAGACAATCACAATAGCTGGGATTCAACTTTTGCAGAACCAAACCTTTTACCCTGGTTATTTACTAAAATTAAAAACTAAAAAATGAAAACAACTAAAATAATAAATACATTTTTAGGATGCCTATTATTAGCATCTTGTAGCCAAAATAATAGCGCAACTTCCAACCTCTACAGTCCTTTTGATGCAAAAGTTGATTCAATCTTAAATTTAATGACAATTGAAGAAAAAATTGGCCAATTAAATTTACCATCAGCTGGAGACATTACAACCGGCCAAGCTCAAAGCTCGGATATTGCTAAAAAAATAGAAGAAGGAAAAGTAGGTGGTTTATTCAATATAAAATCTGTAGAGAAAATTAAGGAAGTTCAAAGAATAGCCGTAGAAAAAAGTCGATTAAAAATCCCTTTACTTTTTGGTATGGATGTAATTCATGGTTACCGAACCACTTTTCCAATACCATTGGGATTGTCTTGCTCTTGGGATATGGAAATGATTGAAAAAACCGCAAGAATTGCGGCTATTGAAGCTAGTGCAGATGGATTAAACTGGACATTCTCACCAATGGTAGATATTTCTAGAGATCCACGTTGGGGACGAGTTTCAGAAGGCTCTGGAGAAGATCCTTATTTAGGAAGTGAAATCGCAAAAGCTATGGTTCACGGTTACCAAGGAGATGATTTAAGCGCCAACAATACCTTATTGGCCTGTGTAAAACATTTTGCACTGTATGGAGCTGTAGAAGCTGGAAGAGATTATAATACTGTTGATATGAGCAAAATTAGAATGTATAATGAATACTTACCTCCGTATAAAGCTGCTATTGATGCAGGTGTTGGTACAGTTATGGCTGCATTTAACGACGTTGATGGTGTTCCTTCTACCGGAAATAAATGGTTGTTAACAGATTTATTAAGAAATGATTGGAATTTTAATGGCTTTGTTGTTACAGATTATACTGGAATAAACGAAATGATTGAACACGGTATGGGCAATTTACAACAAAGCTCTGCTTTAGCTTTAAATGCCGGTGTTGATATGGATATGGTTGGTGAAGGATTTTTAACTACTGTAAAAAAATCAGTTGATGAAGGACTTATACCAATTGCGCAATTAAATGCTGCTGTTAAAAGAATTTTAATAGCAAAATATGAATTAGGATTATTTGAAAACCCTTATAAATACTGTGACGAAAACAGAGCTAAAACTGAAATTTACACACAAGAAAATAGAGATTTTGCCAGAAAAGTTGGAGCAGAATCTATGGTGTTATTAAAAAACAACAATGCCATTTTACCTTTAAAAAAATCTGGAACAATAGCTCTAATTGGTCCATTAGCTGACACTCCAGAAAATATGGCTGGTACTTGGAGCGTTGCCACTGTACAAAGTGAATCTATTTCATTTCTTGATGGAATTAAAACCGTAGCAGGAGATAAAGCTAAAATACTTTATGCCAGAGGTAGCCATTTAGATTATGATAAAGAGTTTGAAGCAATTGCAACAATGCACGGAAAGGCATTAAAAAAAGAGGATAGAACAAATGAAGAATTAAAAGCTGAAGCATTAAAAATTGCAGCACAATCAGATGTTATTATTGCAGCTTTGGGCGAATCTGCTGAAATGAGCGGTGAATGTAGTAGTAGAACAACTATTGAAATTCCTCAAGTTCAAAAAGACTTACTAAAAGCATTATTAAAAACAGGAAAACCAGTTGTTTTGGTACTTTTTACAGGAAGACCTTTAGTTTTGGTAGAAGAAAACAACTCTGTTCCTGCAATATTAAACGTTTGGTTTTCTGGAAGTGAAGCAGGACTTTCAATTTCCGATGTGTTATTTGGAGCTGTGAATCCTTCTGGAAAAATAACTGCAACTTTCCCTCGTAGTGTTGGACAAATTCCAATTTATTACAGCTATAAAAATACAGGTAGACCGTTATCAAATACCGAAGGAAAATTTGTTAAATTCCTTTCGAATTATATTGATGAAAGAAATGAACCTCTATTCCCTTTTGGATTTGGTTTAAGCTACACTAATTTTAAATATGACAATATTACTTTAAGTTCTCAAAAGTTATCTCAAAATGGCTCAATAAACGTTTCGGTTGAAGTTACCAATACAGGTAATTACAACGGGAAAGAAATAGTTCAGTTATATACTAGAGATTTGGTTGGCTCCATAACCAGACCGGTAAAGGAATTAAAAGGCTTTCAAAAAATAGATTTAAAGAAAGGTGAAACTAAAACCGTAACTTTTACTATTAAAGCTGAAGATTTAAAATTTTATAATTCCGATTTAAAATTCGTGAATGAACCAGGAGATTTTGAAGTCTTTATTGGAACAAATTCATCAGAAAACTTAAAATCTACATTTGAGCTTCTAAAGGACTAAAAATACTTTAACTTTTAAACATATTAATTACGGTTAATATGTTTAACAGTTACGTTAAAAAATTAATCACATGAATTCTAAAAATAATTCTTTTAAAATAGTTTGTCTAATTGTATTGTTTTTTTCAATAATTACTACAAAAGCACAACAAAAAACCTACTGTAACCCTATTAATATAGATTATGGATACACTCCTATTCCTAATTTTGCTGAAGAAGGTAAACACAGAGCAACTGCCGATCCGGTTATAGTAAATTTTAAAGGAAAATACTTTTTATTTTCAACAAATCAATGGGGTTATTGGTGGAGTGACAACATGTTACATTGGAATTTTGTAGCTAGAAAATTTTTATTACCTCAACATAAAGTTTACGATGAATTATGTGCACCAGCAGTGTTTGTAATGAAAGATGAAATGTATGTTATTGGGTCTACTCACGGACCAACATTTCCAATTTGGAAAAGTAAAAATCCTACAAAAGATGAATGGGAAATTGCTGTTGACTCCTTAAAAGTGGGTGCTTGGGATCCGGGATTTTTATACGATGAAGAAAAAGATAAATTATTTTTATATTGGGGTTCAAGCAATCAGTTCCCTTTGTTAGGTACAGAGATAAATACAAAAACATTACAATCCGATGGTTACGTTAAACCTTTAATTTCTTTACAACCTGATGCTCACGGTTGGGAACGTTTTGGAGAATATAACGATAATACTTTTTTACAACCTTTTATGGAAGGTGCCTGGGTAACCAAATACAACAATAAATATTATTTACAATACGGAGCACCAGCTACTGAATTTAGTGGTTATGCAGATGGCGTGTATGTTAGTAATAATCCACTTGAAGGTTTTGCATATCAATCACATAATCCTTTTGCCTACAAACCTGGTGGATTTGCAAGAGGTGCAGGTCACGGAGCAACATATCAAGATAATTTTGGAAAATGGTGGCATGTGTCAACCATAATTTTAGGCGTTAAAAACAATTTTGAACGAAGAATTGGTATTTGGCCTGCAGGCTTTGATAAAGATGATGTAATGTATTGTAATACTGCATACGGAGATTACCCAACATTTTTACCAAAAGAAAACGCCAATCATATTGACGGATTATTTACTGGTTGGATGCTATTAAATTATAACAAACCTGTACAAGTTTCATCAACTTTAGGAGGTTTTCAGGCAAATTTTGCTGTAGATGAACAAATGAAAACATATTGGTCTGCTAAAACAGGTAATAAAGGCGAGTGGTTCCAAACAGATTTAGGAGAAATTTCAACTGTAAATGCAATTCAAATTAATTATGCCGATCAGGATGCAGAGTTTCTTGGTAAAACAATTGGTAAGTTTCATCAATACATAATCTATAGTTCAAACGATGGAAAAAATTGGAAAGTTGCTATTGATAAAAGCAAAAACAAAACAGATGTCCCGCACGATTATATTGAATTAGAAACACCCATAAAAGCTCGCTATTTAAAATTAGAAAACATTGCTATGCCTACTGGTAAATTTGCGCTAAGCGGATTTAGAGTTTTTGGTTATGGAAATGGAATTAAGCCTAACCCTGTTGAAAAATTTATGGTGCTACGTGCTTCACCAAAACAAAGTGGTGAACGAAGAAGCTCCTGGATTAAATGGCAACAAAATAAGGATGCTGATGGTTATGTAATTTATTTTGGAAAGTCTGCTGATAAATTATATGGAAGTATAATGGTATACGGACAAAACGACTATTTTTTTACTGGAATGGACAAAGCTGACACGTATTATTTCCAAATTGAAGCATTTAACAATAATGGAGTTTCAAAAAAATCTGAATTATTCATGTCTGAATAACTAATTATTAAAAAAAGTATAGATCATTTTACAATAAGAACTTATCAAAACTAAAAGTACGATAAGTTCCAGTTTTGTCTTTTACTTTTACCAAATTTATATGATCTAATTCAAATTTGCATTTCAAAATTCATACTTAGTAGTATTAACATCCGTTAAAATTAAGAACTATCTAACTCTTCATTATTAAAATATACATTCGTTAACAAATGTTTTTTTTAACGACTTCGTTTAAACATAAAAAAAGCTTCACAAAAATGTGAAGCTTTACTTTGTAGCGGGAACAGGACTCGAACCTGTGACCTTCGGGTTATGAGCTCAAAGTAGCCATTTTTAGCAACCATTTTACTGGGCTCCCACGCTATTAATTTATCAAATCGTATGCAAAAACGTATGCAGTTTTAGTATTCTGATTTATAAATATTATTTACTCAAATATAAAAGAAATATGCTCTATTTCAAATATTATTTTATTTTAAATTTTTCTGAAATTTTAAGTCAAAATAACCGAAAAAATTAATGTATTTTTCCATTGTGCAATCTTTATAATTAAAAGTTAAGGTCAACTAAAAAACGTGCGCATTTACAATTAAATCAAAAAAAACATGCGCAATTATCTTTTTCCATAACTATCTAATCCTTCGATTACGATAAATTTGCCTTTTTAAATTATAAAACACCTAGCTAAAATGAGCTAGGTGTTTATTTTGATTATAGCTTTAATTATTTCTTAGCTTTTTCACCTTGATTTGGGTTCATTTGCTTCCCTCTATTTCCTTGGTTTTTAGAAAAGGTTTTGTTAGCTCCTGAAGTTCCTTTATTAGAATTATTTGCATTTGATTTTTGATTATTGTTTGACATAATAATTTAATTTTTATTTAATTAATTTTAATATTTACTTTTTGCCACTACCCTTTGAACTTGATGATCCTCTACCTGAACCTGATCCTCCTGAAGTTCTAGGAGAATTATTTGATCTCCCTCCTCCTGATGGGTTACCTGTTGTACTTGGTGCGTTTTTCATTCCGCTTGATTTTGCCATAACTATTAATTTTTAATTTACTTTAATACTTACTCCTGTTTTAAGTCTTTTTTCAGTTTATTCCGACTATTTTAATTTAGTTTTAATGGATAATATTGTATTTAACTTAAGCTACTTTCTCTCTCATTTTATTTTTATTCTCGTAATTATAATAGCCTCCTCTCTCAATAAATTTAGATTTGTCAAAATTTATTTGTTTTAAGGCCTGTGATAATCCAATTTTAATAATTGGTTCACTATATGTGTATGCTTTTCCTGTATTATCATAAAGTGTACCCTCAGGGCTAATCATAAGATAACTTCCCTTAATTAATTCAACTTTTTCAATTGCATTATTTATTGATAGCAATGCACTTCGGTTCCTGATTAAATATTTCTTAAATTGGGTGTCAGTTATTTCAAAATTGTCTTGAAACAAATCATTTTGACCATCTACTTTTAAAGCTTGTAGTACTTTCCATCTATCTGGTTTAACCGAAGAGATAAATGCATTCATATCTTCTTTCCAGTTATAATTAGAAACTACGGTGTTTATTTTTACACGAATATTCAACTGTTTTAGTTTCTCGATTAATTCGACAAAAAACGGCTCCGTAATTGCAGTATTTCCTCCATTAATGGCCCTACCTGATTTTATATTCAATTCATCATTAAGTGTGTCAATACTCAAAGCAACCCAATCTAAATAGGGCGCTAATTTTCTTAGCAATAGCTCTTCTGATAATTTAGCGCCATTTGTTACAATCGTGGTAATTAAACCTAATTCTTTTGCGTATTTAACAATTTCAGGAAGTTCTTTTATTAGTGTAGGTTCACCACCAGCAAAAGTGATTTTTGTGAAACCATTTTTAGCAATTTCTGAAATTATTTTTTTGGAATTTTCTAAATTGTGTTTTACAACGCCCAAATCATTAAAGGTTGCAAAACAGAATTTACACTTCATATTACAAGATTTTGTAAGATGATAATTGATACTTGGAATTATTGCATTCATAGCTGTTTGATTAAATGTTTAATCAAATTAACTAAGAATAATTACTTAAAAATTCAGAATGTAATGAATTGGTGTTTTTATGTAACCGTTTGGTATAAATGTGTAATTACTTATTTATTTTAAATGTGGTTTCGCCTTAAAAAATGATTCTTTAAACTTATCTGTCAGGCTCAATTCTATTGTTTTCCCATTGTAGTTAACACCTATTAAATCTGCACTAATAAGTTTGGTTGCATATTTAATATTTACTGTGTTCTGTGGGTTTATTTGTAGAAAATTATCAGATAATTCAGATTGAATCGTATCCCAATTTATATTTTTCGCAATTGTACTTTTCCCATTGGAAAAATATATTTCTTTATCCCTTCCAACTGCTTTCATATAAATAATATCTTCTTGCTTAATTTCTTCTTTTGTTGATGTGTCTGTTTTTAGAACAATAAAATCTGATTGCCTATTCTTTAAAGCTAATAAGGCTCTTTCGATTGCCTCCTTTAATCTACTTTTTCTAATTGGCTTTGGCACAAAGTCAATTGCTCTAACATCATAAGTTTCAAAAGCTAGATCTTTTCGTCCAGATACAAAAATCACCAATTTGTCCTTAAGTTTTTCAGCAACCTCAATTCCAGAAATTGCCATTTCAATATCTAAAAAATAAATATCTGATTTTAAATTATCAAATTCAACCAAAAGTTCATCGGGATCTAAAAAGGCTCTTTCAATATTCAACAAGTTTAATTCTTCAATATTATTTTTTAAAAAAGCTAATGCATACTCTTCATCATCAAGAATAACACAGTTAGGTTTAGCTACCATAAATAGTTAGTTTTAAATTTGCGGAATATACATTCTCAGAAATTGAATAATCATATTCATAATTATTTTTATAAAGTATTTCTAATCTATCCTGAAAATTTGCATTTCCCAATCCACCTTTTTTTATTGATGGTTTTTCTGATAATTTATTTCTTACAGAATAAATAAGTGTATTGTCATCAAGTGTATCAATAGTGATTTGAACAAATGCTCCTGAAGAATTTAAATCTCCATGTTTGAAAGCATTCTCAATAAAATGAGCAAAAACTAAAGGAGCTATTTTTTTGCGATCCCCCCATTTTTCTAAATGATTTTGATCTATTGATTTAATTACATTTACTGTAGGACTTAACCTTAAGCTATAAAGCTTAAGATATTGGGTAGCAAAAGAAATTTCTTGCGCCAATGGAACAAATTGATTTTTTGCATCATATAACATGTAATCAAAAATATCAGATAAGCTATGGACAGAATCATATGCTTGTTTTGATAAATGCTCTATTGTTTGAAGCGTGTTTTTGAAAGAATGTGGATTTAAAGAAAATCGTAAATTTTGAATTTTTTGTTTTTCTAATTCTATCGCTGTTTTTTTTGCTTTTTCATTTGCCTTTTCTCTTTCCTTTGCCTCACTTAAAAAATTCTTTTTCAGTTTAAAATTTCTTAGAAGAATTAAAACTATTATAATAAGTAAAGTAATAATTAACAATTCAGAATTACCTTTCATTCTTATCAATATTAATGTAAATCATAAATGCAATTTTTCTACGAATATATTTGAATCACTTATAAAAACCAACACTTTTAATTAATTTAGAATGATTTCAGATACTACCTAATTTGTTTGAATAATTGTTTTATATCAGAAATATTTTCTAATTACAAATCTATAAATTTTGCTAAATGGGGTATAAATTTTATACGGATATTTTGATTTTCAAAATCTTTACCCTAGCAAATTAACTCGGTTTGATTTTTACAAAAAGTTTTATCATCCTATTAAGTAATGTTATAAAATTCTTATAAGCTCTTGTTCTTTCGTCCATAATCTTTATGAGATCATAATAAGTCTAATTTTAGATAATAAGTATTTTTAATTAACTAATCATCATTTAGTTATAATCTTTGAAAATTATTATAATAAATCAGCTCCTATTTGTAATATTAAGTGCAATGCACCTAAAACCTTTTTAGTTGTGAGCACTACTGTTACTTAAACAAAGATTTCTATATACAAATACCCCTTAGCTAAAAATGAATTAGGACTGGGGTAAAATAGATACTAATAATAGTTTCTAAATGAAAAAATATTTATATTTAGCTTATCATTTATAACATCTAAATTTTAACTGTTTTTTGAATGCTTACAACTTTTTTTAATAAAAAATTATAGATTTTAACAAATGGAAACCTTCATTATTATTATAATTGTATTTATTCTTATTGGTTTTATAATCTATTCTCTTAAAGTTGAGAATAAATCAAATTGGCAAACTCAAAAACGTGACATTCAATTTATTGACGATTCTATAGATTTTATATCTTCAAACGCCAACAAAGTTAAAAAAAGAGTTAATCAAAAAATAAGTAATGCTTATATTACTGGTTGCTCCTGGATGTTGATTAATGAATCTAAAACAAGTATACTTTATACATTTAGAAATAATAATGAGCTTCTAATAACTACAAATGGGATAGTTGAAAAGTGCACTTATGAGCTTATAGTTGATAACCAGAGTATATTAATTACAAAACAAAATCTAACAGAACATTTTATTATAATAAATGCAAAAAATGACTTTTTATTTATTTCAAAAATGTCTACAAATGAAATTCTAACATTTGCAAACTTCACCAAATTTAAAGATTCTCTTCTATCTACAATAAAACAGGAAGCATCACAATATTTATAATTGCAATAATATTCAATAGCTGATTCAATAGAAGTTTACATTTTGGTCAAATTAATTTTACTTCATAGGTTTTTCATCCTTCTTCATTCTTTACTAAAATATCCAAGGCTGCAATGACACCATTGAATTGAAAGGTTGCTTCGTAAATAATTTGTTCTACATTTTTATAACTCTAATGTTTTTAATACCGATTTAGCCTTTTCGTAATAATTCTCTGGAGAAGCGTCAACTCCTCCAGGAAATAATCCTTGTGCTAATAAACCAACATTGGTTCCTTGATTAAAAATTGCTTGTAACTGTGGAGAAGTTTCATCTCTTAAATTGTAATTATTTTTGTACAAATACAATGATATTTCACATTGTAAACCTCTTATAAATGTTGATTTTGATAGGATGACCTTTTCCATATATTATGAATTTATTTTACTTTTTAAAAACATATTATATTCTGGCCAATTTTTCAAATTGTATTTGAAATGACGGTAAAATGGAATGATTTCTCTTTCAAATAAATTATCATCTTTTTCAATTGATTTACAATTGGCATATAGTTCAGATGCTATAATTTTCTTTGCAGGATTATTTAGGGCTGCACTTAATATAAATTCTGTTGTAATAAATATTGGAATCGATTTATCAAACTTTTCGTTAAGTTCAGCTTTTAAAAATGGAATCCAATATTTACGAGCAATAGTTACCCAATCTTTATTTTGACTAGTTTCACACTTAAAATAGTTTCTACATACATTTTGAACATATACATTAGCAACTGAAAGACCCACAACTTGCTTTATATTATTATTGATTCCATTCCAATAAGGCGAATACTTCAAATCTAAACCAAAAACTTTTTTTATCTCTACTGGATTCCCATTAACGATATGTGTTGGATCTGCCCCCAAAATTATCGCTTTAATTGACTTTGGATCAATTAATGACAAGTCAGGATGTGGACTTGGTATTGGGAAACTAACATCAATTAAATTAGGATAATTGACAACAAGATGATTTAGAATTTCACTTTGGTTCATTTGATATTCATTTTAATTTTTAATAATGACCTCTATATTATCTATTATTAATTTTAATAACTGGAATTGGAATACCTATTTTTTTAAACTGAACAAAGGAGCCGACATCTTCTGAAAGTTTAAGATCAATTTTGAAATCTAAGTTTGAATTTTGAATATTTAAAGGATAGATAATAGTACAATCAATTATCACATTTTTTTCTTTTATTCCTAATTTACTAAATGCCTTTTCATCACGAGCATAAGCACTCAATTGTCTAATATTATCAATATCATACTTACCATCTGAATTATATAGAGTTTTATATTTTGCATCTAGAATGCATTTTTCACCTTCCTTTGTAATTAAATAATCAGGTAATCCATAATTTAAATTAGCTTCTTTTGCACCATATAGTAATTCATTGCCATAAATATCTTTTAATAAACCATAAACATACAATTCAAAAAGTTTACTCATATCAATCCAAAATGGAGGCGTTGTTATTGTTTTTTGTTGTGTATTAGAAATATTATAACCGAATCTTTTAAGAATTAATTTTGCCAAACGTATAGCTTCCTCATATTCTTTATAAAAGACATTTGTTTTGGTATATTTCACATCATGAAGACTTACTTCATCAGAAACAAATTCAAAAGCTGGATTGATATAATTGAATATATTGGTGGTATATTTTTCATTTTGAAGGTTTTTAATATTTGGTAAATACCGCTGAATAAAAACTAATGCTTTTTTTAGCAATCTGTTTTCTAAGTTGTTAAATCCCAATTCTTCATAATTACAATACGTATGTATTGTTTTGTTTTTAACTAGGTTATGTTTGATCGTTTGACTTACTAAAACTTTACCTTTTACTTTTGCATTTAGGTTACTTTCTACTTTGTAAAAAGATTTCTTTAAACCTTTGCGAACTATTTCCTTAACCAAGCGCAAATATTGAACAACCAAAAATGGAGTCAATAAATCTTGTTGTTGAGATATTGCTATAGGTGTTTTATCCCATTTAATTTCAAATAAATCATCGGTGTGTTTGGCTACTTCTTGATGCTTTAATGCTGAAAAAAGCATTTTAAGACAATCTGTTTGTTCTTTTGAATTGTTATTTAGTTTCGGCTCTACAAATATGGCTTTCTTATTTGTAATCCAATCAACTCCAATATAATAGTTTGTATATACTTTCCTAGTAAGAACATTAATTTCAAAGCACACTGCCTCTTCATTTTGTAAAAACAGAATAGGTTTTGGTATTTCAGGAACATCACATTCTTGAGCAACATCATTATAATAATAATTATGATGCTCAATAAAATGACTATTTTGTGAAGTCTTTAGAAATAAGCTCATCCATTACTTTTTTTACTTGTTCTGTTTCATTCAAAATACCATCCTTGATATACTCTTTAAGTAAAGGAATAATCTCGTATTTTAACTTCATGCTTAAGATTGGTTTTGCTTTATCAGCATCTTCATTTTCATTACTATTATTTTTTTTACAAATAAAATAACTATGACCAATCCAAACATCTTCAGGTCTAAAATCAGAAGCTAATGAATCTGACTTTTCAATATTATTAGGTATCATTGTACCGTCAAAATCTTTAATAAATAAATTAGATATTTTAATAAATTCATCTTTAATCAATGGATGTACGGGTTCTATTTCAGGCAATACATCAACAAATGCAAAACGTCTTTTTATTGCGTAATCGATGTGTCCAACACTACGGTCGGCTGTATTCATAGTTCCAATAATAAAAAGATTCGTAGGTAGCATCAATGTATTATCCCCTTCTAAATCTTTCTCATTTTGTTTTATTGCATACATACTTTCTACAATCGCTTCTTTTTCATTTTGCTTTTCTTCATCATATCGGTATTCTAAAGCGTAAATTAATTCTCCTAGCACCGATGATAGATTGGCTCTATTAATTTCATCTATAATCAACACATAATTTGTTGTGGGATTTTCTAAAGCTTTTTGAGCAAAATTGGCTATTGTTTTATTTACTACTTTGTATTCAACTTGACTTTTTTGATTTGATTCCACCACAATACCTCTAACAAAATCCTCGTAGGTATATGCTGGATGGAACTGTATGAGTTTAGTTTCTCCTAATTCATCAACTACATTGATCAAAACTTCATTAAATTGATTTTCTTTTATTTTAAATTTATTGTACATGTGACTCATCAAATCAAAACTTGAAATTTCACTTGAATGGTTTGACTTTAATTTATAAAAGACACTGTTTATTTTTTTATTAATTTCTAAATCATTTAATCCTTTTGTATTTATCTTAAAAACTTTTGCTATGGAACTTAAATGGGTTTGACTTAAAATTGGAAAGTATTTTTCTGGATAATAACTGTTCAATATTTTTAGAATAAAACTAAACCTGAATAAGTCTCTTGCTTTATTATAATCTTCATTTTCAATCAACTCTGTTAATGCAATTTGAATATCATTGAGTAATTCATCTGGTGATTTAGAGGTGCTTTTATATGCGTCATCTTCTTGACTATAATATACCCCATAAACGTTAGCACCTGCTTGACCTGGTGAAAATCTTCCTAAATCTTTTAATCCTCTTTCAATCCAGTAACAGAAGCTTGTTGTTGAACCTTTACCTAAACAATATTGATCCAAACTCATTTTTCTAATTTTTTCTAAAGGAAATTCATTTGTGAATTCTCTTAATAGATTAGATTGATATAAGTTGCTTTCTTTTACTTTTTTTGATCTTTTAAAGTTTTTAATATACCAGTCAATATATTCTACTGGGGTCAATTTCACCTCTGATTTAGTTAACTCGTGAGCTAACATTTTTGCCAATCTAGTTTTTCCGGTACCAGGAGGACCTTGAAGAATGATTTGTTTTTTATATTCGAGTAAATCTATTTTGCCTTTCATGTTTTTAGTTTCCTTTTCTATCCGTAATTCGTTTTTAATAGTAATAAACAGCTGTGAATCATTATTGATTTTTTTAATTTTTTTAATAGAAAAATCGATTTCTAATGGTTTAACAGTACCATACTGACTCCCGCCTAAAGTTGCATCTTTCATACCATAAATACCGATACCTTCAGATGGATTTGAAATATCATGAAAAAACCATTCCTTTACAGGAGCTAACAAATTCCATTCCTCATCAGTTGTCTTTTTTATATCTAAAGCTTCCCCATAGGCAATAAAATTACCTCTATATTTCAAGAGAAGGATATCCTCTTTCTTTATATTGAGATAATCGCCTTTTTGCGAAGTGTTTTCATGTAAAACAAATGCTTTTTTATCTATTATTCGTTTTAGATTATCTTCATCATAATGTTTATTTTCTTCACCAACACTGCAAGAGTAGAACTTTCTCATCCATTTAAATTTTTATCGCATTAAAATACCAAAACCTATTCACTTCCTTTCTTTCAACACTAACTTGAGGCAATAAATAAAGCAAATCATCTTCATCAAGCTCTCTCAATAAATTCCTTAAGGGTAATCCTGATCTATGATCTTGGTTAAAAAAACTTTTTTCAACTAAAATTGGCATTAAATCTTTGGGTTTGGCATCTTGTAATCTTTCTTCCTCTAAGAATTTTTGAATAACATAACCCATTTTTATTATTTCTGATTTTTCCATTGGCAATATTTTATATATTTTCTTTATAAATATTATTTAACTTCTGGGTCAAATATTATTTGTTGTTTTTTTACAATTCTATTCATACGCTTTGCATGTTTTTTTAAAAATGAATTACAACGATATTGTTTAATGAAATTTTTAGGTATATATAATTTAACTTCATTCAAAAACTCTTTGTGCTTTTTTGCTCTCTCTCGTAGTTTATCATTTAATCTCTTGATTAACAGTTTTTCTTTAGATTTGGTTAAATTTCCACTAGCTCTCAGAACAATTTTAGGACCAACCATTTTAGCACTAAATAATTCTATACCTTCAAAAACAATATCTAAAATCAAATTTGCTTGAAGTTCTTCATAAGTCTCAAAGATTTTTTTAAAATTATTAATATTGTGCTCTTCTAATGCTCTAATAGCTAAATTCTTAATAATAGGTTCTACATCATTTATAAAAGTATGGTAGGATAAAATATAATTTGCATATGCAATACAAATTTGTTGAAATGAAGGTTTACTAATAGCCGTTAAAACAATTTCAGTTTGTTCATTTCTCTTATAGGCTTCAAAGTACTCTTTTTCTGCATCTATATAATTTTTGAATGCTTTTAGGTTGGGTATTTCACTTTTTGAAGCTTCAATAAGAAAGTATCTACTCTTTTTCCTTAATGAAGTCCATTGATTCCTCACCTCATTAATATTTTTCCTGAATAATTTACTTAAATTTGTTATAAAATTATATTCATCTAAAATATCATAAACTAAATCAGCCTCTGAATCTGTTAGCTCTTTGTCACTAGACATTAAAGTGTGAAATTTCGCAAACTTAGGATGAGATTGGTACCCTAATTCTTTTAGTCTAGTTTCATATAATAAATCAGTTATCTCAACTAATGTTGACCAATTATGATGCTCGGTAGTTCTAATCTGAATTTCTATCCGTTTCCCTGTGGTTTTATCTTTTATATAGATATGAACGCCCCTGTAACCAATTTCTTTTGGTTTATTAACATAGTCTCTTAGTTTTCCACTTTGTTCAAATTGTTCTTGTATTAATTCTAGTGCTTTGTAAATCTCTCTATTATTTTCAAAAATCAATCGTATTCCTGCAATATCTCCCATTCTATATAGGCTCATTTCAGGTTCTCGTAATACTTTATTAATTATTGTACTAATTCGTTTTAACCTAAACGCTACTATAGCCGACTGTCTAACGTTGTTTTTAATTTGAATAATTTTACTAAACGTATCAGTTAGTGGTGTAGAAAAAGATGTTCTAAACTCCTGTAATAAAATTAAATCATCAGGACTTACTTTACCTTGAGCCCCTTGTATACGTTGTCCTAATCTTTTTATATCTCCATTTGTATACGTCATAACTATTCTAATATTTTCATTAATTGATATAGCTAGAAAATGATTTTAAAATCTGTTTTAGTAGCGAGTAGCGCCCCATCTTTTACAACATCGTTTATTTCTTTAATTTCACTCATAATCTCAACTTTTATTAGATTATTATCTTTCCCCATTTATCTTCCAAAGGAACTTTTGATACTAGAACACTTTCAATATTATCAATAGTAAAACAATTTTTATCACTTGTTAAACTATTTTCTCTTATAATACGGTGAATTAAAAATGGCTTTCCATTATTATCCTTTTTTTCCTCAAGTGAAAGAATAATCAGTTGAATATATTTATCCCCATTCCATTTTTTATTATGAGCCACAAATGAATTTGAAAATTTATTTAAAACACTTTTTAGCGTACCATTATCTGTATTTTTAAGTAACAGAATAAATGCACCATTTTGTTCTTCATGAATTAACTTTAAAAGATCTTTTGAAATATTTTTTTTAGTGGCGTTTTTGTGCTTAAATTCTATGTTTAAAATTCTTTTATAAAATTCTTTTTCATTTTCAAAAACGCACATATCAAGTAATGCAGATTGTCCTTTATCAACATCATCACCAACCTTTATTTGATTAGGTTCATTTGTAAAACTATATTTATTTACAGTTGGAGTTTCAATAGAATAAAATAAACTGGTGTAATCTTTTATAAATACTTCAATAAATAATTGTTTAAGTTCTTGTTCTGAAATTCTTTTAACATCGCTTTTGGAAGGAAAAATAAGTTGCCCGCTTGAAACAAAGCTATTTTTCTCATAACCAATATTTTTTAAACGTTTTAAAACTTTTTTACATATTTCAACAATTTCTTTATTTTCCATTTTTTTTTAATATCAACTTTCAGCGAATTCTTTATACATTTTTTTTATTTCCTTAATGGATTGTAAAACGAATTCATTTTTTGGTTCTATTTGTTTCCAATAACTCAATCTCCCTAAAACTCTGTCAATATAATAAAGGTCATTATACCGTTCAGTTTGAGCTAGTATCCCATGTTTTATCAGAAAGTAAACTTCACTTTTAATTTCTCTACGTTTAACTTTTGGAAGCCTAATATTATCTTTACTAACAACAATACCTGTTACTATTTTCCTATGTTCTTCTCTATATTTTTTAGTTTTAGCACTATTAATTTTAAAACCAGAATCTTGAATATTCCTTATAACAAGATTTTGAAAATCGGCAGTTATTGCTTCACCTGAAAAAACTATATCATCAGCATAGCGAGTATATTTAATGCCGTTGTTTTTTGAGAAATTACAAAGCCTTTTATCTAAAGTATTTAAAATAATATTACTAATTATTGGGCTTGTAGCTGCTCCTTGTGGTAAAGCCCCATCAAGACAACATAATTTAGTTAAATAACCTGCTATTTCTTTACTGTACCCAACTCTATTAAATAATTCTCTAACCCTAGGTATTTTAATATTAAAAAAGAAGTCTTTTAGATCAATTTTGAGCATTTCTTTACAACCAATATGTTCGTTGGCATTTAATGCTACATTTCTTTTTTTTACATATGCAAAAGCCGCATTATGAACTTCTAATTGAGAGAAAATATGCTCTGATATCCATTGCTGTATCTCTAAAAGAGATTGATAGGGGGTAACTATATCTCTATAGCCTCCTCTTTTTTTTGGTATTCTAAATTCTCTATAAAAACTTTTAGGACTATGAATCATACTAGCTATAATCCCCTCTTTTATTCCTAGCAGCAGAGAAAGATGCTTAAAATCTAAAATTACAGGTACATTATTTTTATACGCATTTTTAACTAGAGTTAATTTCAACTTTTTTTCATCTTCTGAGACTACTTTTTTTTCAATTAATCCCTCCCAATCAGATATTTCATATTGATTTTTCATAGTTTAAATAAAGAGAAAGGATTACACGATTGCACTTTTGCGATCTATCTAATAAAACATCAAATGGATAAAACAGCCTAAGCATACCAAAGGCGACTACACCTTTTCCTAATGTTTTTCATAATATTATATAAAGAGTATAATTTTCCTTATATAACTGAGGCGACTACACCTCATTTGCTAATCCTCTCTCTTTAGTTTTTTAAATATACGGTTTATTTATCTCTTGTTTACTTGTTTTCATATAATCGGGAACATCTTTTTTTCTTCTTAGTTTATTTCGTGCTTCTATTAAATCTTTGTTTTTTTTTATAGTAATAATTACACCTTCATCCCAATCAACCTCAATTAATTTTTCTTCAATTAATTTGTTTAATTGAGTAACTAAATCTACAGGTGTAAATTGTTTCTTTAAAGAAATTATTTTAATATTATTATTGTTTATAATAATATCATAAAGTTGTTTTTTATCAATCATTTATTGCATACGATTAAACATTGTTTTTCTTTTACTATTATTCTTATATCTAGACCACCAAAATATAGGAAAAACATTATTCGGTATGTTATTTCTTGTCCATGAATAAAGTGCTTCAGAACCGCCCCATCCAAGAGAATATTCACTCAATTTCTTCTTATTTAAATAATCACTTAGAATAGATTCCATTTTTTTAACCTTACCTCTAACCTTATCTCTTTTTGAACAATCATAAGACAAGTCAACCCCTTTTTCCAACTGAAGACAAGTATAATAAACTCTATTTTTTTCTTTTAAAAAATTAAACCCTGATTTCATACCTGCAAGTGAAAAAAAGTATACTTCAGCATCAATATTTAATTCTTCTAAATCTTGTTTATAATGCTCAATTCTTGAATTTGCAGTCCCTCCCGTACCGACAAAATCATCAATTAAAATAATTTTATCTATTTGTGAAGGTTTCTTTATTGATCTAACTTTTCCATTTAAAAAGATTTTAGATTCTTCAATATTAGAAAATAGCTCAAGTGGTCCCCATTCATCATTAATACCTCTTAATATTCCTTTTAAAAAATTTATAAAAATTTCTGACCCATCAGGGGATGTTCCTATTTTAGTTCCTACAAAGAAACAATTTTCAGGCTTTAATTCCCACTCCTTTATAATTTTAACAAGAGCTTCCTCACAAAATATTTCAGCATCTTCATTAGATAAGTAATTAAAGTTTGATATTAGTTCTCTAATAATGAGCTTTTCTTCTTTATCAAAATCATACCAAAGATTTTCGAACCCTTTAAAATTAGTTTTATGTCTTATCCATTCATTTTTAGAATAAATTTTTGCTAATTCTAAATAATCAAAGTCTGTATAATTCTTATTTTCTAACTCCATGCGATTAAATAATCAAATTAAAACTTATTATAAACTTCTCCATCCTCCGCAACCATACCCAACTGTTCTTTTACATTCGTAATTGGTAATTCTTTATTCGTAATTGACACTTGCCCATTCATTAACATTGGTAATAACCAATCTCGTAACTCGGAAAGTTTTTGGTTTTCTTTTTGAATTAAATTAATTTTACTAAAAATTGGATTAATATTTTTATTAAATGACTCAATTATTTCTTTAGTCTTTGGTAAGACTATTTTGAGGTTATTTAAAGTTGCTTGATTTACATTCTTCAATATTGTCCCTCCAGAACCATTTTTTATTAATTCTTCAATCGACTTTAAATAAAAGAATATTGGATTCTTTTGATCTAAATCTTCTAACTCATAGTGAATTGCAAACCCACAGTACAATGTATTTTCTTCAAAATCTGCAATTAATCTTGTCGCACCAGGTATTCCACTTCTTGCAATTATTATACTGCCTTTATGAACAGCGTATTTTCTAACATCATTTTTACTTAAATAAATAATGTCTAAATCTTCATTTTTTAAAAAGTAACTACTTTTGCTAATATTTCTAACGTTTATTATAGGACAAGCTATTTCTCCTGGATTTGATGGGTCATAATTAACGCCGTTTTTAAAATTTCCCAAATTACCAAGAAGATTACAACTCCAACCCTCAGGAATCTCTCGTTTCAACACTTCATTATAAACTAGTTGACCGCCTGAACTTTTATAAGGTTTTCCGTTAGCATCTGGAAAATCAAACTGTACAAACCAATAATCGTAAATGGTTTTTGCCATTGCTTCTAATTCTTGGTTTATTTTGTTGTTGATTTCTATTTTGGCATCTAAATCGGAAAGGACTTTGGCTATTTGTTTTTGTTCTAATTTATTATGAATTTTTAAAGGAATAGAATTCAAATTATCTTTTGTAAGTTTTGGTTGAGCAGAACCTGTAACAAATGGCTTGAAATTCATAAGATTAAGATAATAACAAAGATATTTAGTGTTATTGCCATCTTTCCCTTTAATTATATGTGCATGATTATTAACCCAAAATTTCCCATTCACTAAATTACAAACATTACTATTTTGTGATTTTAAATTTTCTCCATCTTCAGCAACAAGAATATATTCTCCATCAAACAAAAAATCATCAACATAATCAATTATACTTTGCGCTCCATAATATGGAAATATCTTTGCTAGATCTTTTCTTTGTTTAGAAGATAAAGGCACTCTAATGTTATCAAAGTTTTCGGCAACTTCTTCAACGGTAGTTGTTATAAACTTATTCATACTTCAACCCTTTCAAATTATTCTGAATCTCTTTTTCCAAACTTTTACTTTCAGCAAACAGTGTTTCTAAATTGCTTTCAAAAGCATTTATCTTCGTTGTAAATTCTTCCGCAGAAATATCTACATATTCAATTTTAACTTCAAAATATTGTCCAGCACTTAAGCTGTAGTTTTTGGTTTTAATTTCATCATAAGAAACCACCACAGAAAAATCGTCAACGGCAGTTTTTGCATTAAACGCATCAATAATTTGCTGTTCTTCCGCAGTACTTAACAATGTTTTTTGGTTTTTGCCATCTTTTACTTTGGTTCCTAAATTAGAGGCATCAATTAACACTACGTCTTTAGTATTTGCTTTGTCTAAAAACAAAATACTTACGTTGGTACCTGTAGTTGCAAATATGTTACTTGGCATACTAACTACACCTTTTAACATTTTACTTTCTACCATTTTTTCACGTATTTTTTTATCAATACCACTTTGTGCGGTAATAAAACCCGTTGGTACTACAATGGCTGCTTTACCTTTGGCGCTTAAGCTGTGCATTATATGCTGTATAAACAACAAATAAATAGCCATAGATTCTTTTTTGCTTTTAGGAATATTTGGTATGCCTGCAAAAAAGCGTTTTTCGTTGGCTTTGGTGTCTAAATCTGCGCTATAATCGCTAAAATCTAACTTAAACGGTGGGTTAGATACTATATAATCAAACTGTTCTAACTGTCCGTTTTCTTGTTTGTGATACGGATGTAAAATGGTATTGCCCTGTATAATATTTTGTATGGAATGTACCAGGTTGTTTAAAATAAGATTCAAACGCAACAAGGCAGATGATTTTTGAGAAATATCTTGCGAGTAAATGGTACATTTATCTTCGCCAATGGCGTGTGCAATATTCATTAACAAGGTACCAGAACCTGCACTAGGATCGTAACACGTTACATTGTTTACGTTGGTGTCTGTTACTAAACAAGCTGCCATAATTTTGGCTACTGCGTGTGGTGTAAAATACTCGGCATATTTACCGCCACTGTTGGTATTGTAATCTTTAATTAAATACTCGAAAATTGCTGCAAAAAAGTCGAACTTTTGGGTAAAAATATGTTCAAAACTAAAACCAACCAATTTATTAACCAATGCTTTGCAAAAAGCATCTCTATTGTCGGTTACATATTTACTTATGTTTTCAAACAGCGTTACTTTTTCGCCTCCTTGTGTCAATACCGAGAAAATATCGTTGTTAGCTCTGGCAACATCCAGTAATGTTTCATCAAAAATATCGGCAAACTTTGCTGTATTTTGTTGTTCAAACAGTCTTGATAATAAATTTTTAGGTGCAAATTGCGCTGTGTTTTGGCTAATTTGCATTCCTATCAACTCTAATTCATCATCTGTATAGTTGGCTAAGGCTTTGTCAAAATCTTCTGCAGTTGCTAAAGCAGGTTCCAGTTGCTTTAATTCATACACGTATTTATCGTTTAAAAACTTGTATAAAAAAACTTGGGTAATTATTTTAAATTCATTTCCATCATTTCCTAAACCGTAGTTTGCACACACGCTTTTTAAATCATCTATCAGTGCTTTGGTTTGGGTTTCAAATTTTGCAGTATCTGTCATTTATTAATTCTTTTCTATTTTTTATTAAAAAAATCTCGTCAACCTGAACTTATTTTAGGTTCTCATAATGGTTGGCTATCATTATGATGAGATTCTGAAACAAGTTCAGAATGACGAATAATTTACTTTTTTATTCTCAATTACTTTTATTTCTATTTAGCACACTAATTACTAAACGTTTTACGGTTTCCATTTCTTCTGGTTTACTAGAAGCTGTGAACAGTGTTAAACTTGCTAAGGTATCGTTACTAATTATGGGTTGATTTTGGCTGTTAAAAAGCATCTTATTTTGCTGTAAAAACTTCAAAAAACAAGCTGCTGCAATACGTTTATTACCATCTACAAACGAATGGTTTTTTACTACTAAATATAAAAGCGTTGCAGCTTTTTCTTCAATTGAAGGGTAAAAATCATTTGCATCAAATCCTTTTTCAATTTGAGCAATAGAACTTTGAAAACTTTTATCTTTTTCTTTACCAAAAACTCCTGAATCAAATTCAGTTAGCATTTGGTTAATAAGTTCTTGATAGTCGGCTAAACTTGGGTAATCGGTTTCTTTTGTAGTTAAACCTTTTGCGTCTAATTCTTCGTGATCATAATCATCTAATAAGCTTAAACCATTCGCAAAAATAGAGAGCCATTCATTCTCCGCTGTTTTTTCTTCTATAGCTCTGCTTAAAATGTGAATACCGTTTTTTAATACTTGTACTTCTTGTTCTTTTTGCGCTAAACGTTTTTGGTTAATAGCATACCCTTGAACTAAATAGTCTTTTAAAATGCTATTTGCCCATATTCTAAATTGTGTACCTCTTTGCGATTTAACTCTATAACCTACAGATATTATTACGTCTAGGTTGTAATATTTTACTTTTTTTGATTGACTTTTCCCTTTTATAGCACCGTGTTGAGTGGTGTGCTCAAAATACGAGCATACCTCTTTTTCAAATAATTCTTCTTCTTTAAAAATATTTGAAATATGCCTTGTAATTGTTTTCCTATCTCTATCAAACAATTCAGCCATCTGCTTTTGACTTAACCAAACCGTTTCATTTTCAAGCATCACAGAAACTTCAACTTGATTGTCTTTAGCTTGAAATATTTTTATTTGATTTTGTACTGTCATTTTACCTTTTACTTTCAACTGTTCGGAAAACCCGAACAGTTTCTTTTAATTTTTAAGCAACGTTTCCGTTGTATTCGTTTAAATATTCTTTTACTATAATGCGGTTAATGCGTTTTACATCAGCCGTATTAATTTCAATATGTTGTTTATTTTTAAATTGATTAACAATCAATCGCATTACCATTTTCTCTACATAACTCTCGTTTTCTAATATTTTTGAGTTTTGAAGAATTTCTTTATCTACATCCGTTTTCAATCCTTTTAATGCTTCAAATAATTTACGTTCGCTATCTGTTAATGGGTCTTTTTCCATTAAACGTTTATGAATGCGTGCGTATTTAGCATCGTAATCGTATTTTGCTTTTAACAATTGGTTTTCACGTTCCAGTTTTTTTGCTTTGTCATAAATGTCATTTAAGGCTTTTATGTTGGCTTCCATTTCTTCTTTGGTAACCTCGCTTAAATTTTTCTTTTTAAACAAACGTTCTAACTCTTCTTTTAACGATACAAAAATAGGATCACGAGGGTCAAAGTTACCACCTAACATTTCACGTGTTTTTTGTAAGATGTCTTTTAATTCATCTGCCAGTACCATTTCTTCTTCCTTGATTTTGGTAAAGGCAAAAATAACATCTTCTAACGCTGTATTTAAAATGTTCTCCGTTTCAACATTGTTTTCTAATGCTAATCTGGTGTTTATTAAACCTAATCTATCATTGGTTAACCTAGATAACACCGTTAGTTTTCTGAAGTCCAATTTCTCCAATAATTCAAAATTACCCGACAAACGAATTATGTTATACAATTCTTTTGCATTGTTTAAGGCTTTGGCTAATTCTCTTATTTCTGAACGTTCATTTATTTCTGAAATTTGCTCTCCAAAAACAGTTGCATTCTCCGTATTAAATTTGAAAAGCACATCTTTAATGATTTCAATTTCTTCTTGAATTTCTTCAGAAGATTTAAATAAATTGGAGTAATGTTCCATTTCATCACCCAATTCTGATTTTAACTCGTTAAAATAATCTTGATTGGTTTTATCAAACTCTTTTTGAATGTCGGCAAAATCAACCACATAACCATATTTATGTGTTTTGTAAGTTCTATTAACTCGTGTTAAGGTTTGCAGTAAATTATGGGATTTTATTTTACGACCTATGTATAGTTTTTTTAAACGCTTGGCATCAAAACCAGTCAATAACATATTGTAGACAAATAGAAAATCTATGTTCCCAGCTTTAAAGTTAGACACCCAATCTTTACGTTCTTGTTTGGTGCCAATGTCGTGTAATATTACTTGCGCATTGGTTATATTGCTTTCTTCTTTCTTTTTAGCTCCGTAACTTGTTGGTTCCTCAGCTGCTAAATTTAAAACAGGTTCTTCAGTAGATGCATAATTATTTTGAAAAATTTCAAACATCATTTTTGCCTGTTCAGATGAATCGCAAACCACCATACCTCCAATACTGTTATCGTTCATAGAAATTCTGGCTTGTTCCATATCTTTTACAATATAGTCCAACATTGGCTCTACAAATTTATGATGTGCATATACTTTTTTCTTTTCTGCATTGCCTTGTAAAATTTTAATTTCTTCTAAGGCTTTTTTTAAGGTTAACTTATAATTGGTTTCAATTTCTTCACGAATTAAACGCAATGTATAGCCATCTTTAATGGAAAGATTGTAGTAATATTTATGAATATAATCTCCAAATAAGGTTTTAGAATTATACTCTTTACCCAATAAAGGTGTACCTGTTAAACCAATTTTCACTGAATGTTTATCTGCAAGTTCTAAATTTGCTAAAAAACTTCCTTTTGGGTTATAGCTGCGGTGAACTTCATCTAAGAAAAATACACGTTGAACGTTTAAATTATAATCGTTGTTTTTTATAACATCAGGATCATCTTCAAATTTTTGAATGTTTACCACTGTAATTTCAGCCTTTCCAGAACTGTTGTGAATTACTTTCGTAGATTTTATATCTCTTGAAAAAGCCTCTTTGCTGCTTACCTTGTAAACTATTAAGCCACGTGCCGTAAATTCTTTAGCAGCTTGGTTTAACAAGTCTATTCTATCTACAATAAAATAAAACTTTGGTATGACATTCTGTTTTTGATAGTAGTCTGTTAAATGTTTTACATTAAAATAGGCTAAAGCTGTTTTACCAGAACCTTGTGTATGCCAAATAATTCCTTTTTTATTGCCCTTTTCCAGTGTGTCTTCTATTGCCTTTGTTGCAAACAGTTGCGGATAACGCATAATGTGTTTTTCCAATCCGTTTTCTTCTTCCACATAAGCGAAGGCATATTGTAAAATGAATTTTAATCGCTCTTTTTGAAATAACGATGTTGAAATGCTATTTGTTGGTGAATTGGGGTTTTTATTGGATAGAAATTCTTTTGAATTTTTGATACTTAACAGATTGGTATCTTTTAAAACAGTGTTTTCTTCCTCGTCTGAAATTGGTTTTAAAATTTTAGCTAAATCAAACTTTTTTTCTTCTCTGAAATAATTAAAAACTGGTTTAAAATAATTGGTGGTACTATAAAAAGCACCTTCTAACATCTGACTGTCTTCATCACTGTATTTCATATTGTTAGAAAACACCATTAGCTGCGTAAGATTGATGAATTTACGGAACTTTTTATTTTTAAAACGCATTTTCATTCGTCTATGTTCCGCTAAAATACCATCTCTATTGTTCGGTTTTTTGACTTCAATAAACACCAAAGGCATTCCATTAATTAATAGAATAATATCGGGTCTAAAGGTTTCATCATCTTTTTGGTAGGGTAACTCAGTTACAACGTGAAAGGAGTTATTTTTTTCAAAGTTTTCAAAATCTATTAGTTTAACACCAGACTGATCTATTAATTTATTGTAAAAAGCACGACCTAGATCTTCATTTTCTAATGATAAAGATACGTCATCATATACTTTTTTAAGTTCATTTTCAGAAAGTCCAGGATTGATGATTTGCAGTTGTTTATGAAACAGTTCTGTGAATATATTGGTGCTTTCATCCCAAACAGCATCTTTTAAAGACAAATAAGTATACCCTAACTGAATTAGGTGTAATATAGAAGGGATTTTTACTCTGGAGTCTTCGGTAAATATCATAAGCTTTTCATAAGCAATTATACTTTGATTGTCAAAGATGAATCTTGACAACTAAATAAGAGCTAAATGTAAGAATTATTTCTGACGTGTTTTAAAGTATTTTGAGAATTTGCAGCAATGAATTACTTTTAATAATTATGACATAATGAGTTGGGTTTGGACTATTTTTTATTGAGGTAATACAAATCTTTTTTTATTGGAGTTTTGTTATTTTATATTTTGGACTTAAGGAATTGGCTTTTAGAAAGTCTATTTCAAAAATTAAAATAGTTAAACTCATTTCAGAGCAATTTTGCTACATTATTTCAATAATCACCAGTGGTATAAAATTCACATAAGTGAAAGGTCTTCTATCTGACCGAATACTTTATTTACCCTATACAAATATTGAGTTTACTAATTATTATGAAGCGCATATATGTCCAGTTTATTAATTAATAAACTGGACATATATAATTAAACATTACCTATGAGATACTGATTACTTCCCTATATATAATAACCTATTAAAAAGCAATCGTTTTTTATTATTGCAAATCAAATGGAGGAAATTCAAAGCGTCTTTGACGTTCATCATAATAAACAATTTTTGAGGTTGCCATATCAAAATAAGCACGTCTTCCGTAAATATCTGGTGAAACATTATAGACTTCAAAGTATTGTTTGTTTATTAAATCTTCTAATTTTTTAAGATCTCCTTTAGTTGCAGGTTTATCCTCTTCTTTTGTAAATCTACTTTTCACAAATGCTGTTCCTGAATTAGCCAAAATTGTTCCTAAAGCTGCATTACTAATACCAGCTAAACTTACTTCTTCTATTTTAGTTGGTTTTTGTTCACTTTCAATACTTGACTGAACGATTAATTCCGATTTTTCAGATTGCAATTTTTGCGGTACTGTCGATTTTTGATTATGAATAAACCAATATCTGGATCTACAAGATGCTCCGCAAAATTTTTGAACACCTTTTCTTGTTGGTACATAATGTTCATTACATTGTAAACAAATTTCTGTGATTTTTCGATCTTTTTTCATATTTAAGCGTCAATTAAACGTATAATTGATGTATAATTTTATTTTTATGAATCCATTTTAACTTTAAAAATACTTGTCAAAATCATTCTTTCTATCTCTTCATCGTCAAGTTGAGGTCCTACTCGCTTTTTATTTTGTCTTGTACCAGATTTGATTTTTTGTTGTTCGCTATCTGTATCGGAAACTATTTCTTTCTTTTCGCTTTCAAGTATCGGTTTATCATCAACACTATTTTCATTTGATTGTGTTACCTGTTGATACCTCGAAATTAAGTCTGGAAAATATTCCATTACCAATTTTTCAGCAGTAAAGTAATATTCCTTTTCAATGTCAATTACATCTGTAAAATAATTGTTGATCTCTTTTGTGTGATTTAAAAGATACTCGTGTTGCAATTTATAGGATCCAATTAACGGAAGGGTTGAAACTTCTTTATGATATTTCTTTATATTTGAAACAAGCCAGTCTGTAATAAATATAAAAAACACTAATTGATCATAGTATTTTTGAAGCATAAATTCAAACTCGGCTGGTGAAATTTCTTTTCTTTTTTGTAGCAGTGAAATTAGATTGTTTTCAAGTAATGCGCGTTTTTCAAGAAGTTTTTTATTGATGGCTAATGTATCTTCATTATGTATTAAAAAAACACCCTTTTCAAGGTCGAATAAACTTAATTCATCAAAAAAGCTATCAGGTATATTCTCTTCCATTTGAGTTAAAACTTCCCCAGTTATTAATTCACTTGGTATATAGTATAAAAGATTGTCAAGAAGTACTCCAATCAAATCATTTACAAAAGAAATAGTCGTGTGTTGCTTCATCTTATTTTGTTCTAATTAAATGTGAATAGTCTGCTGGCAATTCAGCATCAATATCTCTCAAATATTTTTCCAATGCTGTCATAGAAGAATGACCTGTGATCAACATCAAATTACTTTTAGCTTCAAAAGGCGATGCGTTTTTAGCGATCTCTCTATACAATTTTGTAATATACGTATGTCTAAAACTGTATAATCCATAATCTTTCCCTAACCCGAAATGATCTTTCACCACTTTTTTAAATCGCTTACTAAAATAATCTCGTTTATTTTCATCCATAACATCCCATTCCTTCCCAATTCCTTCAGGTGAAAATAAAGAATGTGCAGTGTCTAAATTTGACAAGTCTGGTAACTCATCTATTAAAATATCAGGAATAATCTTTGTTTTTAAAGGGCTGTTCTTTGCTTTAAATTGAATTGTTTTATCAATTAAGTTGATGTCTCCAACTTTTAGTCGACACACTTCAATAGGTCTTAAAAAATTAAAAGATATAAACTTTATGAATAACAATAATGTAGGATCCACTTCCTTTAAATGGTTAAAGATGTTTTCTTCAACTTGGCTTGTATAGGT
This sequence comes from Lutibacter sp., assembly GCF_041596795.1. Taxonomy (GTDB): domain Bacteria; phylum Bacteroidota; class Bacteroidia; order Flavobacteriales; family Flavobacteriaceae; genus Lutibacter. Next base: position 52,367 of record NZ_JBFHHX010000004.1, read on the forward strand.
TTTATTCCGTTCAGGTATGGCCTTTAGAACAGGAATTTTCTTTATGAAGTTTGTTGCAATAATTTCATTGTCCTCCATCGTTTGCATTAAACTACTTAAATCTATTCGATAGTTATTTCTACTACGTGCGCTGGTTTTTTGAAGTACTTCATTTAAAAATTGAACTACTACGTTTTTGGTTAACTGGTTTATATGGGTTATTTCAGGATAATTTTCAACAATATATTCTTGCAGTAATTTTACCCTGCTTGAATATCCAGAATGTGTTCTAATTCCAACTGTTTTTTTCTTGATTAATAGTGCAAATTGGAAAGCCTCTTCAATAGTTTTATGTTTTTCTTCAACAGTTTTTTGTTGAATAGAAGCACTATTTTGTTCAGCAATGAAAGTTTCAGAACTTTTGGAATTTAGTGCGTTCTTTTGCTCTTTACTTTTTTGATGAAATTCATTATTATCTTCAAACGGATTGTATCCTTTTTTTAATACTTCTTGGATTTTTTTACAATACGCTGATAAAACAAATAAACGATCTTCTTTTGTTTTATACTTATGTGCTTCTCCATAAAATGGAGTGATCCGTTTTAGTCTTCCAGTTTTCGGATTTCGGTAAGAAAAGTACACATACCAACGTTTGCTTAAATCACCATTGGCTGTGTAAATTTTGGGGTTAGAAAAATCTTTATTCATTGGCAAATCGTATGCAAAATCGTATGCACTTTCGCCTTCAAAGATAATTAATTCGTTCAAATTAGACATAAAAAAAGCAGTTTAGCGAACACTAAACTGCGATTTGTAAGGATTTGTACCTTAGTAGCGGGAACAGGACTCGAACCTGTGACCTTCGGGTTATGAGCCCGACGAGCTACCTACTGCTCTATCCCGCGATTTGGATTGCAAAGATACAACTAAATTGGAATAAAACAATTTTTTTATTTATATAATTAAACTTTTTTATCTTTTTAAAATCACATTAAAAAAATACTCCCATCTAAACTTATGAATAACAAATAGCTACGGTATTTACGCTCCTATATAAAGTACTTTATAAAATGGTTAAATTGCTAATTTTTACTTAATTTTTATTTAAATAAGAGCTAATTGAACTAACTTTGCCGTTTTAGAGCAATAAAATATGGCACATAAAGCAGGTTTTGTAAATATTATTGGAAATCCTAATGTTGGAAAATCAACATTAATGAATGCATTTGTAGGTGAACGATTATCAATTATCACTTCAAAAGCACAAACAACTCGTCACCGTATTTTAGGAATTGTGAATGGAGAAGATTTTCAAATTTTATTTTCCGACACACCAGGAATTATAAAACCTGCTTACGAGCTTCAAAACTCTATGATGAATTTTGTGAAATCGGCTTTTGAAGATGCCGATGTGTTAATTTACATGGTAGAACCAGGCGAAAAAGAATTAAAAGACGAACAATTTTTTAATAAAATTAAGCATTCTAAAATTCCTGTTTTATTAGTAATTAATAAAATAGACACTTCATCTCAGGAAATAATTGAGGAAAAAGTATTGTATTGGAAAGAAAAGGTTCCAAATGCTGAACTGTTTGTAATTTCTGCTTTAGAAAATTTTAATGTTGAAGGTGTTTTTAATAGAATTATAGAATTATTACCAGAATCGCCAGCATTTTATCCAAAAGATCAATTAACAGATAAACCAGAACGCTTTTTTGTAAACGAAGCTATTCGTGAAAAAATATTATTAAACTACAAAAAGGAAATTCCATATTCTGTAGAAATTGATACTGAAGAATTTTTTGAAAGTGATAAAATCATCAAAATTCGTTCTGTTATTATGGTAGAACGAGAAACTCAAAAAGGAATTATTATTGGCCATAAAGGCGCTCCTTTAAAACGTGTTGGAACAGAAGCTAGAAAAGATTTGGAGAAATTCTTCGATAAAAAAATTCATTTAGAATTATACGTTAAAGTGAATAAAGATTGGCGAAATGATAAGCGTCAGTTACGTAGGTTTGGGTATAACGAGTAAATTTTTGTTACTAGCCCACACTTAAGAAAAGGAACTTTTTTCAGAGCTTACTCTCAATGCTAAGTACCTTTTCTTATTTACGCCTTTGTAAATTAACTATTCAAGGTTTTCATCATAAATTGGTACAAATCGTCCATTTGTTGGTTTCCTTTGCTTTTACCAATTCTACCTAAAAAATACATCAAAATCCAAACTGCAGGTAATCCTAAAACCATTATTAACGCAAAAGAATTATCGGTTTTTAAACTCCACTGCACGTAAGCCATTACAGAAAAACCAATAAAAGCAACGGCTACTGCAAAATGAAAAAACATAAAAAGTGTCCAAACTGTAGGTTTTGGGCCAAATAATCCTTTTACAATTGTTTTACCATCTTCAACTTTTTCAATTTCAATATTTAATTGTGGCGACCAAAAATAATTTTCTTCTTTTGGAATATCAATTACCACATGACCATCAACTACTTTTACGCAATAGTTACAATCTCCTTTGTTTAATTTATTCTTAAACTTAGAAATTAAAACAGCATCACTTTCTTTAAATTCCATTTTAAATCTAGGTCGTAAGTGAATATTACTATTGGTTTTTGCAGTCATAAACTATTAAAATTAGTTTTGAAATATACACAAAATTATCAAATGACTAATTTAGAGCGATTAATACTTAAAATACCAAAATAAAATTATGTAATTTTGCAAAAAATTATAAAAATAAGAATGAGTAATATAGTAGCCATAGTAGGAAGACCAAATGTTGGAAAATCAACATTGTTTAATCGTCTAGTACAGCGAAGAGACGCCATTGTTGATGCCGTGAGCGGGGTTACCAGAGATAGACATTACGGAAAAAGTTTTTGGAACGGTAAGGAATTTTCAGTAATTGATACTGGAGGATATACAGTAGGTTCTGATGATATTTTTGAAGAAGAAATTAGAAAACAAGTTAATTTAGCCATTGAAGAAGCAGATTATATTGTATTTGTAGTTGATGTAGAAGAAGGTATTTCGCCAATGGATGAAGAAGTTGCTAATCTACTTAGAAAGGTAACAAAACCTGTTTTTATTGCAGTAAATAAGGTAGACAACGCTATGCGTGATGCAGATGCTGTAGAATTCTACAATTTAGGCTTAGGAGAATATTACACCATTTCATCTATTAACGGAAGTGGAACTGGTGAATTATTAGATGCTATAACGGAAGAAATGGAAGCAACTGTAGAAGAAGTTACAGAACTACCTAGATTTGCTGTTGTTGGTCGTCCAAATGCTGGAAAATCATCTTTTATTAATGCATTAATTGGTGAAGAAAGAAATATTGTTACCGATATTGCCGGAACAACACGTGATACCGTTGATACAAAATACAATAGATTTGGATTTGAGTTTAATTTAGTTGATACTGCCGGAATTAGAAAAAAATCGAAAGTAAAAGAAGATTTAGAGTTTTACTCGGTAATGCGTGCCGTAAAAACTATTGAATTATGTGATGTTGCTATAGTAATTATTGACGCAACCAGAGGTTTTGAAGGGCAAGATGAGAACATTTTTTGGTTAGCTGAAAAAAACAAAAAAGGAATTATTATTTTAGTTAATAAATGGGATTTAGTAGAAAACAAGGAAACTAATACTATGCGTGACTTTGAAGCCCAAATTAGAAGAGAAATAGCTCCTTTTACTGATGTGCCAATTATATTTATTAGCGCACTTACAAAACAACGTATTTTTAAAGCTATTGAAACTGCTGTTGAAGTTTTTGAAAACAGAAAGAAACGTATAACAACAAGTAAATTAAACGATACTATGTTAGGGATTATTAAACACAATCCGCCACCATCTAACAAAGGGAAATTTGTAAAAGTAAAATACTGTATGCAGTTGCCAACACCAACGCCTCAATTTGTATTTTTCTCAAATTTACCTCAATATGTAAAAGAACCATATAAACGCTTTATTGAAAACAAAATGCGTGAAATTTTCGATTTTAAAGGTGTTCCAATTGTAATTTATTTCAGACAGAAGTAATAAAAATAAAAAAGAGAGGTTTTCACCTCTCTTTTTTATTTTTGCTTATCCACCAATCATTTTTAAAAAATCGTCTTTATAATTATTTCCTATTGGTATTCTAATAGTATCTATTAATATTCTATTGCGCTGTACTGAATGGATATATTTTAACGAAACAATATAAGAGCGATGCACTCTTATAAATAAATTTGCCGGAAGTTTTTCTTCAATTTTTTTAAAACTACTTAACGTTAATATTGGTTTATGAGAGGTTGAGAAAATTTTTATATAATCTTTTAGCCCTTCAATATATTTAATATCATCAAAATTTATTTTAATATTTTCGTAATCGGATTTTACGAAAATAAAATTACAAGCATCGGTTGCAGGAACCGCAGGCTGAAGTAATTTTTTACCTCCTTCTTTTTTTAATAAAAATATTTCGTGAGCTCTGTTTACCGCTGTTAAAAACCGATGAAATGGTATAGGCTTTACCAAGTAATCTACAGCATTTAAATTAAAACCTTCAATGGCATAATGTGAATATGCCGTTGTGAAAATAAACAAAGGTTTTACATCTAAAGATTTTATAAATTCAATACCCGAAAAATCAGGCATTTCAATATCGGTAAAAATTAAATCTATAGTGTTGTTTTTAAGAATTGAAATTGCTTCAATACCATTTGAACAACTTGCTTCTAAATTTAAAAAAGGTACTTTTGATACAAAATCTTCTAACAGTTCTACTGCTAAAGGTTCATCATCTATAATTAAACAATTCATTTTTTCTTTAAATTTAGTACTAATTCTACAGTATACAATTTCTCTGATTCCTCAATTTTTAAGGTATGAGAATTAGGATATAATAAATTTAATCTACCTATAATATTTTGCAACCCAATACCAGAACTTTCTTTATTTTTTTGATTTATGGAAATATAGTTATTTATATTTAAAGTAAGTTGATGATTTTCAATTGAAATTTGAATATTAATACTAGTTTTACCAGTATAGTCTGTACCGTGTTTAAATGCATTTTCTATAAATGAAATTAACAATAAAGGCTCTATATAATGCTCTAAACTACCACGAACATTAAACCTAACACCACTAGAATCTTTTAATCTTAAATTTTGAAGTGCAATGTAATTTTTTATGTAATCTACTTCTTTTATTAAAGATACATATTCTCTATCCGTTTCATATAACATATAGCGCATTAACTCTGATAATGTTATAATAGCTTGTGTTGTATCATCAGATTTTTTATTTGCTAAAGAGTAGATACTATTTAGTGAGTTAAATAAAAAATGTGGATTTAATTGGGCTTTTAAAAACGAAAGTTCTGTATTAATTTTTTCTGTTTCTATAAGTGCCTTTTGCTTTTCATTTTTATACCATTCAGAAACTAATTTTACAATAGCGCCTATTGAAAATAAGAGAATACCAAATAAAATTTGAACTCCCATAAATACATTTTTGTTGGGTCCAAAATTTTTACCTCGTAGGTTAGGGTCAACCAAATCTCCAGTTCTATTCAACATTTCAAGAATAATTTCTCTTGGTGGAACCAACTGATCTTTCAAAAAATTTAATAGAAATATAAAGGCTGCCGAAACTACTACGTACAATACTATTTTTTTATTTAGAAGTAGTTTTGGAACTAGTAAATAAAAATTTAAATAGAATACTAGAACATCTAAAAGCATTCTAATATAAAACTGTATATCTCGAGGGAAAACTTGAAATTTATTATAAAAAGTTAATAAACCTATTAAAAGCATTAACATCCAACATAAAACGTGAATTATAATTGGATTTATATTTCTAATATTTCTTTTCAATTTAAACTAGTAATTGGCTAATATAGAAATTAGTCTTTTAACATTAAGTTTTCTATTTGTTGATGATACTATAAAATAATAAGGAGCTATACCATATTAGTGTACAACTCCTTATAACAATCAAACTTATTTTTTAGTCTTCGTCGTCACTTTCTTCCAATGGTCTGTATTCCCAATTGTCATCAAAGTAATAACTACCGCTTCTACCCATTAATACAAATGCCTTGTCAGTAAAAGTAAAAGCATTTGCGTCTTGTCTTGCACTTCCTTCAAAATTTGGTTCTTCATCCCACTCATCTAAAATTGGATCATACACCCAAGTATTTGTAGAAATTCCTGAAGATTCACCTGTTGCAACATATCCTAAACCATCTAATGTAAATGCTACACCGCTTGAAAGTAAAACGCTATAATCTGCATCATCATCATCTAAATCTGTTAATCTAGTCCAAGTAGATCCATCAAAATAGTAAAAGTCATTTTCATATGCTCCATTTCTTAAACCAAATCCTAAATAAACTTTATTGTCTAATGTAAAAGTTAAAGCGTCTTTTCTTTTATTACCACCAAAACCTACTGATATAGACCAAGAATCTGTAGCATCATCATAAACATAAAAATCTTTTAATTCACTTCCGTCATATCCAGTACCAATATAACCTTTACCTCCAATAGAAAAACCAACAGCACCATATCTTGCAGTACCTAAAAAATCGGCTTTTTGAGTCCATTCATTTGTAGCTGGATCATAACACCAAAAATCTTTTAGTCTATTACTTCCATCGTAACCTGTTCCAATATACCCTTTACCGTTTAATTCAAAACCAACAGCTCCGCTTCTTGCTACACCAGGAAAATCTTTTAATTGCACCCAATAATCACCATCTTTATCATATGCCCAAAGATCATTTAAATAGTCGTCTCCATCATATCCAGTTAATAAATATCCTTTATCACCAATAACAAAAGATACAGCATTACCTCTTGCATCTCCATCAAAAGATGAACTTTCTACCCAGTTACCGTATTCTGTATCATCATCAGAACAAGATATACTTATTACCGCAATTAAAATTGTTAAACATTTTAAATACATTTTTTTTGAAATCATAATCTTATTTTTTAACTTTTATCATTTAACAAATTGAATTTTAAACTAACTCCTGCACTAAAATTATTTTTAGTTTTAAATTCATACACACTATTCTTATTTTTATCTAATAATTCATAATCCGATTTTAATTGGTAACCTGCATCAAACACAATTAACCAATTATCATCTACACAATGACTAAACTGTAGCCCTGTAACAAAAGATTGAAATTGTACCGATTCTACATCATCATCTACATTAACCACTAAATCATTTGCAATATTTGCATAAAACCCTTTTGGTTTTACAAACATACTAAACTCATTTGTATTGTTCACTATATAAGATAATTCTGTAATTGGAAAACCAACACTATATTTTAAATTATCATTAATAGCTCCATCAACAGTTATAAGCGGAATTGGTGAATGAAAACCATAAAATAAATTACGAACAACTCCAAAATGTATGGTATTATTATTAAATTTCTTAGCAAAAACAACACCGCCATCTACAAAAAAATCATCAAATGTAAGCGATGATTCAAAATTTGATGCTACAGTTGGTGCAATATTCACATTATAACTCCAACCATTTACTATCTCTTTTTTTAAATTTAATGAATATGCTATAGATTGAAACAATTCAATACCTAATGGTTCTTCTTCTAATTTTTCACTATCATTATAAATTACCCTATTGCTAGTGTATTTTAAACCGTTTATTAAAGATCCATTTTTAAGTTTTACAGCATACTTAAAAGCAACGTTAGAATCTTGAAAACCAACAGTATTACTTGTGCTTGGAACATACTTAAATTCCGTAACAAACAGGTTTTCTTGCTGAGAAAATACAACCGAAGAACCCATACATAATACCATTAACAAAACCCTAAAAAACATTATTTTTTTTAAAAATTCTCTTCAAAAGTATTTAGTAATTCTCTATCTAAACCCTAAAATAGACCAAACCGCCTATTTTATCTACTTAAACTAGTTTACTATCTACAAATACTAAAACATTTTGATTATTAAGGATTTAACATTTTCTTAACGCTTTCATCTATACAATTCAGCCATTCATCTATTTTACAATGCTAGAATTAATGTGTTAAAATACCTTTACCCAAAAAATATATTAAATGAAGAATTATATTGCTCTATTTTGTTTAGGGTTTACTTTTTTAATTTCTTGCAACGATGATTTAACAACGTATACTGTTGGTGAAGATTTTTTAGATAACAACACAAATCTTATAGTTACTGATACTGTCTCAATTTTAACTTCTACTATTCAACTTGACTCTGTATCAACAACCAACCCAAGTAGATTATTAATTGGAACTCTTCAAAATCAGGATTTTGGAGTTTTAAAAAGTCAACCTTTTTTTAATTTACTAACTTCAAACTATGATATTGACAATGATGCAACCTACGATTCTATTGCCGTTATTTTATATTACGACAGATATTATTATGGAGATACTACAAAAATTCAAACACTTAAAGTACACGAGATAATTGAAAATTTTGATCCTAAAAATGATGATGATGATAATTATTACAATACAACATCTTTAGAATACAGCGATACTGCTTTAGGTGAATTGTCTTATATACCTTATCCTAATCAAAAAGATTCTATTTACATTAGGCTAAACGATACATTTGGAAGTGATTTATTTGATAAACTACAATCCAACACTTATAATAATGATGACGATTTATACCAAGCTTTTAAAGGACTTACAATTGTTCCAGATGGAAATAGTAACGTTGTTTTAGGTTTTGGAAAATCTACTATGGTAATGAGAATGTATTATACCATTGCAGATGAAACAAATGAAGATAGTGATTATTACAACGATTTTAGTATACAAAGTTCTACGAGAAGCTATAACCAAGTAACCAGTAATAAAGCAGGTACTATTTTAAGCACCTTACAATCTTATACCGATATTTTAAGTACCACAAATACAAATAACTTAGCCTACATCCAATCCGGAACGTCCGTAAATATGCGGGTGGAATTTCCTTCAATTAGAAATTTAAACGCTTTAGAAGATAATGGTACAACCCTTGGAGCTTCACTAAAATTTTATCCAACACTAAAAAGTTACCAAGAAAACTATATAGGAGCAGATTCATTAGCGGTTTATATTATTACCAAAAAAAATAAAATAGTACAACAATTATATGACACAGGTGGAAACTATGTTTATGCTAAACTTAACACATCAACCGATGAGTTTGATTCTAAATACTATTACACAGCAGATTTAACATATTTTGTTGAAACGGTTTTATCAAGTAGTTATGATTTAGAATATTCTTTGCTATTTCAATTTCCCAATAACAATAATAGCGTAAATAAGATTAATATTTATGATGCTGAGGACCCCGATTATCGAATGAAGCTCACACTTACTTACTTGCGCTATTAATTACAAATTTTGAAAAACATGAACAAAATAACTATTTCATTTATAGTTTGTTATATCACAACTATTTTTATATCACAAGCCCAAAGCGATTTTAGTTCTCCTTATTCCTTATTTGGTTTAGGGCAAGACAATACAAGCAATTTTGGCGGATATACTGCTATGGGGAACACAGGTATTGCAAGTAAAAATTTATTTTCCATAAACAAAGCTAATCCAGCATCAATTACATCAATTGCCTCTAAAACCTTCTTATATGAAATTGGTGTTAGTGGCACAAATTCTAACAAAAAAACTACTAATTCATCTCAAACCAATACAGATTTTAATGTCTCTCATTTAGCAATGGCTTTTGAAGTAAAAAACTATTGGAAAATGAATTTTGGT